>JBLHUR010000248.1:0-3691 GCA_047629805.1 Akkermansiaceae bacterium | reverse complement strand
CGCTTAAGGCGGTAGAGACGAAACCTTGGACCTTCGTCAGCATCCCGGACTTCCTCAACTTCGATATCGAATACCCGCAGAAAGGTTGGGAAGACGCCCTCGGGTTCATCATCAAATCGATGAAAAAGGAAGACCCGGCCTTCGCGATGGTTGCCGGAGATCTCGTCATGGGACACTGGGGGCCGACCAAGGAAGACGTCAATAAGTGGGCCGACCTTTACTACCCGCAATGGACAAAGCGCTTCGCCGATCACGACCTCAAGGTTTACACCGCGCTCGGCGATCACGAAATTGGAGACAACCCGTGGCGCGGCAACACCGCCAAGTTGGTTCCTCATTACAAGGAGGCCTTTCGTCGTCATTTGAAGATGCCTCTCAACGGCCCCGATCACATGAAGGGCACCGCTTTCTACTGGCTTCATAAAAACGCCCTCTTCGTCTCGGTCGATGTCTTTGAAAAAGGCGAAAGCAAGCAAGGCGAGATCGCCGCCGGAGTGACCGGCAAGCAACTCAAGTGGTTTGAGGAAGTCCTCAAAAAACATCGCGATCAAGTCGATCACATCATCGTGATGGGCCACACGCCCATCCTGCGACCAGTGCGAACCTTCAGCTCCTCCGGGATGCTCACCGTGCAGGGATCCGAGTCCGCCTTTTGGAAAACGATGGTGAAGTACGACGTCGACCTCTACCTCTGCGGCGAAGTCCACGCCGTTACCTGCAAACAACAAGACGGTATTCAGCAAGTCGCCCACGGCGGACTCCTCGGCCGCACCACCAAACCCAACTACATGCTCGTGACCGTTAAGAAGGACCGCCTTGAACTGACCCTCAAGGAAATCGATCTCATCAACGGAAAGGGGCGGATCTGGCAACAGAAAAAAAGCAAAGGCCCGTGGGACACCATCACCATTACCGAGGCCCGCAAGAAGGAAGGTTTCACTTCCATCGGACAGGTCACCATCGTCAAAAAAGGCGGCAAAAAATCATTCGAATCCATCAGCGGATTCTTCGACGAGACAAACAATCCCAAGTAGCCTTTCATGATTCTTCTAAAGCTCAGTTCCACCCTTCTCTTTCTTACTTTTCCAAATCTCGCGGCCCTCGGGCTCGGCTCGCCTTTTCGGGATCATGCCATCCTCCAACGTGGCATGGAGGTCCCGGTTTGGGGATGGAGAAAACCCGGCACCGAAGTCTCGGTCCAGTTCGCAGGTCAAAAAAAATCAGCGACCACCGGAGCGGGCGGCAAGTGGATGCTCGAGCTTGCGCCGCTGGAGGCGAGCGCGACCCCTGCCGCGTTGATCATCGCCGAAAAGTCCGGCGAAACAATCTCGCTCAAGGACATTCTGGTCGGGGAAGTCTGGCTCGCTACGGGCCAGTCCAGCATGCAATGGCTCCTCTCCAAATCCGATGTTGGTTGCGTTCTCCTAAAGGAGATTGACGAGCGCGTCGCAGCCGGTGAGGAAGAGGCGCCTGTCATTCGGGAAGGCAAGGTGACCAACTACTTCGCCACGCTTCACCCCATCGAAGATGCCAACGCCGAGTGGAATTCCGAGGCCGAAAATTGCAGCGCCATTGCCTATGCTTTCGCTTACAAGCTTCACCGCGAACTGAAGGTCCCCATTGGCATTCTCAATTGCTCTTTCAGCCAAACCTCGATTCAAGCCTAGACGCCGAGAGATGGCTTCGCCGATGGTGAGAGCGACGACACCAAGGCCCGCTATCAAAAAATCTTATATTTAAAGGGGATTTGGGGACTGTTTACCCGTGCTCAAGATTCTAGAACGACCATATTTCCCCTACGAGAATCCTCAAGGAACCTCGCGAGCATCTGCCTCCATCTTTTCGTTTCAGGCCAGAGTATTTTCGTTGATGCTCAAACAAATCAATCATGAATTCCTTGCTACCCCAGATCATCCTATCTTTTAAAGAACACATCTTACAGGAGATGACCTTTGCCCTCTTTAAATCCGTAGCATCTGCTTGCGTCTCTCTCTGCTCGAGTCGGTGTTTTGAGGATGAATTTGGTGATCGCCCTAACGTCGTCGTCGAGATGCTACAAAAATTACTCCGAGAGCACCAAGGAAGCTAGTCGAGGCCTTCTCCGTGTGCGACTAATGCTTGCCAACCAAAATCACGTTTTGCTAGCCGAAACCAAACCGAGATCGAGACCTTGGCACCAGAACGGTCGACGTCGTTAGTTCCAGCTATAGGATCGGGGACTGATCTATGGCTAATTTCATTACTGAACAAAGCCGCAGATCCGAATGGGCCTGATGTTCCAAACAACTATCAGGAATTTGCTTTTGGCGGGAGGGCCTTGACGCCGCCCTTGGACCGGAGCGGAGGGGGGTGAAAGGGGTGAAAGGGGTGAAAGGGGGGTGCGTGGGGAAGAGGGGGGAAGAGGGGCGGAGAGGGGCGGAGTCGGTGGTTTGGTTTGACAGTTGTGGAGATTCCGGCAGGAAAAGCCCCTAATCGACGCGACATTCTACTGACATTAGGAGACTTTAGCACGATTTTCATTGCGGCAGAGATTGGATTCCCAGTTCGCGTTGCCAAGGTCTTTTCTGGCAGCGGTTTTTTCAGATCACCAAGCTTCTTGCCTGTCAGTGGTCGTCGAGGACGAGTGTCCGGACGTCGTCGAGCGGAATCTCTTTGCGCTGCCAGGCGGGGCTTACTCCTTCGCCAACCGCCGTCGCTCGCGGAGCTATGGCGGTCAAGAGGCTTCGGCGCACAGGTTAGTCGAAGCTCTCGGTCTCCACGCCGGTGGGGTCCCTTTCCTGCTTGTCTCTTGAATTCCCCACGTCTGCACTAGGGAGCAGACGGCTTCAGATCCCGCAGCGACCAAATTTCGCCTGCCATTTCTCCGAGGGATCCGTGAAATAGCGGACGCGGCATTGAATCACCTTGGAAATCTTTAAATCCCGCGCTTGCTCCTCCGCGAGTCGCGCCAATTCTGCCTCGGCCTTCTCGCGATTCATCCCCTTAGGAACTCCCACGCGCTGCTTTGTCTCCACGTTCCCTCGTTCTTCCCCCTCCTCCATTCCCGCTGAAATCAAAATCTTGCGATAGTCAAATAAAATTAACCCCTTCGCCTCCTCAATCTCCCGCGCCACCGCCGCCGTAGAGTTCCGCGAATACAGCCCGCCAAGCCTCCGCAAAAGCTCCTCCTCAGAAAGCCCCAACGACTCCCCCTTTTCACACCCTGGCGGAACCTCAAGCAGCACCTTTAGGTGATTACCCATGAAACAATACGACAAAATTTTGCACCCGCTGAATTTTTCATACATCCGCAAAAGCACCCGAAGCTGCTCCTTTTGATCAGGCCCCCCGGCCAGCCCCTTCGGGCTACTTCTCAGGGAGTCTCTCTCGCTCCGCTCGGTTCTTCAGCCTCTAAAACAAAGCGTCAATGCGGGGGAGAATTTGCGACCTCTATCAAAATTGAAAAACAATTAAGCCTGGACTGAGGGTCTCGAAGTCAACCCACAGTTCTAGTAACGACGTGATAAATCGCAACGGGCGGACACTCCCCTGAGGAGTCCTTCGGAACCAAAAATCGACGCGGTTTCTTCAAGACCAAGCCTCCCTACGCAGCCAAGAATCCCCCGACAAGAACTAATCCTGCAAATCGTCTGACACTTTTTACTCGCTTTTTACTCGTTCCCACCTGTCATCCGCAACGGTCGTCGCTCCT
>JBLHUR010000247.1:0-3812 GCA_047629805.1 Akkermansiaceae bacterium | reverse complement strand
ACGTCTTCCCCGGAGTTTGCCACCCCGCCACCCAGCGCCACGACAGCGTGTTCGCCGCCGGATCAAAATCCAGCAGGTGATCTTGAAAAAACTTCGCGCCCAACTCCCAAGGCAACCTCGCCACATGAACCCAATACGCCGCGAACCACATCCGGGCATGATTGTGCAAATACCCCGTCTCCGTGAGCTCCCGCGCAAATCCATTTATCACCGCCACCGGACCTTCTCCTCTCCGAATCTTTCCAGCTTCCGGATGTTCCGCAACCCCCTCAAGATATTCACTCCAAACCTGCGGCCGCAACGAAAGCCACCCCTTCCAATAACTCCGCCAGTAAACCTCCTGCGTGAACTTCTCCACCGTCGAAGCGGCATAGCGGGCCAGCGGAGCCGCCGCCACCTCCCACTCAGTCACTAGTCGATGCCGAATCGCCGCCGATAAACAGGAGACATTTCCATGCCCTGGCACGACATGATTTCGATCCCGGGAATACCGCCCTGACACCCCGACAAAATCTTGCAGGCGATCAAGAGCCTCGTCGCGGGTCGCAGAAACTTTCACCCAGCATGATTCCCCACCTTCGCCAATTCGCAACTCGTCCTATCCAAATGCGGCCACCGCACCGAAGAACACCCTTAAACCAGCCTGGCATGCTTTGTTTTTGTTGCTGATAGGAGTATCGTTTCCAGCACTCATTATGTAACCAGCGTGGCATGTTTTTTCCGAGCGGGAACGTCGCCGAAAGAAGCCAGGGCCAGCCAGCGCGTTCCTACTTTCGAATACCGGGGCCCGTTTGGTCATCACTCCAACCATCGCCGGTGAAATCGCCTGTGGCGAAAGCATGAAAAACTAAAGTTCTTGGAGCACCTTTGTCGAATTTTTCCCGTGCTTCGAAATCATCCCCGAAGTGAGTTGGCATTATGGCGAGATCTTCCGCTACCTGAAAAAAAGGGCCACATGATCGGCCAAAACGACCTTTGGATTGCCGCGACCGGCTTGGCTCATTCCTGCTGCAAATCGTCTGACGCTTTAAGATGCTTTCTTTTACGGCTTATTAGACCTGCTCACCCGATAGAGCCGCTTCTCCGGGCGAGCCTCATCGGGGTCTTTCCAGATGAGGCGGTTGGACTCGGAGAACAAGGCCGGCCCCATCGGCAGCCAATCAGCGGCATTGTCGGAAACCTGGACTTGGCAGGCCTCGCCGGGTTCTGTGCGGAATGTCAGGCAGGGCGACGCACTTCCGTCGAAGTAGATTACGAGATCAGGGCTTTCGATTGCGACCCGATATGGATCTGCGGCGGATGAGTCGATGACTAGTGATAACGTTGGTAAAAGCAACAGGTCGGGACGTCTGGCCGCATATTGAATGACGACAATCTGGTAGTCTGATGAAGAGAGAGGGCGGGAAATTTCGATAAATTCAGCGCCCGAGGCATTGTAAAGGAAGGCATCTTCCGGGAGGTCTTCGACTTGAAGCCGGAAATCACTGAGTGTCCATGGTGACTGGTTATGGATGAAGACGAATTGAAAATAGAGCCCTGCAATCGAATCGTAGGTCACATCTGTTGTGACTCCGATGAGGACAGCATCATTGACGAGTTGCAGTTCGAAGGCTCCCGCGTCGGGCGATGGTCCGACACGGCGACTATAGGCTTTGCCCCGTTGATCAAACTGAGGTGAATCATCGTCACTTTGTAATCCAAGGTCGAGTGCAGGGCTTGTCGGAAGGATCGGAATCGTCCGGGTAAATCCGCCGTGAAAGCCCAATGTCCCGATGCCCGCTTCCGAAACGCTGACAAGCGAACTCTTGTCATGGAGTTCCCTGTCGAGCGGATGATTGAGAGCGAAAAGATTGCCTCCTTCATCCAAGGCTTGAGACCTGATCAGTCGGGTCTCGGCTTGCCCAACCAAGAGTGAATTTTTCATGGTCCAACGACCATTGTCTGGATAGCCGCCCTGATCTGAAAACGTGCAGGCTACAAAGTCCGCTTTGACTGCCGAACTCTCAAACATCGAAGTGTTGGAGGTGAAAGTGCAATTCTCAAACTCGGTTCGAAGTCCTGAGGATTCGTGAGTCATGCAGAGCTTGTTGTTGAAGAACAGGCACCTCCGCAGCTTCGGAGAAGACGACCGGTTGTCGAGTGCGAGGACCTGATCGTTGTCCACGAATTCGCAGTCTTCCATCAGGATGGTTCCTCGGTAGCGAGGAGATTCAATGACAAGCGAAGATCCCCGAATCACCAGTCGCCGTAGTGTGAGATCATAAGCTGAGGAAGAGGGGCCACCTCCGGTCGCACGGAAAAGAGGACCGCCGCTGGCTTGGATCGTGACTCTCCCTGGAGAGGCGGGACCTTCGATGATAAATCCTTCACGGAGTCCATATCTGCCGGGAGTTCCGGAATCGAGGTGGACGGTGACCGGCGCCTTGCTAAAGGGAACTCCTTCGGAATCGGAAAATCGAATGGTTTCGTTTCCTGGGTTGAGTTTGGCGTTCTCGATTGCCTGCCTCAGCGAGCCTTCGCCTTGTGCCGTAGTCCGCGTGACAATGGTGTCGTTTCGAGTCACGACGAAACGTGTTGCCGGTCCAAAGGATTTCAATTCGATCGCTTCGTTCCCTTCGGCGTGAATGTCATCAATGATTTCCAGCTCGATGATCTTCTCAGCTTCCTCGTCGGAGAAGGGGATTTGGAAGTATCTGCCCTTGTCGTTGGTGATGAACGGGAGAGCGACACCATCGAGCTTGACGAGAAAGTCGGAGTTCGGAGAGAAGGCTGGTGTCGCTGAAGGAATGAAGAGCCTTGTAGCCGGACTGGTGGGGCTCAGACGGAAGACCCGTATCGGGAGGGACGGACCACCCTCGATGAGTCGAGTTTGAGTCGCATCGACCGCGATAGAATTGGCGATCTTGTCGAAGGTCGTTCCATGGAGGATCGGAGTCAGGATCCTTCCTTTCGAGTAGATCCCTAAGAGGTTTCCGGCAGGAACCAGTGAAGGGATGTGTGAACTGAAGTCATAGTTCCGGTAACCCGTGGGGTCGGTCGGCGGGAGTTGCCCGGAACCAAGATTAAGAATTTGAACCCCATTTAGGTAGACTTCCAAATCGGCATCATCCTGTTTGAGGGATAAGGTCAAGGTTACTAGCGATGAAACCAAGTCGAAGCGTTGCCGAAGGCGGATTTCGGGGAAGGACGCGACGGTGGATACTTCAGTCGCGCGGCTCGTTCCTCCGAATCCCGTCGGCGCGGTTTCCCAGCCGGCCAAAAAATCTGGCTCGTGCCAATTCGAAGGAGGCTTGGAGATGAAGGAATACTCGGCGAGGTCTCCGTCTGCGACGAGAATCAGAGTGGGGTCCGTTGGTGGGTTTTGCGCATGTAGGACAAGCGTAAGGAAGAGTAGGAGCATAGAACTCTTGAACATGCTCCCACTTAGCAAATGTGACCATATTGTAAATACAAAGTAACCACAAAGTCTCGAGTTTTAACTATTCCACCCGCATAATTTGAGGGCGACGATCAAAAATCATCGCGATTTCGCACGAATCGAAGGACTCGCGTGGGAGGATTGGGGGTGATAAGAGAAATTGATTCTTTCATTGTCGCGACCCGCACTCTGCCGGTAAATGCCTCATGGACATGAAAGCACAAATGACCCGCCGAATCTGCCTCACTCTCGCTCTCTCCTGCCTGCCGCTTAAGGCGGTAGAGACGAAACCTTGGACCTTCGTCAGCATCCCGGACTTCCTCAACTTCGATATCGAATACCCGCAGAAAGGTTGGGAAGACGCCCTCGGGTTCATCATCAAATCGATGAAAAA
>JBLHUR010000246.1:0-4030 GCA_047629805.1 Akkermansiaceae bacterium | reverse complement strand
GTTTACAGCCGCCCCGCAGAAGCCGAACTCCTCCTCTCATCGAAGTTGGAAGCTGAGAAGGGCCTCAATACCCTCCGCCAAGTCTACGAAATGAAGTCCGGGGAGATCTCCGAAGCGACCCTCCGGACCCGCTATGTTCCCAATATCGATAAACTCCAATATCTCGTCTTTCCACGCCTTGCCGCCTTTGCAGAGGCCTCTTGGACTCCTGCCGAGAGCCGTAAATACCATTCATTTCTTACTCGCGTCCAAGAGTTCGTTCCCCGCTACCGCCTCATGGGCGTGCAAGCCTCGGATCCTTATGATCCTCCCTCTGGCGAAACCCTAGCCGGAACAATCGTGACCAGCTCACTGGCCGGACGGGACCTTCACGAGCCTCCCATGATCTTCGATGGCCGCCGCGATTCCTTTTTTTGGTCGCAAGCCGGACTTACGAAGGGAGATCACCTCACCCTCGAATTCCCTTGGCCCATCTCCGGAGACATTGCTGTCGCCACCGGTCGTTCTGGAGGCGCAGAAGAAGCCGCTCCCGGCGTCCTGGCTGATGGCGTCCTCGACCTCTCTTCCGATGGCAAGGAATGGGACAGCGCCGCCGAGTTTTTCGACGGGCTCGCCACCGTGACTCTCCCAAAGGGAACCCGCTTCGTTCGTATTCGTGCCTCCGGCGCACAAGAGGACTCCTTGGTTCTTCACGAGGTTACTCTTTCCGAGCCTCTCCTCACTCCTAAATATGAGGAATCACGCGAGATTAATCTTCCGGTCACGAAGGAAAAGATCACCCTTACCTTTAGGGCAAATTTTGAAAACCATCCAGAAATGCGGGATGAAATTTCAGTCATTCGCCGGACCTTTTTTAAAGAATGGCTTCCCTTCGCAACCCAACTTGGCGTGGCCACCTTTGTCGACACTCCACGGACCTTTGCAGTAAAGCCTGGCGAGCCAGGAGAGCTTTCCGATGCCGAGGCTCGCGAGTGGCTCATCAAGCGTCTCATCCCACAAATCCAACACTACCCGGTTAGCTCACCACTCTGGTTCGCAACCGGAATGGTGTCCCTCTTGCGGGGGGATCTCCCAAAAAATCCCGACCGTGAAAAATGCCTCGAAGGCGGACCTGAGACTGCCGCATTCTTCCGCTGGATTTCCGAAAAATTCAGTGAAGAGCTTTTAATGTCAATCTCGCAGGATATCCGCTCAAGCCGTTATCAGCCCAAGATTTGGAAAACCCTGACCAAGCTTAAGTTGGAGGACCTTTCACGCCAGTATCGCGAGCAGGAATGACGAATTAACTAAGCGTTTGGCAGAACATGTCCTTCCCGATAATGCTCACGGTCCAGCTTGGTCGCTGCCGCCGCAAATTCGCCGGTGAAGACTTTCCCGTCCGTTGTGAGAGGAGCCCCAAGTCCAGGCTTGGTGGATCCAATGCCATTCGCTTCGAAATGAACCATCATACGATCCACCGCATCGGCAACTTGGGGATTCCCCTTGAGTGAAGCCTTAATCTGCTCCGCTGGAAGTTCCTTCCCAAGCGTAAGGGCATGCGCTCCAATGTGCGCAAGCGCTGCGGAATGGTGACCATTCTCCGCCGTGTGCATCGGGTTCTGTTTTCCGCTGAGACAGGCCTCAAAGAAGGTGTGAATATGATTTTGACCGCCTTTGAATTCCTTCACAAGTTTGCCGTCTTTGTCGACCACCTTGCAACTGGCACCATGGCCTCCAAGCAGGGAGCCGCCCTCGTATTCAATCACGTTTCCGATCGTCACGCCCCGGTAGTTCGGCATCCCGTGTTTCCAATCGAGATCCTTCTTCGGCAAACCTCGCACCTCAAAAAGAATGGGCGCCGGCTTATGATCCACATAAAGAATCTGAGTGTTCGCGGTATCGCCATCGTCATCATATCCGTATCGACCACCGATGCTCAGAACTGCGGGCGGTAAAGACATGGGATCCCCAAGGGCCCAACGACAGACATCAAGTTGGTGCGGTCCCTGGTTTCCAAGGTCGCCGTTTCCATAAGGTGACTGCCAGTGCCAGTCGTAGTGAAATTGCTTCCGTCGGATTGGGAGCATCTTCCGAGGCCCCGACCAAAGATCATAGTCGACCGTTTTTGGAGCTTCGATCGGTGCGGAAAGCTTCCCGATCGATTTCCGGGGCTTGTAACAAAATCCCCGTGCCAAAGTCAGCTTCCCCAGATTCCCTTCCTTGAGCCAGGCAAAGGCCTCGGCCCAACACGTTTCAGACCGTCGCTGGAAGCCATGCTGAATCACGGTGCCATACTTGGCCTGACCATCAGCAAGTTTCTGGCCTTCCCAAACATTGTGTGAAACCGGCTTCTCCGTATAAGCATGCTTCCCGTTCGCCGCAGCCGTCAACGCGATCACGGTGTGGGTATGGTTGGAGGTCGCAATGCAAACGGCATCAACCTCGGGATCCTCGCACACCTTGCGATAGTCCTTGTAGGTTTTCAAACCTGTCAGCTTGTGACGTTTCTCCATTTCCGTCACCCGGCGTTTGAGTTGATCCGAGTCAATATCACAGAGACCGACGAGGCGGGCCTTCTTGTGGGATAGCACGGCATTGATATGGCTGGAGCCACGTCCTTTCACTCCAATCACCACCACTCGTAACTCGCCATTGGCACCGGCGGCTCTGGCAAAGGGTGAAAGAAGGGAGTAGGTTCCAGCAAAAGCTGAGGAGCGGATAAGGTTTCGACGATTCATAATTGAAAAAGGGAGTCGAAATTAGATACGAAAGAAATTTGGAGTCCTTGTCATCATTTTGAAACCTTCGAGGATTGATTCCAATAAATAATGACATTTTTAGTCGCACGCCCCGCCGCTACGAGGTCTAGATCCCCGTCGCCATCCAGGTCCGCCGCCTTCATATCCTCACACGCCATCATGTTGTCATCGATCACCGCATGCTGTTTCCAAACCTTTCCCTCTTGATCTGTCGGCACGTAGAGCCGAATCCCCACCTTCTTCTCCTGACCCGCTTTCTGCCGCCAACCTGCCGCCACCTGATCATACCCCAGCCCTAAAAAATCCCCCGTCACCAACGCGTGTCCCTGATTCAAACCATCATCAATCACGACCCGCTCTTGCGACCACTGTCCCTTCTCCGCCTCCGGATTAATGACCACCTCATTCCCGTGCATCGGCTCGATCGTCGCGATAAATCTCTTCCCGTTCGGCAGTTTCCCCAGCCTCACCTCACCCGCGCCCTTCTCCGTCATCGCCCGCGCCGTCCATTCTTTCCCCGCCGCCGGATAGAGCAAATGCACCCCTTCCTGGCACGCCACCAAAAGGCTCTCATTCCCCGAATCATCCCACTTCACCGGATCGAAGTTGTGCGCCAGATGAAACCCCTTGTGGATCAAAAAGGTCTTCCAGTCATCCTCCGGCCGATACCCCAAAAGTTTCACGCCCTCACCTGCTCCCCTCACATTTCCCACCCCATGCAATGGTAACACCGCCAGAAAATTCTTCCCGCCCTTCTCCTCCACCCAATGCATCCGATGCACCGTCGGCTCACGATGCCGCGCCTTCGCATCCCGCTTCGCAAAACAATCCGCCGATTCACCCAAGGAAAACACCGCGCCACTCTCCTTCGTATCCCCCGGATTCCACCCCGCCCCCACCACAATCTCCGCCTTGCCATCCCCCGTAATATCCTTCGCACAAAGACACACATGATCCTTTCCGGTCAACTTCCCCGTCAGCTCATACTTCTGCCAAGTCGGCCCGCGATAGGCGACCGTCCGATCTGAATCTGCCAACAAAATATCCACCTTCCCGTCCCCATCCACATCGGCCACCACCAAGCCGTAACCCACCGAAATCTTGGCATCGATCACCTCCGCCTCAAAAACCGCCTCCGGCAATGCAAACGACGACGAAACCAAAATAGCGGACAATCCAAACATCTTCATTCCCTCTCATCTACCACAATCGAATCCGCATTTGAACGGATTTCCGATCTCCCCTAGTAATAAGCCCATGCCCCTGGGCCGCGTCATCCTCCTTCTCCTTAC
>JBLHUR010000245.1:0-4045 GCA_047629805.1 Akkermansiaceae bacterium | reverse complement strand
CTAGTGAGATACGGATCAAATCGGCCTCTTGCCGTGATTTCGAGATTGTCGCTCTGAAGTTTTACGAGGAAAGTCTAGTGATGAAATTTATTGCCGTGATGGTTTTGATGGCCCTTCCCGTATTGGGTGGGGAGTGGGTCACTCTTTTTGATGGAAGAACTCTGAAAGGGTGGACCAATCAGGGAGACGCAAATTGGACGGTAAAAGAAGGGGTGATCACGGCTGACACTGGTGAAGTCTGTCTGCTGACGACGGATGGGAAATACGAAAACTACGAGTTGGAGTTGGAATTCAAAGCCGCCCTCGGGGCGAATAGCGGGGTCTTTTTAAACTCGGAAGCGAAGGTGAAGGATGAGGCCGTTGATTGTTATGAGATCAATATCGCGCCGCCCAGCAATCCCTTCCCCACTGGAAGCATTGTCAAGTTTCATAAAATTGAGGGCCAGGTCGAGAAAGCTGGATGGCGCTCCTACAAACTGAAGGTCGAGAAGGGCACTGTGACAGTCACTCTCGATGGCAAGGAACTCGTGAAGCTCAAGATGGCCAAGCCACGGCCCGCCGGATTTATCGGGCTCCAAAAGAATGCCGGGCTCATCTCTTTCCGCAACATCAAGGTGCGGAAGTTAGACTGAGCCTGCCTGCCTTTCTTTATTGGAAGTAATTCACGCCCGCTTTGAAGAGCGGTTGGTGAAGGTTGCCGGAGATGTTTTGGGCGACGTCGGCTGGCAGCTTAGAAAGTAGTGTGGGAGAGGATCGCCAGACCTTGGTGGGTTCAACTTTCGAGGGTATAGATTTTTCACCCCGCAAGTTCGATCACGATAGACTGGAACTCGCGACAGAAGCGGTCGAATGATGGTGAAGAGCCTCTCGCTGTTTCGATATCGATTTGAGAGGTCAACCTTGGTTGGTCAATGGTTTCACTGTATTTTTCCAGTGGGAGATTTCTTTTCAGCCAACCTTTTGCTCCACCGACGCTCTCGGGATCTGCCGGAGCTTCGACTCCTGTGGGTAGATTGAGGGAGCCTGGCGATGCCAGGATCCAGCATTCGAATTCCCGAACCGCCAAAGAGACGGTGATCTGAAAGTCGGACCGCGCGGTCTTTGCTTCGCGGGCAAGTCTTGGTCCGATCTCAGCTGCACAATCTTGATCCGAATCGAGTAAGACAATGATAAATGCCTCGGAAGGAGGGCCACCTTTTGCGGCGGCAAGCTGGACCGCTCGTTTAAATTCGTCCGGGCGATTGGTCATTTTTCCCCGGGGAAGACGGTGAGGTGGGGGGATATTTAGGTAATGTTCAGGGCAGTAAAGTTCGCCGAGTCGTCGGAGAAGAATTGGGAGGGCCCTGACTTCGCCCTGACCTTCGACAATCGTGGGGATGGTGATGGTCATAGATCGAAGAAGGATTGTTTCATCTGCGACTGCTCGGCCACGGAGTCGGGATCGGGTGAGAGTTGGTTGGCCCTGAGGAGTTCTCCGGGGGTGTAGAGTTTGTCACGTAGGGCGGCTCGGCTGGCTTCATCAATCGGAGCGATGACGGTGGCACCATCAACGAGGGCGACCGAAAGGAGATCATTGTCAGCGATCTGATCGTTATCCAGAAGGTCCGGGCTGTGACTTGTGACGATCACCTGATGGTCCTCCGATGCTTCGCGAAGGATATCGAAAAGAATCCCTGATGCGGCGGGATGGAGTGCGATTTCTGGTTCCTCGATCCCAACCAGCGGCAGGGTGTCGGGGGCCGTGGCATTCCCTTGGAGGACTGCGACAAGAACGCCAAGAGCTCTGAGGGTTCCATCCGACATGTTGCTGGCGAGGAAGGTCTGGGTTTTCTCTTCGTCCTCCGTGGTTTGTTTGAATTCGAGAGTTTCCCTTCCGGCGATCGTTTTCCCTTTCACGCTTTCGATTCCGGGGACGATGGCGCCGAGATAATCGATCACTCGTTCTTTCGTTTTCACTGGAAGCTGTGAAAAGACACTGGCGAGATTACCTCCGTTGCGGAGAAGGCGCTGACCTTCATCGACAGGCTGGATTTCGCGGATGGCATCGGGAACGAGGTTGTAGAAAGACATTCCCGAGAGGAGTTTAAAAACTGCGCCAAAATCCGGTTCTCCTGAAAGCCTGACTAAGAAGAGATGATCGGGCGATGCTGCCGGAGTGAGGGCGAGGGAACTTTGAGTGATCTTGCCCTTCTCGACTTGATAGTGGGCACTATCAAGGGTGTTTCCCCCAAGGCTGCACTCTTCGCAGAGAACTTGAAAGCCTCTGTTGCTCTTCGCTCCGATGGAAAGTGCGTAGTGTCCCAAGATTTCTCCAAGCTTGAAGTCGATTCGAAGCGAGAAGTTACGGGGCTTTCCATGGGAGCGTCTTCTCACGTCGCTAATCCCTCCCCGCATTCGGATGGCGTGTTCCAGCGAGGAGTTCAGCGAGTCAGCGATGAAGGCGAGGGTATCCAAAAAGTTACTTTTTCCAGATCCGTTCGGGCCAACCAGAAGGGCAAGGTTGGTGAGCCTGACATCACATTTCCCGATGCTCTTGAAGTTCTGAACCTGAACGCGGTGAATTTTTGGATTCATGGTGGTTATGAGAAGTAATTCACGCCCGCTTTGAAGAGGGGTTGGTGGAGGTTGCCGGAGATGTTTTGGCCGACGTTGGGGCCGCGGCGTTCGGTGTGGCCCATTTTTCCGAGGACTCGGCCGCAGGGGCTGGTGATTCCTTCGATGGCTTGGATGGAGCCGTTGGGGTTGAACTCGGGGTTCATGGTTGGGGTGCCTTCGAAGTCGGTGTATTGGGTGGCGATCTGGCCGGCGGCGGCGAGTTTTTGGATGTCCTCTTCGTTTGCGTAGAATTTTCCTTCGCCGTGGGAGAAGGGGATGTTGTGGAGGTCGCCGACTTGGGTTCCGGTGAGCCAGGGGGAGAGATTTGAGCTGATCCGGGTGGTGGCGTATTTTGCGATGTGGCGGCCGATGTCGTTGTGAGTGAGAGTCGGGGCGCCGGGTTGTGGATCACGGATTTCGCCGTAGGGGACGAGGCCGGTTTTGACGAGGGCTTGGAAGCCGTTGCAGATTCCGAGGATGAGGCCGTCGCGGTTTTTGAGGAGGTCCATCACAGCGTCGGCGATCTCTGGGTTACGTAGGATGGTGGCGATGAATTTGCCGGAACCGGCGGGTTCGTCTCCGGCGGAGAAACCGCCGGGAAGCATGAGGATTTGTGAATTCCTGATGTGGGTGGCAAGAGTTTGGAGGGATTCTTCGACCGCCTGAGGAGTGAGGTTGCGGAAGACTTCGATATGAGCTTCTGCTCCGGCTTCGTTGAAGGATTTGGCGGAGTCGTATTCGGAGTTGGTGCCGGGGAAGCTGGGGATGAGGACCTTTGGTGCGATTTTAGATTTTAGGTTTGGGACTTCAAATTTCTGCGTGGCGGAGAAGACTTCAGCTTCGGTGGTGGAGGGGTCGGCGGACTCGGGGTAGATGTCGGCGAGAGGTTCGGTCCAGGCTTCGAGGAGGTCGTCAAGGGGGAGCGATTGGTCGCCGATTTGGATGGCGGGTTCGCTTTGGGTTTTTCCGATGACGGTGGCGAAGGGGAGTTCGGATTCGGATTCGACGAGGAAGCAGAGGAAGCGTTCCTGGTGGAGGTCGAGGTCGGTTTCGATGATGGCACCGAGCTTGTTGCCGAAGGCCATTTTACTGAGGCCGGTGGCGAGGCCGCCGTGGTCGAGGGTGTGGATGGCGAGTGGTTGTTCGGCGTGGAGAAGGTCGGCGACTTCTTTCAACTTTGCAAAGTCGGGGAGTTGGTTTTCGTCGCGCGGGATCTCGATGAAGGAAATGAAGGAGTCGGGTTTTTTGAATTCGGGAGATATGACGTTCCTCGTACTTCCCGGGGCGACGGCGAAGGAGACGAGGGTGGGAGGGACATCAATGTCGTTGAAGGTGCCGGACATGGAGTCCTTGCCGCCAATGGCTCCGAGGCGGAGTTCGTGCTGCGCTTTGAAGGCGCCGAGAAGGGCGGCGAAGGGGAGTCCCCAGCGGGCGGGGTCTTCGCCGAGTT
>JBLHUR010000244.1:0-4175 GCA_047629805.1 Akkermansiaceae bacterium | reverse complement strand
CGTCCGCTGGGTTCTTGAGGGCAGTGACGATCTGAGAGACTTCGCCCCGCTGGAGGGTGGATTTGAAGTTGAGGTCGATAGGCCCACCCGCTTGGGCTACCGGATTACCGACACTTCGTCCGAGAAAAAGTTCTTCAGAGTGAAGGCAGAGCCGGAGGTTTAGATTTCACTCGAGTTCCTTGATGCGAACCTTGCGATACCAGATGCGTTTCGCTTCGTCTTGAAAGCTGATGAAGCCCTCGGCGGGGCGATCTTTCATGTCGGTTTTGCTGAGGTCGAGGTCTTGGATGAGTTCTCCGTTGAGGACGACTTTGAGGTGGCTGTCTTTCAAGGTGATGGTGTAGCGGTTCCACTCGCCGGCGGGTTTGACGGCCATTGTTTTAGGCGCGGAGGTGCGGATGACGCCGCCGCAGTCGTGGTGGCCGAAGTCTTTCTTTCCGTGGGTGTCGAGGATCTGAACTTCGAATCCGCTTTCGACGTGCTCCTTGAGATCGCCGATGCGCATGAAGACCCCGGAGTTGCCGGTGGCGTTGAATTTAAATTCGAGGTCTAACTCGAAGTTCCCGTATTTGCGGGCGGTGGTGAGGTAGTCGGCGTAGCGTTTCCAGCCGCTTTCGCCGTCGCGGGGTTTGAGGGTAATGACGTTGTCCTTTTCGACGACCCAGTTGCCGTTGGTTTTCCAACCGGTGAGGTCTTTGCCGTTGAACATTTCGACGAAGGCGGGGGCGCTTTCGATCTCTTGGATGGCGATGTCCTTGAATTCAACGTGCATGTCTTGGCCGCCGTGGAGTTGGAGGCCGAAGTGGCCTTTGAGACGGCCTTTGTCGTTGGTGAGTTTTGAGATGACGACGCCGTTAATTTTGACTTCGACGTCGCGGCCGACGGCGCGGAGTTCGAGGGTGGTCCACTCGCCCGGTTTGTAGGTGCGCTTTTTGATGACTTCCTTGGTGGGGTTGATGACCCAGGCGCGTCCCCCGGTTTCGTAGAGGCCGCCGGTTTCCTGGGAGGTATCGACTTCGACTTGGAAGCCGTTGACGCTGACGTTGGATTTGACGCGTTCGGAGCGGAAGTAGAATCCGCTGTCGCCGGAGATCACGCGGAATTTCGCGGTGGCGACGAAGTCGGAGTATTGTTTGTCGGAGAGAAGCATGCCGTGGCGCTTTTCGCTCTTGGGGCTTTTGCCGACGATGGCTCCGTCTTCGACAGTCCAGGTTCCGCCGGGGAGGGCGGTCCAGCCGGTGAGGGATTTACCGTCGAAGAGGGAGGTGGTTTTCTCAGCGAGAGCAAAGGAGCTCAGCGCGAGGGTGGATAGGATGAGTCGTGCGAGTGATTTCATGTAAGGGGGTTACTTAGGTTTGGGGGTGGTTTCTGTCATAGAAAGGAACCGCGATCCCCGAATCGCGACCGGGGGGACCAGAGAACGATTATTGGGGAATAGGTAATTAAGGAGACAGGTTGGCTCTTTGGGGCTTGAACGGACAGAGATTGAGGGGTGGATGTCTTTGGGGGGGGTGGGTAATTTGGTCCTCGCGGTCTCGATTCGGAGGTTGAGGTTCCTTTCTTACTTTTAGTTCCAGAGCGGGTAGGGATCGTGGTGGCGTTCCATTTCGGTTTTGAGGAGAGCTTCCATTTCGGCGAGTTTCTTCGCGTAGGCGGGGTTCTCGGCGAGGTCGGTGAGGGTGGGGGTTTTTTCTCCGACGAAGTCCAGGGTGAACCAAGAGCCGGCATCGAGGGCTTGAACTTCAGCCAAGGTCATGTCGATGATGAAGATGGAGCTGGCAAAACCGGCGGCGGTATCGTTGCTTTCATCGGCAAAGAGGAGGAGTTCGGAGCCGAGGGCCCAGCGTTCATCAAGGCCGGAACCAGTGGGGCCCACGGCGCCGACGAATTGGCCATCGATGTAGCGGTGGGCTTGGCCTTCACCGGCAGCGGAGCGCATGACCCAGATTGTTCTCCGCTAAGGAGGGCTGGTTCATGCGACGGCGACCCGTCTTCTGGGCGGAGATCAAAGTGTGGCTGACGATGTGAGCCAAGAGGTCTTTTTACGGCTCTTGAAAAAAGCTTCAGCGCTTCCGTCCTGGACTTGTATGGCAGGGTGGCTATCCCGGCAGACCTGCCGAATTTCTTCAGATTTTCGCCGATCTGCTCTACGCAGAAGGACAAGAGAACAAGCCGCCCTTACGATGATGAATGATCAGGAATCGCCGCTGTTTACCGATGGAGTTGATGCAGCGCTCGAAAGCCTCCCGGAGAGGGATCGCAATGTCATCCTTCTTCGATATTTCGATGAGCAAAGCCATCGCGCTGTCGGTGACTCATTGGGAATTCCCGAGGATGCTGCCCGCAAGCGATGCACGAGAGCGGTCGAGGCATTGCGCACCTTCTTTGGGCGCAATGGACAAACCTTTGGCGCGGGGACATTGGGGATTCTCCTGACAGGATTAGCAACCAAGCCACTTTCTGCCGGAATGGTGGCTAAGATGCTCCCACAGACGATCGGCCTCGTGAGGCAGGAGGAGCTAGTCTAAGACTAGCGATTTTGCGTTGCTGCTGCTGGGGCTGCTTTGTGCAGAAGGCTACAAAAAATCACTGGTCAACAATGTCGTATCCTCAGATTGGAAACGATAGTCCTCTATCTCTACGGTCCATTTGGCATTGGAGTGTCCCTTGCCATGGGGCTCATGCACAAAGTGAACCTTGATGCGCGTGCCTTTTTCCACGAGCACGGTTTCGCCAATCGGAAACACCGTCCGTCCCCAATGCGTATCCGGGCAGTCCGGGGCATTGGACAGCTCCACGGTCCGGGCAGACTTCGTCTCGAACCAGGCTGCCAGCACATTGATCTCACCATCATATTCAGAGATGAATTCAAGCTTTGCTTCAAAGGTCCCACTGGACTGGGCCTCGGTGCAGGTATGGCTATCGACCGTCCACATCAGCTGCGCCTCGCAGGCCAGATCTTCAGGTTTGACGTGATGACAGCTGGGTTCTGTACGTCGCTGTGAGTCATCGCCCACCACCGAGAGATCTACGCCATAGGGCCGGCTATACCAGAATTCAACATCGTCCTGCAGGTAGTCGTCGTAGGCCGGAACCATCCAGGAGGTGGTTGTGCCCGGAATCATAATCCCGCCGGGCTTCAGCCAGCGGTCGCGGGCCTGGATGACAATCGGCAGGAGATTTTCATCCACCCCATATCCGCCCAGCCATTCGGACACGATGACATCAACCTTCTCAGGCAGTTCCAGGGCCTCCATTTCACCTTGGATCACGGTGATCCGATCACTCAGACCATTGCTCGCAATGATCTGCCTGGCAGCCTGGGCGACCGGCGATCGCTCCACCGCATAGACTTTTTTCGCTCCGGCCTGGGCCGCAAAGATGCTCAGAATTCCGGTGCCAGCGCCGATGTCCAAGACCACGGAATCAGGTGTCACCACCTCAAACAAGGCCTCGCGAAAGGCTTTGCAACGAACTTCATCCTGCAACATGGATTCATGATTCGAGAGGTCCCGGTAACTGATTTCAATGGCCATAGATGAGTGCTACTGTTGAGAAATTTCTTTTACAATCCTTTCGTTCACCTGAGGGCGAAAATCGCGATGGGAGGGGGGCAAGGGATACGTCATTAAGGCAATGGACGAAAACGGTGACAAGTCCAGGGATGGAGTTCCGACCGAGCTCAAGGAGCTAGTTGATGACCCCTTTCTTTCGCTGATCTATCAAGAACTCTCCGGGAGTCGTCACCCCCATTATCGAGATTTCTTTCAGTCTCCACGAGGCATCAAGGGGAACTGCGTAGTTCCCAGTTCGCTTGGGGAGACTGTCACGTGACATAGCGGGAAGCCCCCTTTACCGATCCGCTTGCGGCCAGAAGGACGCTGGTGTCCATGAACACGGGCGTTCCTCGGTCTTTTTTCTCGTTACTGCTAGGAATTTGCTTTTGGCGGGAGGGCTCTGAAGCCGCCCATGGACCGGAGCGGAGGGGGTGAAAGGGGGGTGACTCGACAGATTGCGGCGTGGCGATCACCCCGCGATTCTTTAATTAGGATTCGGTATTCGTGTTTCAATTCGTCGGGTGTCTGGGGTCGTCCGAGGACAGAATGTCCGAAGTGAAATTCACGCGGAAAGAAAATTGTTCAAAAGAACACTTTTTAGTGATTCTGATCGGCTTC
>JBLHUR010000243.1:0-4233 GCA_047629805.1 Akkermansiaceae bacterium | reverse complement strand
GATGAGGCCGACGCGGTGACACATTCGGGCGATTGCCGGGATGTGGCCGATTGGCAGCATGGTGGACTCATCGACGAATTCCTGGGCAGAAGAGGCAGGTTTGTTCATGAGGAAGAACGAACCACAAAGTAAATAAAAAGTACATATTTATTTAATTTCCCACACGCCTTATTGTCCTAACTAACTGATGATAAGTGACTTGAAGATAGGAAATAATTCCATCCTGTATGGTGTGGAATGCCTGTTGTAGGATCGGTCTTCATTTCATTGCAGAGAACGATATCCCTGACTAGTCACCCAAGTAAATTCCCCGAGAATCCCCCATATTACAAGGACGAAAGGAGATTGAGGTGTTGATATCCAGAATGACGAGGCTGCAATTTACCCCCGTTAGCATGGACTTGATATCACCCTCTTGAACAGCTTTTCTCCTCCTTTTCCGAGAGATCAATCACCCAAATGAATAACTTCGTACAATGTTGCGAAATGCGGAGTTTGAAGTGATGATCCACCTATCTCTGGCCAGCATTTTGACCTAGACCGCGTCTGCGCAGCGTTGGCAGAGGTCGCCTTTGACGATGGGTTCGTATTTGCGGCAGCGGGGGCACATCGCGTGGCTGGTGGGTTCAACGGTGGCGGAGAGTGCGTCGCCTTCGGTGATATTGAGCTCGGAGACGATGAAGAACTCGGTCGCGAATTCGTGATCTTTGAGAAGCTCCAGGCAGGAATGATTGGCAGGCACGGTGAGGGTGACGCTGGCTTCGTTGTTCTTTTTGAACTCTTTGGCTTGCACCTTTTCCTCGATCGCGGTCTGCATGATGGCTTTGATCTCGTGAAGCTTGGTCACTTGATCGATGGCGGTCGTGGTGGCGTATTTTGGATTCACCTTGGGGAAATCCTGTTCGTGAATGCTACCTTGGCCTCCGGCGTGTTCCCACGCTTCCTCGGCGGTGTAGGCGAGAACGGGAGCGAGGA
Organism: Akkermansiaceae bacterium; assembly: GCA_047629805.1. Lineage (GTDB taxonomy): Bacteria > Verrucomicrobiota > Verrucomicrobiia > Verrucomicrobiales > Akkermansiaceae > SW10. The sequence continues at coordinate 3,258 of JBLHUR010000243.1, read as the reverse complement.
GTTTGACGAGAGCATCAAAGATTTCGCCCATGACCCAGACGCTTGCTTTGCGCTGCTCGCTTTCTGCGGCGTCGCAGTAGAGGCGGTCCTTCGTCATGTCGATGTAGTTGGCACTCAGGTCGCTGGCGGCGAACTGGTTGACGAGGGAGAAGACCTTGCGGAAGTCGTAGACCTCGTAGGCTTCTCTTACTTCAGTAATAATGACCTGAAGTCGCTCCATGATCCATTGATCGATGAGGGGGAGTTCTGCAGGCTCGCTGACTTTCTCATCCCGCATGTTGCCGAGGAGAATCTTGAAGGTGTTTCTCAGGCGGCGATACGGTTCGCTGACTTGCTGGAAGAGTGCTTCGCTAAAGGGGACCTCGCTCTGCCAATCGACGGAGGAAACCCAAAGGCGAAGAATGTCGGCTCCATACTTATTGTAGAAGTGGGCCGCGTCGGTGGGCTTGCCTTTTTTCCCATCGCTCTTTGCGTGTTTTTTGCCGGTGTCCTTATCAACGACGAAGCCGTGGGTCAGAACCGTTTTGTAGGGAGCCTTGTCGCGAACTCCGACGCTGAGCATGAGGGAGCTTTGGAACCAACCGCGGTGCTGGTCGGTCGCTTCGAGGTAAAGGTCAGCCGGGCAGTGCAGTTCGGGATGCGCGTCGAGGACGGCGACGTGGGACGAACCGGAGTCGATCCAGACGTCGAGGGTATCGCGGCACTTTGTCGAGCCCTCGGGAAGGTCGAAAAGAGTGGCGAGTTCGGCATCGGATTTTTCAAACCAGACGTTCGTGCCTTCTTTCTCTACGAGGTCGGCGATCTTCTTGGCAAGATCGGCCGAGACGATGGGCGCGCCCTCTTTATCAAAGAAGACCGGAAGTGGAACACCCCAGGTGCGTTGACGTGAGATGCACCAATCAGGACGAGACTCGACGGTGCCATAGATGCGATTGCGACCCCACTTGGGGAGCCATTCGACTTCATCGATTTCGCTGAGCGCCTTGTCGCGGAGTTTATCAATGGAGATGAAAAATTGCTCGACCGCCCGGAAGATGATGGGCGTCTTGGAACGCCAGCAATGCGGGTAGCTGTGCGCGTAGGTCTCCTCACCGAGGAGAGCTCCTTTTTCAGTGAGAATTTCGACGATGCGCGTGTTGCCTTTGAAGACGTGGACGCCCACGAGTTCGGTGATGCCGCATTCGTCGGTGAAGAGTCCGTCGTCATCGACTGGGCTAAGAACGGCGAGGCCGTTTTGTTGGCCGATCGCGTAATCGTCCGCACCGTGACCGGGCGCGATGTGAACGGCACCGGTTCCGGCGTCGGTCGTGACGAAGGGAGCGACGATGACCTTGGAAGTGCGATCGAGGAATGGATGCTGGGCCTCCAGGCCTTCGAGCTCGGAGCCTTTAATTTCGCCCAATTCTTCCTCAAGCGTGAGGCCGGTCTTCTCTTGGAATTCACCGAGGAGATCGCGAACCACGATGAGGGTATCACCATTGGAATACTTGCCAATGGTGTAAGTGAAGCGCTCGTGCACCGCGATGCCGAGGTTGGCGGGAAGGGTCCACGGAGTGGTGGTCCAGATCGCAATGGAAGAGCCAGCGGGAAGAGAATCGTGGGCAGGGAGATCGAACTTCACGAAGACCGCGGTCGACTTCTTGTCCTTATATTCGACCTCTGCTTCCGCGAGCGCGGTCTTAGCACCGTAGGACCATTGGACCGGTTTCTTGGACTGATAGACGCAGTCTTTTTCGATGAGAGACGCGAAAGTGCGGATGATGTTGGCTTCGTAGCCGGGGTCGAGAGTGAGATAGGGGGTTTCCCAATCACCAAAGACACCGAGGCGCTTGAAGGACTCGCGCTGGGTCTCAATCCAACCACGGGCGAAGGTTTCGCAGCGGCGGCGAATCTCGGCTGGCTCCACCTCGCGGGCGTCCTCGTCCTGCATCACCTTGAATTCGATGGGCAGCCCGTGGCAATCCCAACCAGGAACAAACGGCGTTTCAAAGCCCGCCATCGACTTGGATTTCACCACGAAATCCTTAAGCACCTTGTTCAAGCCCGTTCCCATGTGGACGTCACCATTCGCGAAGGGAGGGCCGTCATGCAGGATAAAACGCGGAGCATTTTCAGCCTTACGCTTCGCAATAATTCGCGCGTAGAGACCTTCGGAGTTCCACTTTTCGAGGCGAGCCGGCTCACGCACCGTCAAATTTCCCTTCATGGGGAAATCTGTCTTGGGCAGGAACAGGGTGTCTTTGTAGGATTTTCCTTCTGGAGTGCTCATAGCGCTTAAGGCGGGAAGCTAGGCAGCAGTGGGAAAAAGGTCAAGGTTGAGGCCATCGTCACGGATTTTTCCGGCAGGTTCACCTCCGATTCATCTTGGGTCGCTATCCTTCACTCGTTCAAGCCTCCTATTTTCATGAAACGACTCCACTCCCTCCCTCGCAAAACGCGGCACCTTACCATGTTTTTCACAACCAGCTTGTCTGTTTTCTTCGCATTCGCTGAGGAAACAAAGACTGACACGGACATCAAACCGAACGACGCCGTTTTCTGGAAATCCGTCTATGAGGAAAATCACGTGGTGAACATTAACATTTCCCTCACCAAGGAGGCCTGGAAATCGATGCAGCCTCAGACAAATGACCGGGAAAGAGGCGGTCCGCGCGGCGGTGGCCGACCGGAAGGACCACCTCCCGGCACGACCCCTCGGGGTGAGCGAGGGCGGGAAGATCAAGGAAGTCGGGGAGGCCCTCCCCCGGGCGGTAGTTCCGAAAGTAAATTCGAATATGTGAAAGCTGACATCACGGTCGATGGTGAATTATTCAAAGACGCCGGACTCCGTTTCAAAGGCAACTCGTCCTATCGCTTTTCTTCGAATGGTTTCAAAAGGCCCTTGAAAATCGACACCAACCGCTTTGTCGCTGATCAAAAATTGCACGGCCGGACCAAGCTTAATTTATCCAACTCCTATCTCGACCCCGCCTTCATGAAGGAGAAACTCGCCTACGAAATCTATCAAGCAGCCGGGATGCCCACACCCGGCACTGGTTGGGCCAAAGTGGTGCTCTCCATTGAAGGAGAATTTGAGGAAAAAACGCTGGGTATTTATGTCCTCATCGAACAAGTCGACCCCCACTACCTCGTTCGCCAACTCGGCGAGAGGTCCAAAGACAGCCTGCTCATGAAACCCGAGGGCACGACTGATTGGCAGAATCCAGGCGAAGACGCGGAATCCTACGAAAGAGCTTTCGATATCAAAGCCGGCGAAGA
>JBLHUR010000242.1:0-4274 GCA_047629805.1 Akkermansiaceae bacterium | reverse complement strand
GGAAGTTTTCGAGTTCCCATCCGGAGATGCCTACTTCATCGGCCAGTTCTTTGAATTCTGCAAGCTCTGCGGCAGAGAAAAGGAGGCCGCCGGCGGCTTCGGTGCGTTTGCGGAAGTCGGCTTCAATCTGTCCCGGGAGGAGGCATTTTTCGTTGCCGTGGCCGAGGACGTCGTCGATGACGGCTTTCATATTGGCCGATTGGTTGCCGTGGACGAAGGATCCGCTGGACCAAGCGTCGGGGTGGATGACTTGGAAGTAGAAGCAGGAGGTGGTTTTTGCGCCTTCGCGGCCACGCTCGGTGGGGATGTTACCGCCGATGAACCCGCCGACGAGTTCGTTGATAAGGGCCATGCCGTAGCCTTTGTGGCGCCCGAAGGGGAGGAGGGAGGCGACTTTGTTCGGGTCGGTGGTCTCGTTTCCGTCTTTGTCGACAGCGGAGCCGGGAGGGAGTTGCTTGCCTTCGCGCTTGAGTTGCTGAACGCGGCCCATGGAGACGGTGGAGGTGGCCCAGTCGATGACGATGGGGTAGCCGTTGGCTTCTTGGGTGGGAAATCCCCAAGAGTGGGGGTTGGTGCCGAGGGTGGGGAATTTGCCGAAGAAGGGGACGACTTCGGCGAGAGTTGAGGTGCAGTTGGTGTAGGCAATGTAGCCTTTCTCGGCAGCCTTCATGACGTAGCCGCCACCCCAGAGGTAGTGAAAGGCGTTGTCGATGGCGACTTGTCCGACGCCGTATTCGTCGGCCATTTCGATGCAGCGATCGATGGCGGCGACGGCGACGGCTTGGCCGAGTTTTTTGTGGGCGTTCCAGACTTCGGAGGCTTTGAAGCGTGAGTTGACGACTTCGATTTCGGCGCCGGGGACGCAACCGCCGGTGGCGGAGCCGAAGAGGTGGTCGAGATGGAGTGCTTTGAGGGCGTTGTGAGTGCGGATTCCGTGGCGGGTTGCGTCTTGGCAGACTTGGGCGGCGATGGTTGATTCGTCAGCTTGATAGCCCCGGGCCTGGTAGGCGGCGGTGACTAGTTCATCGTGTTTGGCGGGGGGGACTACGTGGAATTCGCTCATTTGTGTTACAAGTTTTCGAGGGCGGGAGATTGGCTTTTTTTGTGGAGATGGCAAGTGCCAAGACGTCCGGGAGTTTTATAAAAAATCGTTAATTTCAGGTGAGTTATTCTAAAAAGTTTAGGTTGATTAATTAAATGCGAGCGGGTATCTTGAAACTCCCTCATGATTCACTTTCGACTAGGAAGGTTACTTCCGATACTGATATATAGTATTGCCTTCTGTGGTGGCGAGGTGTCGGCTGATACGGTGAAGCTCACGCTCCCTGCAAGTTTTGTGTCACGGGAAGAAAGCCTGGTCGCGGATGCGTATGATTTGGCACTTTTGGACCAGTTAGCGGCACTTCATCCCGAGATTGAGCAGGCGGGGCAGCGCAAAGAGATCAAGTTTGATGATCCACAAGCCGGGATGATTGCTTCTCCCGTGGAGATGGATAGAGATGAGAGAGTTCCTTTGATCACGAGCGGGATTCCAGGTTCGTGGATGGCTGTTCTGGTTTTGTTCGTTCTCTCGATGGTGGGGCGGATGATTTGGCGAAATATTTAAAGGGTTAAATACTTCTACGCCGGGTGCTCAATTTGAAATTGCCATCAACGATAGTGGGGCTGATGGCGGGAGGTCGGAAGCGCGCCTAAAGAAGCTTTAAGCTTGCGGCAAGAGTGCCAAGGCGGGGATTGCTTCCTTTGTTCTTTTTGGCCCGCTTGATCCAAGATTCGGGGACGGACTTGGCCTCTCGCATTTGCATGAGAGTGTTGACGATGAGGGCCTGATCAAGGTTGGGGAGGGCTTCGTTGTTGAGGCCATCGATGAGGGTTTTGAGGGCGAGTTCCTTTTCGTCGATGCGGGAGAGGGCGTGAGCGGCTTGGGCGCGGTTGATGGTTTCGGAGTCGGTGAGAGCCTTGGTGAGAAGGGCTTTGGCCGGGGCGGCTTTATCGCCAAGGGTGACGAGTCCGCTGAGTCCCCAATAGCGTTTGACGGGGTTTTGGGATTGCGCGGCTTCTTGCAAAGCGATCAGGTGTTTTTCATCGCGCGCTGAGGCGATGAAAGCGAGGTCGAGTAATTCGTTAAAGGGGAAGGTTTTTGCGGAGACGGCGGTCGCGATGGCTTGTTTTCCGGCAGTGGCGGCGAAGAGCGGTTCGGGAACGACGGCGGTGTCGCGAATCTCAGCCATTTTTGCTTTGAGGGCAGCCCGCATAGCTTCGAGGGGTTTGGTGTAGGCGGGATCATTGGCGAGGTTCTTGATTTCCCAAGGGTCGGTTTGGGTGTCGTAAAATTCCTCGGTCGGTTGGTCGCTTTCCCAGAGGGCGGATTGCACGCCGCTGAGCTTGCCTCCTTTCCAGGCTTTTTGCCAAGCGGGCCAGGAGGCCATTTGGAATTGGTAGAAGGAGTAAGGGGCGGTCCAGATGTGGGGGGTGAAATGGCGGACATATTTGTAACGGCCATCGGTGAGGCCGCGGCGGAGGCCGTAGATTTCGTCAAAGCGGTCGGCGAAAAGGAAGGCGAGATGATCTTTTGCCGGCTCGACGCGATTTGGGCCGAGGAAAGGGCGGCCTTGCATGTTGGGATCGTCTTTGAGGCCGGCGAGGGAGAGGAGGGTGGGTGCGAGGTCTACGAAGGCGACGACTTCATCGCTGACTTGGCCGTTTTTGAAGGGGGAGAGCTTGGCCCACTTTTCGGGGACGTGGACGATCATGGGGATACGGACGCCAGTGTCATGGAGGTAGCGTTTTCCGCGAGGAGTTGGGCCACCGTGATCGCCGTAGTAGAAGATGATGGTGTCGTCGGCGAGGCCGTCCTTTTTGAGTCTGGTGAGGATGCCGCCGATCTGGGTGTCGAGGGCGGTCATGGTGTCGTGGTAGACGGCGAAGTCATGGCGCATCTCGGGGAGGTCGGGAAGGTAGGGCGGGAGTGTGAGTTTGGTGGGATCAAGCCGCGGAATCTGGGGGATGAGGCCTCTTTTGCGGTTTCCGGCGATTTTCGCGGGGAAGAGATTGCTCTCGTGGGAGACGGTGAGATTGAAGATGGAGAAGAAGGGTTTTCCTTCGGGGCGGTTCTTGTAGTGTGCTTTGCGTGAGGAGTCGTCCCAGAGTTTGGTGTCATTTCCCTTGAAGTTGTAGTCGGTCTTGGAGGCGTTGCTGGTGTAGTAACCGGCCTTGCGAAGGTGGCTGACGTAGGGGGTGAAATTTGAAGGGATGGGATGGCGGCTTCGCATGTGTTGGGTCCCCATGGAGGGTGAGTAGCGGCCCATGAGGATGGTGGCGCGGGCGACGGCGCAAACGGGAGCATTTGAGTAGGCTGCGGTGAAGCGAGTGCCTCCGGCAGCGAGGGCATCGAGCTGTGGAGTTTGGGCGTCTTTATTTCCGTAGCAGCCGAGCCAGTGGGATGAATTATCCTCGCTGACGATCCAGAGGATATTGGGTCGGTCGGTTGCGGCGCTGAAACAGCAGGATGCGATGAGGTGACAAAAAATGAGGATATGCTTCATAAATTCGGAGTTTATTTTTTCGATACGCATAGGAACTGAATATTTCTGTCAATTTCTAACACTTATCTTCGATTGCCCGTTTTGCGATATGACAAAGCGCAATTCATCCCACGAGATTCTAACAGACGAAAGATTACACGCCCTGACAGTAAAAGCCTGGCCTCGAACGGCGACCCCTTTACGACTGCCAGCCGGGTTTATATCTGGGGGAGAAACGGGACAGCTTCGGGAAGTGAATGGATCCTCATCTCCAAACCATCCTGGAAGTGGCCCACTGCGAACCCGGCTGGCCTGCCTCCCTTCCCTGTGAAATTCCCGGTCTTTGGAACAGCAGGTGAAGATGCCATCTTGGGATCTGTCAATGAGGGTGAGGTGCAAATGGAGACCGAAAAGGTGGAGTTGGAGATCAGCTACGAGGCCTGGGTTGCGAGTCATTTTACGGATGGCGAACCATCCGGTCCTGATCGTGATTTCGATGAGGACGGACGGTCCAATTTTCTCGAATATACCTTGGGTTCAGACCCGAAGATGAAGGATGGTCCTTTTCAGATGGTATTCGGTCGGGACTTCACGATCGAGTTCTCGAGGGCCTCAGAGCGCATCGTCCGCTGGGTTCTTGAGGGCAGTGACGATCTGAGAGACTTCGCCCCGCTGGAGGGTGGATTTGAAGTTGAGGTCGATAGGCCCACCCGCTTGGGCTACCGGATTACCGACACTTCGTCCGAGAAA
>JBLHUR010000241.1:0-4305 GCA_047629805.1 Akkermansiaceae bacterium | reverse complement strand
CGCATGCAATATGCTCTCCCGCGCTTGGCGCGGATGTGGGGTCACCTTGACCGTGAAGGCGGTGGGGGAGGCAGCGGCGGCGGTGGAGCCTCGCGTGGGATGGGTGAGCAGCAGATCGAGATTGATCGCCGTCTTGCTCGCAACCGCATCAGCAAAATCAAGGCTGACCTCGAAGATGTTCGCACGCAACGCTCGACCCAGCGCAAGGAACGACAGTCCAACAACATCGCGACCGCAGCCATCGTGGGCTACACCAACGCGGGCAAGTCCACTCTTCTTAACAAGCTTGCTGGTTCCGATATCATGGAGGCCGACATGCTTTTCGCAACGCTCGATCCCACCACGCGGCGGATCGAGCTGGAAGACGGGCAAGACCTTCTCCTGAGTGACACCGTGGGATTCGTTCGGAACCTCCCGCACCGACTCGTGGAGGCCTTCAAAGCGACCCTTGAAGAAGCGATCCTCGCGGATTTTCTCATTCACGTGATGGATGCCTCGTCGGACGAGATCGTGGACCATTACCACACCACGCGAAAGGTCCTTGGTGAACTGGCGGCCGATGACAAACGCGTTATCCTTGTTCTCAATAAAGTGGATAAGGTGGAAGACCCCGCCATTCTGAATGGATTGCGGGCGGAATTTCCCGGAGCCTTCGAGACCTCGGCCGTGACGGGGCAAGGGCTTGAAGAGCTGACCGCGAAATTCACTGATATCCTTGCGGATCGGGTCAAGAAACTCAGCTATCGCGTTCCTCAATCGAGAGGTGATATTTCCGGCCTTCTGCATCGCGAAGGTAAGGTTCTCGAAACGGAATATGAGGGGAATGACATCCTCCTCACCGTGATGGTGCCAAAGAATTTGGAAGGACAGCTGGAAGAGTTTCTTCAGGAGGAGTAAGGCAATGATCCTTGCCGCGCAAGGCTCCCCCTTTGGAGTGCGGGCGGCTTGCCCCCGCTTTTCCAGACGACCGGGTTACGGGGGGAATGGGTGCTGCGAAGTCATGGGGTCGGCGGCGAGAGGCCCCCCACTCCGTGGCACGGTAAGAACTGATTCTGAGAAACCTCTGCGAGATAGGGGGCCTCGTGGACGTAGACTCTGGAGTTACTTATGATGAAGTTTTTCGTGCCCATTTTTCTCATCCTCCCGCTTTCGGCGGTGGACAAACCCGCGCCTCCGGGTGAGCTGGCTTTTCAAACGAACTGCACGGCGTGTCACATGTTGGCGAGTGTCGTGGTGGGGCCCTCGATGGTGAGTCTTGCCAAGACTTACCCGAAGGAGAAGCGGGCGGAATTCATCGCTTGGGCCAAGGAGCCCGGAAAGAAGAATACCAATATGATTCAGATGCCTTCGATGGCTCATGTGCCGGATGCTGATTTGGGAGGAATTCACGATTACATTCTCTCGGCGACCAAGGGGATCAAAGACAAGTCTGGAAAAGCGCTTTATCAGAAGTTTAAGGAACCCAAGCGTCCTCTTCCTTATGTCGCCCGGGCATCGATGCCTGATTCCAGTCCGGCTTCAGTGGGAGTTGTTTTGGAGAATGGACTGAGTGTTTGCTGGGACACCGAAGCCTGTCGTTTCCGGTATGCATACGTGGGGGATAAGACGAATCTCTTCAGCATGTGGAAGCCGGCATCTCTGCCAAATAAGCCTTACTACATCGAGACCTCGGAGCAGCTTTTTTTGGTGGAAGGGAAGCCGCAATTTCTTGGATATCGTCTGGTGGAAAAAGACCCGGAGTTTCGTTACTCGCTTGGGAACTATGAGATTTCTGAGTTGGTTTCGGCAGGGGCGGGCAAGAAAAGTGTCACTCGAAAATTCACCATCGCGAATGTCAGCGAGCCTTTGGTCTTGGATCTTTCCAACGAAGGAAAGGCCACTCTCACTTCTGACAAAGGAACCCTCAAGGAGGGGGGACTTACTCTGACTGCGGACGAAGCGAAGTCCTTCACCCTGACCATCACGAAAAAATGAAACGCTATCTTTTTACTCTTCTTACGACGACCGCTCTTTCCTTTGGCGAGGGTTGGCAGGATTATTATCAGATCGAAGCGGTGCCATCGCCCGCTGGCGTTGATAACCAAATCGGAGGGATGACCACTCTGCGCGATGGCCGGATTGCCACTTGTTTTAACAGTGGAGAAGTTCAGATTTTTTCGCCCGGGACCAAGACGTGGACGCTTTTCGCGCAAGGGCTGGCGCTCCCGCTAGGGATCGTTGAAGAAGAGGACGGCTCGCTTGTCACGATGCAGTGGGCCGAGCTCACGCGCCTTCGTGACACCGATAGTGATGGGGTCGCTAATGTTTATGAGACGGTTTGCAATGACTTCGGGATTACCGGGAATTATCACGAATTTGCATACGGACCGACCCGTGATTCAAAGGGGAATTACTACGTCAGCCTGAACGTTGCGTCCAATGGCGCGGGCATTCAGGAGCGAATTCGCGGACCGTGGCTCGACATCGGCTTGGACCGGGAACTCCACCTCGGGAAGGATTGGGAAAAAAACAAAGGCAAGGCGGGGCGGATGTATTCGCGCGTGCCGTATCGTGGCTGTGTTTTGAAGATCACGCCGGAAGGCGAGAGCTCGGTTTTTGCCTATGGCTTTCGTTCGCCGGATGGGATTCACATGGATGAGAATGACCGGCTTTGGGTCACCGATAACCAAGGGGACTGGCGTGGCACGAGCCCGCTTTATCATGTCACCGAAGGTGGTTTCTATGGGCATCCCGCTTCGCTCGTCTGGAAGAAAAACTGGACGCGTGATCCGCTGAAAGTTCCAGTTGAGGAACTGGAAGAAATGCGCACTCCGGCGGCGGCACTTTTTCCGCAAGGGGAACTCGCGAACTCTCCAACACAGCCGATTGATACCATCGATCCAAAACTCTTTGGCCTGCCAAAAGGCGAGCTTTTGATCGGCGATATGAACCAAAAGCAGCTCATTCGTTTTCTCCCGGAGGAAGTGGGCGGGACGGTGCAAGGGACCTTGATCCCGTTTCTTGCGAGTAAGGATCTCGGGATGGGAAATCATCGCTTCACCTTTGATCAAGAGGGCAGTCTCTGGATCGGAAAGACGCACATCAAGTGGGCCGGCGACGAGGGAATTCGAAAGGTGACCTTTAAAAAAGAGCCACTTTTGGCGACGGATGTAAGCCTTCTAAAAGATGGCTTTCAGGTGACTTTTAATCGGGCTTTGAAGAAGGCTCCCGAGCTTGTGGTTTCGCGACACACTTATAAATACCATGTGAGCTACGGCTCGCCGAAGGTTGATTTGAAGAAGGTGAAGCCAACTGAGGTGAAGCTCTCGGGCGATGGAAAAGCTCTTACGATCACGCTACCAGAGATCACAGAGGGCCGACTTTACACCATCGCGGTGAAGGGCGCAGCCGATGCCAAGGGCGAGCAACTCATGGGCGATGTCCTCCGCTACAATGTCGTGAAGAAACGGAGTGAGATCGGCCTCGACCCTGCGGAGGGAAAATAACTTCCGGAAAATTGATGGACAGTTCTTCGTAGATGGTCATGCACTTATCCGTTTATTATAAAAAATAACAATCGCTCGTATCGGGTTGATTTTCTTTTCTTTGGACATCCGTTTCTCACGGGTTTTTCGGGCGAAAAAGAATGTCCAACAAGAGGAAGGAAAAACGAAATGAAGATCCGTTCTTTCGTGCGGCAGTGGTTTGCCCTTTCGGTGTTTTGGTTCGCAAGCGCAATGCCGGGTAACGCTCAACTGAGCTCGCCGCAGCCCCCGGCAAAATTTGTCGAGATTACCGAAAATGGCAGTGAGGTCGAAGTCTCCGGAGTGGCAGGCCGTTTTTATCAGCCGCAATGTTCCCTCGATCTTGTGCAGTGGTTCGATTTGGGTGACCGGATACTCCGAGAAGGGGTGGACAGGGCCCCCCGAGGGGTGGTGTGCAAAACCCAGTCTGGCCCCGCAAGTGGGCTTCGGCCTCAATGAGCGCGATCTCATTCTTAACCACAAAATAGATCGTCCCATGATGACCGAAAACCCAGAACAGAAACTCCCAGATAATGCCCTCGAAGCAATCCTCAACCACGGACTCGAAAGTCTCCCCCAAGCCCTCTCCATCCTCATCAACCAAGCCACCAAACAACTCGACGAACAAATCCAAGCCTGGCGCACCAGACCCATTGGAAAAATCTCCCACCTCGTCGTCGACCCCATGGATGAAGATGTCCGCTACGACATTTCAGTCTCAAAGAACGCGGCCTCTCCCTCCCAAAATCCATCACCCGCGATGCCCACGAAGGACTCAAAGCCGCGCTCAAAACCGTCTTTC
>JBLHUR010000240.1:0-4670 GCA_047629805.1 Akkermansiaceae bacterium | reverse complement strand
ATGGCGGACAGGGTGGGATTCGAACCCACGGTACTATTACTAGCACACACGCTTTCCAGGCGAGCTCATTCGACCACTCTGACACCTGTCCGGTTAAAAAATCGCCTGTTTGGTCGAGGCGGGCGGAAGCTATCGCGATGTCTCGAAGGTAGCAACTCCGAAATCGTAATTATTGCGAGCTTCCGTGCTTTTCATTTACGGGGAAGTCGTTAGGTAGGTTCACTGCAACTTTTGCGTTGCTTAAATATGGAGATCCCTGAACGTTATGAAATCCGCCGGAAACTCGGACAAGGCGGTGTAGGCGCGGTATACGAGGGATATGATCACCAGCTTCGGCGGCGAGTTGCCATTAAGCGACTCCTCGAAACCGATGAATCCCGATCCGATCAAGCCGTTGCCGAGTTACTCAAAGAGTGCCACTCCCTTTCCGCCCTAAATTCGCCCAACATCGTCCGGCTCTTTGACTTTGGCGAAGACGCCGATGGGCCATTCGTCGTGATGGAATTACTCGATGGGGAGACGCTGGAGGAACTCATCACGAAGGCTCCTTTCACCGAGCCTGACTTCATGGTTTTGGCCGAACAGTCACTCGAAGGCCTCCTCGCGGCGCACGATGCCCACCTCCTTCACCGTGATCTCAAGCCGTGCAACTTCATGGTGACCTGGCTCCCCAGCGGGCGCATGCAGCTCAAGATCCTAGACTTCGGCCTGGCCAAATTTTCAGTCGGACCTTCGAAGCAAACGATCGAGCACGGGAACTCTCTTTTTGGTTCCATTTATTTCATGGCTCCCGAGCAATTTGAGCAACTCCATCTCGATAGCCGGACCGATCTCTACGCACTCGGCACTGTCTTTTACTATGCGCTCACCGGCATCTATCCCTTCAATGGCGAAACGGTTGCACAGGTCATGGCCTCCCATCTCACCGGGCATTACAAAGACTTGCGCGAGTATCGTCCGGATATGAACCCTGAAGTCTGTAAGTGGATCATGTCCTTGATCTCCCGGAAGCCGCAGCATCGTCCTGACTCGTGCTCCGTGGCGCTCGCTCAGTTCATGGGTATGCAAAACCGGACTTATATTCCACATGAACCCGTCAGAGCAGACCAAACCCCGACAGCTCCAGATCCTCAGCAAAACGATCCGGCCGCTCGCCCGATTTCGCCCCAAACCAACACCGTCAGCCTCTTGCTTCCGCGGGCGGAGAGAGATACCGCACCCCTTCGGCTTCATCCCGGTCGGGTCACTCTTCAAACAGGAATCGTTCCCACGGCAGGGCAATCCCAGGCTCTGACTGCTGCCGTCCCCTTAAGTCAAAGGCCACCCGAACATACCGGCGCAATTCATGTCAAATCACCAATCGCCACCGCTCTCGTAAGCCAACCCGCCGCGATCCATACCGGAGCCATTGGCCTTCCACCTCAACCCGCTCCCATTCCGCCAACTCAGGCAACTTTCCTTCCACCCCCCGCAATATCCAAGTCAACGCTTCACGCTTCGTTGACCGGCATCCTCATTCTTTCTGGGTTTGTCGCATTTCTCCTTCTCCGCGACCGCGGGTCAGTCACAGATGATCAGGACATAGGCCTCAAACCCGAGCATGCTAAACTTCCAAATCGAGAGGACCTAATCCGCGACCTTTCACTTCCGAAAGACGCCGCAACCTTGCTGACCCGCCGTGATAGCGATAACGATTCGCAACTTTCCCTCAAAGAATTTGCAGTCGCTCCCACGCAGGCCCGCAAAGAAAAGTTAGAGGAAATCTTCCCGCTGATGGACAAAAATAACGATCGTTTCCTCTCCCTTAACGAGCTGAATCAGGCTTACCAATCGGACGACTAACCATCTCCGAACCAAGTATTTCGAGCACCGTTTTAAAGCGGTCGAGATTCGAATCGTCTGCCACACATAAATTTTCGTGGCATTCCAGAACGTGACTTGCTTTGTCGGTATCATTGTCTGCGGTGATCGGAAGAAGCCCTGAACGGAAATCCTCGAGGCGTCCCGACCAAGGGCCATCCGCTGGCTCGATCCTAGTGAGATGATGTAATCCTAACTCGATAAGTGAAGCCTTGGTCTTCTCGCTCGTCCCGAGAATGGTGAGACTTCCCGTGCGCTTCTTGCGAAATTTGATTCCCAGCCCCGCAAGCATTCCCATGAAAGTTGAGTCCATGCCAGGACAGGCTTCCAGATCAATAACGAAGTCGCCATGACCAGCATCAAGAGCCGCCGCGACAAAATTTTCGACGATCGGACTTTCTAAAAAAGTTCCGCGTCCTTCGGGCCGAATCCAGACAAGAGATTCAAGTTGCCCTGTGAGAATGGAAGAGGGTAATTTCACAACGAACTTAAGGTAGAATACCCCGACTTCTGCCTAGGTCAACACAAGGCAGACATTCTGTGCGATGACAAACAAGATAAGGTGAAGAGCCGAAAGGCCAAGGAGCTTTGATGAGACCCCCTCAGGCTGTAAAAGGCGCCGTTCAAGCAAGAAAAAGACCCCTCCCAAGATCATAGCTACGATCAACCACCAACCGAAACCACCAATCACCGAAACTAAAAAAGCCGGAGCTATCGTCATGAGAAAAATGAGCTTTTTCACCGGTCGCCTCCCCCAGCGCACCACGAGGGTTCGCTTATCCGCCGCCCGATCTTCTTCCAGGTCACGGTAGTTATTGACTGCGATCAAGACCGCCGAGAGGAGACCAATTTGAAGCCCCAAGACAGCGCCCTGCCAAGGCCACACCCCGGTTTGTATAAAGACTGTGCCCATCACCGCGACCAAGCCAAAGAAGAGGATAACGAAGACTTCGCCCAAGCCCCGATAGGCTAACGGCAGAGGCCCACCCGTGTAGCCATAGCTCAAATAAAGCGACGGTATCCCAATCACGAGGATGGCCCAGCCACGCACTTGGTAGAGAAAAAAGCCGCACACCACCGCCTGCAGGAGCATGAAAATCGCTCCGGTATAAACCGACTTTCGACTCAAAAGGCCACTGGAAGTGGCACGCTGGGGGCCGATACGATCTGCGGTATCGGCCCCCTTTTCAGCATCGATGACGTCGTTAAAAAAGTTAGTCGCGATTTGGATAAAGATCGCTCCCATCACCGTGACAACCGCAAGCCGCAGATCAAAGTTCCCCGTCAAATGCCAAGCCAAAAGAGACCCAGCCCAAACCGGAACAATTGCGGCGGGAAGAGTTTTTGGACGCGCAGCCATCAGCCACGCTTTCCAGACAGGAATGGTCATCAAATGGGCTGGCTTATGGAACGCGAGGGAACTTTGAGAAATCGGGCTTCCGCTTTTCGATGAAGGCTTGCTTCCCCTCTTTCGCCTCCTCACTCATATAATAGAGGAGGGTAGCATTTCCGGCGAGATCCAACAATCCCATTTGGCCATCGCAATCGGCATTGAGGGCGGACTTGAGACAACGGAGCGCAAGCGGTGAATGATCGAGCATTTCCCGACACCACTGCACCGTTTCACTCTCAAGTTCAGCAAGCGGAACCACCGTATTGACCAAGCCCATATCAAGAGCTTGTTGCGCATCGTATTGCCGACAGAGATACCAGATCTCGCGCGCTTTTTTTTGACCCACGATACGAGCAAGGTAGCTCGATCCCAGACCGCCGTCGAAGGAGCCAACCTTGGGACCGGTCTGACCGAAGCGGGCGTTATCAGCCGCGATGGTGAGGTCACAAACAATGTGTAAAACATGTCCCCCTCCAATGGCATAACCCGCCACCATTGCCACCACCGGCTTGGGTAGGCCTCGAATCTTCTTTTGAAGATCCAAGACATTGAGACGCGGCACGCCATCCTCGCCAAGGTAGCCCGCATGACCGCGCACCTTTTGGTCACCACCGGAGCAGAAGGCTTTTTCGCCTTCCCCGGTCAGGATAATCACACCCACTTCCCCATCCTGATGAGCCAGCTCGAAGGCCTGCAAAAGCTCATTCACCGTCAGTGGGCGAAAGGCATTACGAACCTCAGGACGATTAATGGTAATCTTGGCAATGGCTCCATCCTCGCTCTTTTCGTAGCGAATGTCCTCGTAATCGGCAGCTGATTTCCACATGCCGGATTGTCATTCCCAGATGCCGGAGACGCAACGCCCTAATCGAGTTTATCGCCACACTTCCGACAATAGTTGGCATCGGGAAGATGGCCATTCACGCCACAACCAGGACAAGCGTCACTACTCGGGTCACCAAGGTGGCTCTTCAAAAGCTCGGAGGTCACGATCCCGGTGGGAACCGCAATGATGGCATATCCAGTGAGAACAAAAATCGAAGTGAGCATTTTTCCGAGCGTCGTGATCGCCACCATATCACCATACCCCACCGTCGTGATGGAAACGATCGCGTAATAAATACTGATCGGAATATTGGTAAAATGCGTCCCCTCTTCACCCGATTCGACAAGATACATCAGCGTCCCGGCTAGAATTGAAAAGAGAAACACCGTGAAAAAGAACACGAAGATCTTCGCTCGGCTCTCCATTAATCCGCGCATGATGGTCTCCCCCCCCCGCACGTGGCCCACCATCTTCAGAACACGGAACATCCGCAGCAAACGGAGAATACGGATCACCATGAGCGAATGCGCTCCTGACAAAAAGATGGCCAGATAGGTCGGCAGGCACGAAAGGAGATCAACGATCCCGAAA
>JBLHUR010000239.1:0-4769 GCA_047629805.1 Akkermansiaceae bacterium | reverse complement strand
TGGGAACCTATCAAAGTGAAGCTTCGAGTCGAGAAAAAGAGGCTCTTGCTCAGTTGTTTGAAGTGGAAGCGGTTCACAATGTCCGGAAGACGGGGCACGTGGTGGCGACTGGGCTTTTTTGGAAGCCGGCTAGCCCAGGAGAGGCTGAATACCCTCAACCTACTGAGGAAATCATGCGAAATCCGGCGGAGCATGGCCTTCCCTCCCGCTTCAAAAACCCGTGGGTGCATTATGTGGAACCGGTCTTCGAGGCGGCTCGGCATTTGGGCGAAATCCGGCCTGATTTGGTCTATCGAGTTTATCTTGGGAATGACTTATCATTCCTTATTCCAAAGTTGCTTGAGGCGGGGTGTGAGGTCTATCTGATGAAGTCATCATCAATCCGGCACAACCCGGGGGCGATGTGGCGATTTTTGGCGATGGAGGAGGATTGTCTGGTGACGATGAGTGATTCCGACCGGGCAAGGGAGATGATTCATGACATTGAACGGACAGAGTTGGTGGCAGAGGGTGGACTCAATTTTTGGCGCTCACCTTATTTTTTTACGAAGCGTGATGCTGTTGTTGGGTCGCCCGGCGGGTACCATACTTCGTCGGCGGGTTTAATGGGATGTGCGAAGCCCTTGCCGATGAGGGAGCTTTGTGAGGCTTTTGTGTGGTGTTGTGAGAAGGGGTTGATGCGGGATCATTGTTTGCTGGGAGAGCGGAAGGTTCCGATTGCTGAGGCGAAGTGGCCGACGTTTGGGTTCGATGAATGGTTTATCAATGCGGTGATTCATCCGAGGGTGGCCTTTGAGGGGGGGGTGACTTTTGTGAATTGGAAGGCGACTTATCTGAACCATTGGTTTGCGCTGGATATTGAATACTGCACCTGGGCGAATCCGAAATCGGAGATCATGTTTTGGGGAACGCCCGAAGAGAAGGAAGATGGAGAGGAGGACAATGAGTTGGAATGATTTTTTTCCGCAGCTGGATGATGCAATGGTGGCGGCGTACGTGGCGGAGGCCAGTGAGGTGGACAAGGCGAGGGTGGGAGAGATGTTCGCAACGGAGGCGGTGCACAATCGGCAAGGGAATGCTCATGTCTTCTCGACCTCGCTTTTTTGGAAGCCCGAGGTCGCTAATGAGGAGGATTTTCCCGTGCCGACGAAGGAGGTGATGCAGGATCCAGCGGGGAATGTGCTGAGATCGCGCTTTGCGAATCCGTGGCAGCACTATGTGGCTCCGGTGATGGATATGGCTGCGAACTTGCGGAGCAAAGGGGATGAAGTGACTCTAAGAGTTTATTTGGCGCAGGATCTGGACTTCCTGATCCCGGAGCTGGTAGAGGCGGGATGCGAGGTTCATTTGATGAAGTCATCGTCTGTGCGGCATAATCCGGGAGCGATGTGGCGTTTTTTGGCGATGGAGGATGCCAGGATGGTGACGGTGACCGACGCAGATCGGGCGCGGGATGCAATTCACGATATCAGGCGAACCGAGCTGGTGACAGGAGGTGGGTTGAAGTTCTGGAGAATCCCGTATTTTCCGGGAGGTGGGGAAGAGGCATTTAGCAGTCCGGCTCCCTATCGGACGATGATTGCGGGGCAGTTCGGGGCCTCGATCAACTTACCGATGCGTCTGTTGGCGGAGGCCTTTTTGTGGAATGTCGAGCAAGGGCGGATGCGGGATTATTGGACAGTGGGAGAAAAGAAGATTCCGATTTTCAAAGCCAAGTGGCCGAACTATGGATTTGACGAGTTTTTCCTGAACGCGGTGGTCTATCCGCGGGTGGTGCGGGGAGGGGTTCTGACTTTGGTGGGGTGGAACAATGACAGCTACAATTATTGGTTCGCGCTCGACATTAAAAACTGCACGCGGGCCAATCCGCAGTCTGAGATTTTGTATTTTGGTGACCCCAAGGCCGACCAAGTCCATTGTTTCAACTGGAGTGAGGGTGACTTGAAGGGGATTGAGGCGCGCCTGAGGCAGGGGGAGAAGCCGATTCTCTCGGTCTGTGTCAGTCTTAAGAATCGCTCCCGGATTGCCTGGAAGAGTGACGAACTGATCTTGTTTCCCAATTGTGTAAAGTGCTTGGCGAAAGTTGCCTCAGTAGTTGGGCCAATCGAGTTGGTGGTGGCGGATTTTTCTTCGGATGACTGGCCGCTTGAAGAGTGGTTGGCAGCAGCGGCTGGTGTGATGTCGGTGCGAGTGGTGTCAATGGATGGAGATTTTTCAAAAGGGCGGGGCTTAAATGCGGCCGTGAATGAAGCTCAGAGTGAGAACATCCTGCTCTTCGATGTCGATATTGTGATTGATGAATCCGCCTTTGTGGCTGGTCTCCATTTCTTGGCGAAGGGTAGGGCCTTTTTTCCCATCATCAAAAACCTGGACGAAGCTGGGAACGATGACTTTTGGAATCATCCTGGGACAGGAATCTCGTTTGTGAAAAAGGCTGTTTTTGAAACGGCGGGAGGAGTGCCGGAATTCCGGAGTTGGGGCGGTGAGGATGATTTGTTTTATCAGTCGGTGAAATCGAGTTCCCCGATTGAGCGAATGAAGCTGGAGGGAATTGTGCACCAATGGCACCCTGAGTCTTGCCGATATGAGAACTATGAAGGAAGGGATCGGGAGGATTTTATAACCTATGTCGCTCAGTCTGATTCGCGTCCGTCCTATCATTCCTTGAAATGTCCGGAGGGCCTGGGGAGTTATCGGGTCTTTCAGGGGAATCATCCGGCTTGGGCCGGGAGTGTGCGTCTGAGTGAAGGAGAGAGGTTTGCGAGACAGGGTGTCGAGGGCGGGACCTATGAACTGTTTGAGAAAGAGGAGCTAAGACTGGTCTGGCAGGAGAAAGCGGAGGATCGCCTCCGATGGGATCTTGAGCTGGGGTGCGATGCGAATGAAGCGCGAGATTTCACGATGAGGGAAGTGGTGGGTGTCAATACCAAGGCCAAAAAACCACTGCGGGTGGCCTGCGAAGGCATGTGGACCACTTTTGATATGGATCAGTTGAATGCGGGATTTCGAATGTTGCCTTACTACTTCATGGAAAGCCACCTGCCTGATCTCATCATTTGTGGTCCTTGGTGTGATCCGGAAGAGGTGAGCAGGAAGTGGCCTGGAGTTAGGACTCTCTTTTTCACCGGAGAGAATGTCGCGCCGGCGGGGTGGCGTGACTTTAACATTGGCTTTCATCGAGGGAGCGAGGGCGAGAGCTATCTCAGGTGGCCCTTGTTTCTGTTCTATTTCTATTGGAAATTTGACGGTGCCAGGACGCTGTTGAAGAAGGACGTGACGGACTGGCATGAAAGACCGGGGTTCATGAGTTTTGTGGCTCGGAATTCGAATTGTGGAATTAGGAACCAGTTTGCCGAGCTTCTCAGGAAGGATCATGAGATTGCGTGCCCCGGGGAAACTCTCAACAACATGCCTTTAATCGGACCGGATGGGGTGGATAAGCAAAGATTTCTCTCAAAGTATCGGTTTAAGCGGGTGCCAGAGTCCCGGAGAGATGCGGGAAGTGTTTTTGGGGAAAGTGACAGATGAGAGGAAGATGACGAAGATTCTCAAGGAGCCGTGGTTTGCAGGAAACAAGCTTCCAGCGCAGTTTGAGGAGGAGAGGATCATTTCATTCTTCGAGAGAATGGTGAGGTCGATTTGATGCGCATTTTAGGGTGGGCCAAAACGTGGCGAGAGCCAATCAAGACGCAACACCTTTGATGTAGGTGGATTGGGAGGTTGCGACCCAAGGTAGGCTCGCTTTGCGTCGCCAACCTTGGGTTTAGTGACGTAAGCCCGTTGGTCTATCTGAGGGTTTCAACCAAGGTATCGAGGGCGCTTTGGAGGCGCTCGGTTTGGGTGCCGAAGTTCATTCGGATGCAGCGGGCTTGGCCGAAGAAGGCTCCGTCGGAGAGGAAGAGGCCGGCGTTTTCGAGGGCTTGGATGGGGTTCTCGACGGCGAGGTCGCGGCAGTCGATCCAGGCGAGGTAGGTGGCTTCCATGTTGGGGACTTTGGCAGCGGGGAGTTTTTCGTGGATCGTGGAGGTGAGGAGGTCGGAGTTTTTGCGGAGATAGGCGAGGAGGTCTTGGCGCCAGGGCTCGCCGTGTTGGTAGGCGGCTTCGGCGGCGTAGTAGGCGATGCAGTTGATCTCGGGTTGAGTGTGGCCGCGGGCGGCGGAGAAACGGCGGCGGATCGAGTCATTTGGGATGACAGCGAAGGCGTATCCGAGGCCGGCGATGTTGTAAGTTTTGCTGGGGGCGAGGAGGGTGATGGTGAGTTCGCGGAGTTCGTCGGGGAGGTTGAGGGCGGAGAAGTGGGGTGTTTTTTCTTCGTCTAGGATGAGGTCGCAATGGACCTCGTCGGAGAGGAGGATGAGGCTGTGCTTTTCGCAGAAGGTGGCGAGTTGAATGATTTCCTCTTTGGTGAAGACGCGGCCCATCGGGTTTTGGGGATTGCTGAGGACGAAGAGTTTGGTCTGCGGGGTGACTTTGCCTTCGAGGGCGTCCCAGTCGAAGGTCCATTGTCCGTCGACTTCGACGTGGTCGGTGGTGAGGAGTTCCATGGAGGCGTCGCGGTGGATACCGAGGAAGGGTGGGTAGATGGGGGTGCAGGTGAGGGTGGCGTCGCCGGGTTTTCCGAAGGCGCGGGCGGCGAGGGAGAGGGCGGGGACGAGGCCGCCGAGGTGGACGATTTGTTCTGCGGGCGCGGTGTAGCCGAGGCGGTTTTGGAGGTAGTTTTGGAGGGTTTCGAGGAGGGAGGGGTGGGGGACGGCGTAGCCGAAGACGCC
>JBLHUR010000238.1:0-5003 GCA_047629805.1 Akkermansiaceae bacterium | reverse complement strand
TACCTGCGTTTGCGGAGGAGAAAAAAGTGGTTCGCGGTCACGTCTTCGCCTGGCCCTTTACCGAAGTTGCCGAGATGCAACCACGGGGCGGGAGCACGCAGGGAACGACCGTCGTTCTTGATGAGGCCCCCTCGCTGAATTGGGAGCGGCTTCAAATCGATTCTTCTTCAGAATACGTTAAAGATCTACATGCGATCGTGGCTCTCTCCGGAAGCTATCGGGTCAGCTTTGATTTCATCGAGACGATGGGATTTCGCCAAGGCTACACGCCTCCCAAACCCTACTTTTCCTGGGGAACCGAGCACGTGCAAGTTCTTGCTCTTCAGGCAAATTTTGTGAGTTTGCAGCACAGTCTCGTGATGTATTTCAAGGATGAAAATGGCAAGGAATCCGGCCCCATGGTCATGAAACATTGGCGACAGGACTGGACTTACGAAGATACCGATCTCCACAGCTATCAGGGGGATTCCACTTGGACCCGCGAGACGAAATCCCCGGAGGAAGTGAAAGGGAGGTGGACGCAGGCCGTGTTTCAAGTCGATGATTCTCCCCGTTACGAGGTGGTGGGCGAGTGGAGGCACGAAGGCGGCATGTCCACTTGGAAAAGCGAGAGCTGCTGGCGACCTCTTCCCCGGCGGGAGTTTTCGGTCCGCGATGACTACCAAATTCTTCAGGGAGTTCATGAACTCACGATCACTCCGAGCGGTTGGGTTCATACCCAGCAAAATCAGAAGCTCGCTCTTGGGGAAAAGGGAGCGAACAAGATCGTGGGCCAGGAACTCGGCGTGAATCGCTACGAGCGGATCACTGAGCCCTCGCTTATGGCGGCGGAAACGACCTTGGAGAAAAGCGGTGACTATTGGCGGGAAGTCCGCGAGATGTGGGCTGAGGTTTTTGCGCAGAATGAGACCTTTTCGTTGAAGTCGAAAGTCGACGAAAAGAAGCTCTATCAATACCACTTTGGCTACGCGATGGAATTGGAGGGAAGTGATGAGGCATACGATGCTGTCAAAGGTCGGGCTCATGCACGCGAGACCATCGCGCGATTCCTTGAGGTGAAGTCGGGCCGTAAGTCTTCGAAATACTGATGCCGATCCTTCATTTGATCTGCGGGCCGGCGGGAGTTGGGAAAAGCACCTACGGTCGGAAGCTGGCGGCAGAGCTTGGTGCTTGTTTTCTCGATAGCGACACCGTCACCGAACCGGTCGTCCGTGCCGGGATGAAGTTGGGCGGGGAAGATCCTGCTGATCGAGACTCGGCGGTTTATCGGGCCGCCTTTCGCGATGCCGTTTATGAATGCCTTTTCGCGACTGCTGCGGAGAATCTCCCTCACGTGGATGTCGTTATCGTGGGTCCTTTCACGTCCGAGATTCAGAATCCCGAGTTTCCCGTTCAGCTCGCTGCTCGCTTTGGAGCGGAGGTCAAAGTGATCTTCGTCACTTGCGAGGAATCCGTAAGGAAATCCCGGATCGAAGCTCGCGGGAATTCTCGTGATGAAACCAAGCTTCGGGACTGGGATACCTACCTCGCATCCTCGGGGATTCAGTCACCGCTCTTCCCTCATGAGCGAGTCGTCACTTCTTGACGATGGCCGCACCAAGGGCTTCCCCGATTCGGATGCTATTGAACAGGATGGGCGGAACGTAGGGGGAGACTTTCAGTCTCCCCGAACCCATCGTAAGGTTGAGTGATCACGAAAACCTAGGCGTGTTGAGCCACCTGATTCTTAAAACTTGAATGATAAAAGGGTGTCCATTATCCCACCAACATGTGGGTTTGGTCAAAATTATCAGCAGTGAAATGGGAAGATGCTTGGGAAGAGCGTTTTTACGGAGACACTCAGTCGGTGATCACGGAGATCAAGGGCGGGAAGTCGATCCGCGTCGAAGTTTACAATGAGACCGAGAAAGAGGCTCTCGCCATTCAAGAACTCTTTGGCGGATCGGTTCGGGAACTGAAGTCCCGCAACTGGGTTGCGATGAGCGCGCCGAAAACCGAACCGCTCATGATTCGTGATCGCCTCGTCATTTCACAAGTTGAAGTTGACCGGGGACTTTACCCTGACCGCAAAGTGATCGTCGTTCCTCCGGAAATGGCTTTTGGGACAGGGGATCACCCTACGACGGCGACTTGTCTCCGCTTGCTCGTAGATCATGCCGCCGAACTTGATGAGGGCTGGAGCTTTCTTGATCTTGGGACGGGAAGCGGAGTCCTCGCGATGGCGGGGAAGCTGCTCGGAGCGGGGGAGGTGCAGGCCTTCGATTACGATGGCAAGGCGGTAGAGGTCGCCACGCTGAACATCGACCGAAATAAGGTCGCTGACATCCATGTTTTCGAGGAAGATGTTTTCAAGTGGAAGAATAGAAAACGCTTTCAGGTAGTGGCTGCCAATCTCTTTTCCACCGTGCTGATCGAGGCTCTTCCGTTGATCGCCAAGTGGATTAAAAAAGAAGGTCGCTTGATTCTCTCCGGCATTCTCGCCGAGCAATGGACCGAGGTGCTGGAAACGGCTGAGAAATGTGGGTTTAAACCTCTTGGCCACAAGAAGATTGGCAAGTGGGTCACCGCTTCCTTCGACGCTCCCTGATTCTAGCGGTAGGATCTTAAAAAAACAGGCTGCGGGACTCATTTACCTTGCAAGCAGGCCGGTGCCTGTGCAGAAAAACCCCGCTCCCCGGGGAGAAACGCGCCATTCGCCACCATCGATGTTTTTTCCCGAATTTTGGGGTAAACCAACCTACATAACATCATGGATAGCCTCTCTAAACGCGTCACTTCGGTCACTCCTTCTCTGACCCTCTCCGTTACCAATCAAACTAAGGCCATGCGTGCGGCCGGTGAAGAAGTTTATGGCCTCGCCGGTGGTGAGCCTGACTGTGACACCCCCGAATTCATCAAGCAGGCTGCCATTACCGCTCTGACGGAAGGTAAGACCAAATACACTCCGGCGGCCGGCATTCCCGAGCTCCGCGAAGCGATCGCTAAGAAGCTCCTCACTGACAATCATCTCAGCTACGAGCCAAAGGACATCTGCGTCACTTCCGGAGCCAAGCAAGCCTGTTTCAATGCCATCCTCGCGGTGGTCGAAGAAGGCGACGAGGTCATCATTCCATCCCCTTACTGGGTCAGCTATCCTGAGATGGTGAAGCTTGCCGGCGGAGTCCCCGTTCTTGTCGAGACCAAGGAAAGCAACAAGTGGAAGATCACTGCTGCCGAGTTCGAGGAAGCGATGTCTCCCTGCACTAAGATGATCATCCTGAATACCCCGGGTAACCCGACTGGATCGGTTTACTCGAAGGCTGAAATCGAAGGGATTGTGGAAGTCGCTTCCTACGAGGACATCATCATTCTTGCCGATGAAATTTACGAGCACCTCGTCTACGGAGATGAGAAGCACGTCAGCGTGGCTTCGGTCAATGAGGACGCTTACAATCTCACCATCACCGTGAATGGCTTCTCCAAGTCTCACTCCATGACGGGATGGCGTGTGGGTTACACCGCAGCTCCTCCTGCCATTGCCCAAGCGCTTTCGACCATACAAGGTCACACCAGTTCGAACGCCACGTCCTTCGCTCAATATGGCGCTTTGGCCGCGCTCACCGATGAGGCTTCCAAGCCTTTCATTGACAGTCTGCGTGGTGAGTATGACGTTCGTCGTCAGTTCATGCTCGCTCGTCTTAAGGCCATTCCCAATGTGAGCGTAGTTGAGCCTAAGGGCGCTTTCTACTTCTTTGTAAACTGCACGCAGCTTGGTCTCAAGTCCGTTAATCTCTGCGATAAGCTTCTTAATCGCTATAAGGTGGCTGCCGTTCCTGGCGTGGCTTTCGGCCATGATATGGGGATACGCATCAGTTACTGCACGACGCTTGACGTTCTCAACGAAGGCATCAGCCGCTTCGAAGAGTTCTGTCGTTCGCACTGAATCGAGTCAGTCATGCAATTTTTTAAAAGGCGCGGGAAACCGCGCCTTTTTTGTAGTGAGGGGTGGAACCGCGATTCGGAGATCGCGGTTCCTCTCTACCAGATGTCGTCTTTCGTCTGTCCGTTCTTTAGCGCACCGGGGGTGTTGAGGTCGGCAGGTTCTCCGTCGGGGCCGACGGACCAGAGGTCGAAGTCTTCGACATTCTTGACGCCCGGAACTGGTTTTTTATTTTCATCGAGAGCGGCTTGGTAACGAATGACGTTTCCGAAGCCATCGAGGATCACTTTTTTTCCCTGCACTGTGCCGACAAGAGAGGAGTTGTTCGCTTTGTTTAATTCTGCCCAGTAGCTTGGGCCAGTTGGACGGAGCCCCTGACCGCTTTCGTCACCGGAGAGCTTGCGATAGAGAATCCCGCTGCTGCAATCCTCACCCACGGGGTAGATTCCGTTATGGTCATTTGCGTATTCCTCCAGTTTGAGCCGGGTGTTTTTGAGCGTCACCGAGGTTTGTTTGAGACTGCGATCACTAGATGGCATCAGGATGATGATGACGATTCCTGACAGAACGACGATGAGCACCACCAGAACCAGAAATTCGACCATGGTGAATCCCGCACGATGTTTGCTTGAACGAGAGGATGAAGAATATCTAGCCATGCGGAAAGGTTGCAAATTTGGATATTCGACAGGGTACTGGGGTGACAGGAAAAATGAAGTGAAAATACACCAGGGATAACTTCATACTGTCAAACGAATGGGGGATTGGTTGTTCGTAGGAGTATTCACAGCCATATAGAATTGAGTTGTTTTGAGGGCTCCACGATCAATCTCGGTATTCTCTCCGACACCCTCCTTGATCAACGAACCATGATCCTCTATCAATTATCCGCTCCCTCTACGGGATTGAAAAACCTCTGGGCGTTGTTGAGGAGAACGCTTTCTTTGACCTTTGTTAAAGCTGAGAGCTCTTTTGAGACGACGGAGAGGTTGGCGGGGTGATTGGCTTCTTTGAAGTGGAAGCGGGGTTGGGGGAGGGGCATGTCGGGGGCGTCGGTTTCGGTGAGGATTCGGTCCGGGGGGAG
>JBLHUR010000237.1:0-5381 GCA_047629805.1 Akkermansiaceae bacterium | reverse complement strand
AACAAGCGATTCAATTCGGCGCGCTACGATTTCCTCTCATCATACCTGAGCGGGTTTCATTGAGGTCTGACTCGCTAATTTCACCAGATTCGATCTTGATCGTTGGTTGTCAGGTTGTTATCTGGGCGTAATGAAAAATGCAAACGTGTCGAAAATAATATCTGTCGCGGCGGGGCTCGCTACGACAGTACTTTCCGGAGCTGAAACGGTGACAGTCTTAGAATCATTCGAAGAGAACCTGGAAAATGTGTCCCATTATGCTGCGGAAGGTGATCGTAGAATCACAGCGTTTGCGCAGTCTGAGACCAATGATTACAATCAAATCACGGAGGGTGAGAAAGCACTGAAAGTGAGTTTTGGGTCGCTCACTGGCTGGCATCAGGACTTCAGTGTTCTGCTCTCGCCTGAATCGACGGCAATCCTCGAGGGCGCCGTTAAAGAATTGGATGAGTCCTCAGAAGTAGGTCGCTATTACCTACTCTACGATATCACTTGGGACACGTTGGAGTCTAACGTTACCTGGACAAACAATCCGCTCAATATTGGTGGGCATAGTGCCGGCGTCCAAGTCGAATGGGGAGGGGGAAACAAAGTGGTGACGATGACTTACGATCTTGGCCCCGGACTACCGGAAGGATTCTTGCTAGCTCTCGAGGGCGATGGTGGTGATCAAACGTTTGTGCGATTCATTTTTAATGGAAACGCCACTCTTCCAATGGATGTTTATGTCGACAACATTCGTCTTCTAGACACGAAGCCTGAAGGCGGCGTGACGGAAGTGACGGTGCTCGATTCGTTTGAAGAGAATCTTGAGGCGCTGCTTCCGGCGGGTGGTCGGGTTCTTTTGGATCCCACTGTTAATGAGGATGAGCTATTTGTCACCGAGGGTGAAAAGAGCGCGAAGTTTGTTCTCCAAGACGAACCTGGCGGTTACCAGCAGGACTTCACGATAGACTTGACTCTGTATTCGGAATTAGAGGAAATTATGCAGCTGCCTCAGGAGGAGCGGTTACAGTATTCGCTCGCGTGGGACTGGATTGTGGAGGCGGATGGGGCGACGGTAAATTGGTTTCAAGAAACACTCAATCCAGGTGGACCGGGAATGCGTGTGACCGAGGCGTGGTCCGGTGATGGGAATGTGAGAACGCGCGTCATCAATCTTGGTATCGTGGAATGGGATTCCCCTCCGACACTCACGGTCGTTCATAACAGTAGCCAGCCTTGGGGGTCACCGGTGAACCTCTATCTCGATAACTTAAGACTGATCAATACCGGAGGCGCGATCGCTCAAGATGGCTTCGAGATCTTCGCGGTCGAACGCAATGCTGACGGGACGGTTACCTTGTCGTGGTCGTCCGTTGATGGTGGTCGTTACACCGTGGATTCTTCGATTGATTTGGAAGGCTGGGATGAAATTACTGACGATATCAATTCGCAAGGCGAGACAACGAGCTTCACCACCCCTGCAAGTGAAGCCGAAAAGGCTTTTTACCGCGTACAACAGTTGACGCAGTAGTTTTCTGGATCAAGCGAAGATGTGAGGATTGGAATGGTATCCCCCTTTCTCTCCGCTCCAGTCTAAACGCGGCTTCAAGGCCCTCCCGCCAGAAATAAATTCCTAGCAGGGTACACTGGGGACAGCCAACGCGCTTTCTTTCTGCTTACAGAGAAAATTTCTTCCTAAATCTCGACTCCCGTTTATCTATGGAGCGATGGGAGATCAATCGTCGCAAAAGCATGTTGTCATTATCGGGGCCGGATTCGGAGGGCTGGCCTGCGCTCGTAAGCTCGCCCGGGAAAAAAGTGTGAAGGTCACCCTGATCGACCGACGAAATCATCACCTCTTTCAACCGCTGCTTTATCAAGTCGCGACCTCAACGCTCAGCGCACCAGATATCGCTCGCTCCACCCGCTCGCTTTTTAGTAAAAAAGACGAGGTGGATATCGTGTATGATCAGGTTGAGGGAATTGACCTTGAAGGGAAAGGCCTCTCATTCGCTTCTGGAAAAGGGATGAGCTATGACTCGCTCGTGATCGCCACCGGAGTGAAGACCTCTTTCTTTGGAAACGACCATTGGGGCGAACATGTCTCTCAGCTTAAATCCCTCTCTGATGCCTTTGGGATTCGCAAGCGTGTCCTTAAGAATCTCGAAGTCCTCGATCGGACCGGGGGACAGGTAGATGAGGGGCTTTCGACCGTCGTGATTGTCGGGGGAGGACCGACGGGGGTCGAGTTGGCCGGGGCCTTCTCAGATTTGATTCAGCGAACGATGGCAAAGAGCTTCCGCCACGCCGACGTGAGCAAGCAGCGCATCGTCCTGATTGAGGGCCAAGATCGTCTCCTGACGGGTTTCCACGAAAAGCAGAGTCAGTATACTAAAGACCAGCTCGAAGAGAGCGGGGTGGAAGTTCGCACTGGTTGCATGGTTCAGAATATCGAGAAGAACAAAGTGACCCTGAAGGATGGCGAAACGATTGTTGCAGGGGTCATCATTTGGGCCGCCGGAGTGGAGGCGACTGGCATCACGCGAAAGCTCGGTGCCGATCTCAACCGGAGCGGCCAGGTCAAAGTTGCTCCGGATCTCTCGGTTCCCGGTCATCCCGAGGTCTATGTCATTGGAGATGCGGCCGCCGTTTATGAATTTGATGGCACACCAGTCCCGGGAGTGGCTCCGGCCGCAACCCAAGAGGGGCAATATGTCGCCAAACGGATCCTCTCTCCCCGCAAACCCGACGAAGATCCTTTTGAATATTTCGATAAGGGTAAAATGGCCATCGTCGGAAAAGGCGCTGCCATTGTGGACGTGAGAGGCTGGCGCATCAACGGGTTCTTTGGCTGGATGATGTGGCTTTTCATCCACCTCGTTTTCCTCGTTGATTTCCGGAGTAAGGTCGGCGTCCTTGCCAGTTGGTTCTGGGCCTACGCCAGAAATAAACCGGGCTCCCGGGTGTTCACGGATTCGAGTGCCGGGGAGGGGTAGGCCAGGGCTTTGGTGGCTGAATGTTTAAAATCTCGAAAATAATAAATCAGCCAAGCATATGATGCTACCAAAGAGCGTGGAATGTTAGAAGAAACCCTCGTGATCTGGGGAGGTGAAATCGCCTGCGCCCCGATGGGCTAAAACCGCAAGACCATCGGCCGCGACCACCACATCGAAGCCTTCACGATTTGGATGGCCGATACCGGCCTCAAGCAAGGTTACAGCCACAGCCAAAGCGAAGAACTCGGCTTCGACCACGAACAACTCACCTACCCCTTCCGAGGAAGAAATTTCCGACTCACCGACGTCCGCGGAAAAGTCGTGAAGAAAATTCTGGCGCAGCGGAACTGGAATCTCGGTCGTCCGGTTTTAGCCCAAAAGAGGCAAACTGTTGTTGCCCCAGCCAGCGCCCAAGGACCCCCACGTAGACGAAGGAAAGCCCTTGGACA
The DNA here is from genome assembly GCA_047629805.1 of Akkermansiaceae bacterium. GTDB lineage: Bacteria > Verrucomicrobiota > Verrucomicrobiia > Verrucomicrobiales > Akkermansiaceae > SW10. The sequence continues at coordinate 1,951 of JBLHUR010000237.1, read as the reverse complement.
ATCTAATCTCCTGCACCACGCAATGGTTAGATCGCCCTTTCAAGGACTCACTATTCCCACCCCTTCGGCCAACTTGTGCGCCATAACCTTCTAAACCGTCGTCTTGTCCGCCGGAGCCTTTTGCGGAGGAGTAAGCAGGGTGGCGGAGGAGTAAGCCCCACCTGGAAGCCCAAAAAAATCCCCCCTTGGCGACGGCCGGACTCTCGTCCTCGACGACAACTAACAAGCAAGAAGCTTGGTGACCTACTTTCTAGCAGACAATTTTAGTTTGACTCTGGATAGGTGAGATGTGAGAAGGAAACTCATGAAATTTTTAATTGCGAGTGGATTTGTTTTTTGCGCTCTTTCTTTGGCGGCTGTTTCTAAGGAAGAAACACCCAAAGTTCCGCGAGGCACCTACCATGTGAATGACTTGGAAGCAGCCAAGGCGGAGGCCGTAAAGGAAGGCCTCCCGATCTGCTACATGGTCGGATGAAAATCTTCATGAGGCGATGCCGCAGCTGCCGGTCTGGCAGCTTACAAGTATTTTAAGAAGGTGGGGATCATTGTAGTCAATTATGAGAATACCCACCCAAATCAGGTGATCAACAAGATGGTGTCTGAGCACGCCAGCAAGTTTAATGGCGGCCCGTACAAGGCTCCGGTGCTGTTCATCGTCACGAATGATCTATCGAAGCCTATTGCGACGATTTCCATGAAGGAGCTTAGTGATGACGCACGCACGAAGGCACGCGAGCTAATCACAAAGATCAAGAACGGGGAGATCAATGTTAGTGGCGGTGATGGCGGGCAACCCGACAAAAAGGAAGAGATGGCGGATGCCGCCAAAAAGGAATCAGACGATTCCAAGACAGAGAAGGAACTACTGTTGACCTCTCAAGACTGGATCAATGACGAAGGCGTGAAAATAACAGCCGGAGTAGTCAAGATCGATGGGGGTCAAGTGGTCTTCCGTATGGCTAACGGAAAGGATCTTCCGTATGATATATCCAAGCTATCTGCGGATAGCAGGGAAAAGCTTAAGGCTCTCATTTCCTCTGCGTCCGAGTAACGAGACCTGAGGCTTGAAGCCTCCTTCCGATCCGGTCCAGAGGCGGCTTCAAGCCGCTCCTCCGCCAAAAGCAAATTCCTAGCAGTAGCAGTTTTACTTATTAGCAGCAAGCAGACGCGCCTTCGCATCTTCGGCGAGCGAAGGAGTTGCCGCGATCCAGCGGCTTGCGGCATCTTCATCCCGCCCCATCCATGTGATTGCGATGCGTTCGAGATCGACCTTGCGCGTGTTAGGATCGGAGATCGTACTGGCCCAGGCCACCGCTCCTTCGGGATCGCTGTCGGAGACTTGGTTTGTAAAGGCGCTGACCGCCGCATCGCGCGACTCGCTGGCGGGCAAGCCATCGAGCCAGTTCGCAGCTTTCCCGAGATCCTGACCGGTCCAGGTTCGCGCGATGCTGCGAAAGGCGCTCGCGCGCGCTTCGTCTTCGGGGAGGCTTCCGGCCCAGGCCGCCGCTGCCGCCGCGTCATCCTGTGCCCACTGCAGGGCAACTTCCCCTGCGGCGCTCGCCCGACTCGCGGCTGCAAGTTGCGCGACCCGGCTGGCGGCTTGTTGCGGATCGCGGCCTGCCATCGCGCCGATGATAATGCTGAGCGTGCTGTTTTTAGCGGTGCTCTCGGGGAGCTTTTGCGCCCAGGTGAACGCTTCTTGCGGATCGCTGCGGGCCCATAGACTTGCGATCTTGGCGAGGGCGCCGTTGACGTCCTGTCCAGAAGCGGGAATCACTTTGAGCCAATAGTCGGCGGCGGCGCGCGGATCGCGCTTCGCCCATTCGCTGAAGACATTGTAGGACGAACTATCCCGGGCGCGATCCTTTGGAAAGCGCTCGAGTAAGAGCATGGCGCTGGCCGGGTCACGCTGGGCGAGCGCGCGGACGACCTCGTCGATGGTGCGCGAACG
>JBLHUR010000236.1:0-5634 GCA_047629805.1 Akkermansiaceae bacterium | reverse complement strand
CTGGTTGGCGACGCCGATGACCGCCACATTTAACTTTTCATTGGCCGCATAGGTCCGGGCGGAACCCGATTGCAGGATGGTCAAAGTTGGTAAAAAGGAGGCCCTGATGCGGGACATGACGGACACCATGTATAACCCACAAATGCCACCGGGGGTCGATCATTTCACGGGAACCGACCTGGTCGAGGCCGAGAAGAGCGAGAAGATTTCGATTCATAGTAACTTTTACGATTGGCGCGGAGGAAAGCTTCAACCTTTCTTGAGGAAGAGATTTTTGAATTCCACCACCATCCCCTTGTCATGGAGTTGGAGTCCCATGAATCCCTTGGTCAATTGCTTGCCGGCCAATTTGTCGGTGAACTCGGATGAAATCTTTCCATTGATGAAGAACTGGAAGTGATTCCCCTTGGCGACAATCCGGCAGGCGTTCCAATCACCTTTTTTGATCTCCTTGACCTGCACGGAGTTCGCGATCCTGTCGTGGTGTCCTTCACCCTTTTCATCGATCACAAGCCGGGTTCCCCTCTTGCACGGAAACTCTTTTCGCGTGTCTTTACCGAAGTGAAAATCCCAGGCGCCCAGCACTCCGTCACCAATTCCGACGTGCCCGAGATCAGCGTGATATCCTTCAAAGTCACGCTTGCCGGTTTTGTCGACCCTCGCACGCATTTCCACGCCGGTATTCCCCTTCGTCAACAGGCGGTAGCTGAACTTCAACTCAAAATCCACCAAGGCCTCATCGCCGGCATAGATCAAGTAGACCTGGCGATTCTCTTTCCCTTCGCCGCGGATCACACCGTCCTTCACCGACCACGCCGCGACCTTGCCCATCGGGACTTCACACCAACCGGCCAGCGACTTCCCGTCGAACAAGGCAACGAAGCCGTCATGCCCTTCCTCTGCTGTCGTCGATCCGCACAGGCTAAAGATTGTCAAAATGATCCCTAAAAAAATCCTATTCATCCCCTCTTATGAGCCACCCCATCTCAAATGCCAGTTATCCTTTCTACTGCTAGGAATTTGCTTTTGGCGGGAGGGCTTTGAAGCCGCCCTTGGACCGGACCGGAGCGGAGGGGGGTGAAAGGGGGGTGATCACGTCACGGTGAGCCGGATTATCGAGGACCTCGGGATCCATGGCGTCATCGGCGGTGCGGCTGCCTCACGGTGTCGGTGCGTCGGGTCGCTTGGTCGCTTGGTCGCTTGGGGGGATGAAACGGACTGAACGAGTGTTATCAATCCTAAAGCTGCTGTTAAGGTCGAAGTTTGGGTGGCGTTCCGAACTGGCAGTGATACGCTCCTTCCCGCAGGCGAAGATGATTAAGAACTCACCGTCCTCGTCGTCTCGGGTGTCATTATTGATGGCGCTGATTCTGTAAATGATGAAAGATCTCAGCGCAGAAAGCATGGCAACTTTGACTTCTCCCGTGGAAAGCTGAGAGGTCTAGTTCCTGAGGACCCGGGTCGTCCAGAGTTTGATGGTATCGACGACGTATTGGGCGTCCTCCGCCTTGACGAGGAGGTGGTCGGCGCCAGCGAGGGAGATGAAGGATTTGGGATGCCGGAGGGCGGAGTAGATCAATCCGGCGTTCTCGAGCGGGACGACCTCATCGCTGGGTGAGTGCATGATGAGGGTCTCAATGCCGCTGAGATTTGCGAGGTCTCCGGGGTGGCAGTGGTCCTCGAGATCGGTGAGGAATTTCTGGCCAACTACGAAGTTGCGCCCGGCGAGTATGACGTCGGCCTTTCCAGCCTCTTTGATTTCGGCAAGATGATCTTCAAAGAGGTGGGTGACGTGCGCGGGGTCGGCCGGGGCACCGATGGTGACGACGGCTTTGACGCTCTCGATCCGGCCTGCCGCTGAAAGCACTGCAGCCCCTCCGAGGGAGTGGCCGATGAGGAGTTCGGGCGCTTTGAAATTTTCCTCGAGCCACTTTGCTCCTGCGAGGAGATCTTCGACGTTGGTGAGGAATGACGAATCCTCGAACTTGCCGCCGGATTGTCCGAGACCGGAGAAATCGATTCTCAAAGTCGCGATGCCTTGGGCGGCGAGGCCTTTTGAAATGCGGACGCCTGGGACGAAATCTTTCCCGCAGGTAAAGCAGTGTGCGAAGATCGCGAAGGCCGCGGGCTCGCCTTCAGGCATCTCGAGAACCCCGGCGAGTTGGCCATTCGAGCCCACGATTTCGATGGGGTTGGAACCGGGGTTGGCACTTGAACTTCCAGTTTGGATTTGAGCGGCGAGATCGGAGCCGACAGTGCCATCGCGGGCCGCAAAAAGAAGGGCGAGGAGCATGGCGCGAGCCGAGGTATCTCCGCCGGCAAGGCCATTCTCACTCATGGCGGAGGCAAAGGTTGCACCTTCTCTCAGCGCAAAATAGAGGGTGAGGGGGAAGGCTTCCGCAGTGTGGCAGGTGAGTCCCATTTCGGTGCCGACGGCGAGGGCGTCTGTGTCGGCGGCGAGAGCGTGTTCCAAGTGAGCGGCCGGATTGAGCTTGGGGTAAGTTCCTTCGCTGCTAGCGGTTTGGAAAGCGTCCTCGAAGGAGGAACCGCTTTGGATTGCGGAGACCGCCCGGACAAAGAATTCGGCGGCATCGGAGACCTCGGGATCGCCGTGGGTCAGGATGGTCTGGGATCGTGCTGCTTTGACTTTTTCATCCCGGGAAAGATCGAGATCGAGAATCGGAGCGATGCGGGAAGCTCCGGCAAGATCGTTGGATGCTGAGGGCTGGCACCCGTTGCTCGCCAGCGTCTCCTTGCTTGCTCCGTCGAGATAACCATCATAGCCCGTCATGCCGGTGACCCAATCACGAGCCCACTTTTCTTTGAGGTAGCTCCCGTCCTTGACCGCGTCATTCAAGAGAACCATCTGGTCTCCGTAGTGGGTCAGCTGCCCGGCCTTACGGTTGGGGTGATACGAACTGGCTGGATCAGTCAGGAGGGTGATGCCATCGGGATAGACGCGCGCGAGTTTCCCCTGATTATAGACCCAGTGAGGTCCCAGTGAGAGGGCATCGGCGACTAAGGCGGCTTGAAAGAAGAGTTTTGGCATGTCTAGTTAAGAGCCTTGTCCAAATTTTTTATTCCGCTAGCAAAAGGTCGTATCCTTTCTCTTATTTGGGGTGGGGCTTTTGCTCGCGGGGATTTTTTTTCTCTGGAGAAGGAAACTCGCTTTCAACGCAGCATCTTGTTCGACATTTCTGGTGAATCGGTCTATTGTCCACACTGCTACTTTGGTTTCTTTTCACTTTTTAGGTCTATGGATTTTTCGTTCATAGTAATCACCACCCCTTTTTTATCGAGGTAATCCATACCTACTGCCTTCGCTGCCATCTTAGATACATCGAGAACCGTGAATCGATAGCCTTCAGGCTTCGAAGACTCTGTTGTATCGATGTTGATGGTTAAGATCGGGTTTGGTGGATCTTCATACGATACTCGGACTTTTATGTTGTATGCAGAGATTAGATTTATGTCTTTCTCTTCGGCTGCGACGTCTTTCCCTAACCCTTTCCCAAGCGGTTGGGAATATGCAGCTGCACAGTGAGCAGCGGTTAGATCCCAGCCAACGCGCGGCAACCTAGCAAATCTTACTGGGCCATCTTCCCACAGGTGATAAATAGGAATCGTTACCAGTTTAACAATTATTTTATCGGTAGCGTTTAAGTTCAAACTAAGATGCGATAACACAATAAGGATTAGGGATACGAGTTTCATATTTTCAGTCGAACGTTTTAAGTGCTGGCAACCGCGCCAGCAGACTTTGAATACCAGAAAGCCTCGCGCAAAACAACCAACGTTATCACGGCTGCCCAGCCATCTTGTTCGGCAGCGCTAGGAAGCGGAATCATCGGCTGGTCGTATGAAACTAGGTGCGAGATTGTCCTGCGTCCGCAAGAAGTTGAAGTTAAACAGAAATCCGAGTGCTACGGCAGCCACGCCGACAACATTGAACCAAGAACCTCCAGCAATCGCACAAACCGCACCGACAATTACGAGGGGTGTTCCTAATTTAGAATGAGGTAAATATAGAACGCTCGCGAGGACTATGCCTGCGTAAAAGACTTCTTCGGTGCCCCACATCATAAACGGCTGCCAAACCGTAGGCGTGTCCATCAACTGCCGTGCGACTTCACCGCGCAAACGATCGTCAGGCAAACTCCAGAACACAAAGTCCAGCATGCACATGCCGATGGTGCAAACAATACCGCACAAGATTAGGAATGCCGCCAATAGTGAGATGCCTCTTCGAGGCAGGCGAGCCGCGAAAGGAATTTGCAAGGCCGTGCCAACCAACATCAGCCAGTGGATATAGTCGATCGAGATTTCGTCCTTCGTCTTTGCGCCAACGATGTTGATGGCAATAACGGCAATCAAGAATAGGACGAAACCAAGAATCAGCAGAAACTTGTCGGTGCGATTGGGCATTGGCGTGTCATTTGTCTATCTCTGAGTATCCGCAGACATTTCGCACAAAGAGGAACGAAAACGGCGACGGTTGCATTCTTGCGAAAGCCGAACGTGTAATTAGAATCAGCGCGACGAGAAATGCGACACAACCAACGGGTCTCAGTGGGAGCTTCATTTTCATAGCCGAACGTTGATGTGGAGGCAACGCTTCCCGCCGTGTGCGAGATGATGTTGCTGACCAAAAAATATCCCGATGACGCCAAAAACCAATGACAAACTGAAGTGAGCGGGAAACGGTTGCCCTCCCACGCCATGTGTGTGCGTAGCATGCGCTGAAACCAAAAGGGGTTCAAGTCCCCTGTGAATAGAATGAACACTGAAGAACAAAAGAAACTGCTAGCAGTGAAAAGCACTACCAGAGGCCAACTGCGGAAGGGCGACCGACCGTGGGAAGGAAGGCTATGGGAACCGGAGCGCAGCGGAGTTAGAGCACCCGGAGGGTGGCCCCGAGAGGGGTGAACGGAGTGAATCAAATCTGCCAGACGATGAACAAGAAGCTCATGCGAGGCCGACTGGGTGGTAAGAGGTGGCACAACACACCGAAATCCCGTCATTCAACCCAGGAGGTAAATGAGACGTTTGGGCAGAGGAGGATCGTGTTCTTACCTAGGGGAACCTCATCGACATGCGGTCGCGATATCGCGGCAGCGCGTCCGTCAGCAATGGCGGGCGTGATCGGTGAGGAGTCAGCCGCCTGTCCGCCGTAGCCTTGGCGAAGGAGGGAGGTCATAGTATTGAGATCGAGAACCGGTAGGATGAAAGAGGCCTAATGAACGACGAAACCCGTCAGCGTGACCACATGAAGGACCGAACCAATACGGGGAACCGACCCGCGCACCCATCCACCACGACGAAGCCGCAAGGTGAAGTGAGACATGGATATGGGACGCAGGCAGAGCAAGAGAGTTCCCGTGGAATAACACTGGAAGACATCCTCAGTTCCGAAAATTTGTCGCAAGGTTGGAAGCAAGTTCGCGCCAACAAAGGAGCTGCGGGAGTCGATGGTATGGAAGTCGGGGAGTTCCCCGACTTCTATGCAAAACACTGGGAAACGATCCGCCGCAAACTGATGGAGGGCTCATATAGTTCCTCACCAGTCCGGCGGGTCACCATCCCAAAAGGCAAGGGGCAAACCCGCTCCCTTGGCATTCCGATGGCCTGCTGGAT
>JBLHUR010000235.1:0-5669 GCA_047629805.1 Akkermansiaceae bacterium | reverse complement strand
CTCTTTGAACTTCGTCTTACGTGCGCTCCCATGAAGTACGAGAACCTTAAGACTTGGCGCAAATTTCCGCGCTTCCATCTCCCAGTTCGGCACCACACTGGTCGGCGCGACCACGAGACAGGGACTCCCGGCAGATTGTCCATTTTCATTTTCTGCCGCGATGTGAGCGAGAGTTTGCAGCGTCTTCCCCAGCCCCATGTCATCGGCAAGAATGCCATGTAAATGGTGCCGCGCGAGAAATTGCAGCCATTGGAAGCCCTCCTTCTGATAGTCCCGCAGCTCAGCTTTGATCATCTTAGGAATCGGGACCGGAGTGTGAGGTTCCTTTTTCTTCAACTGTTCGCCAAGCGCACGCAGATCGGCAATGGTTTTGGATTCATCCAATTCAAGCGCCTCACAAAGGCAAGCCGCCTCAAGTGTGTGGAGTCCGTCATCAGGCCGATTGTAGAGATCACGAACCGAGCGCACGATCCGAAAAAAGCGCTTCGCCGGGAGATTGAAGAATGACTTACCCAGTTCATCAGTGACCACCACCCGCTGATCGTCGTCAATTTCATTATCATTCGGAATCGGAGCCCCGGACTTAAGAAAGCTAGCGATCAAATCCATCAAGCTCTGCCTCTGCCCTTCCGTCGTAACAATTCCGGTGTCGAATTGAAACCAATCAATTCCCAGCCCCGGATCTTCCGAAACTTCGGCGTAAATCGAATCAGCCTGAATAAGGTTGAGATCAAAACTAGGCTCAAAACGGAACTCCCAGCCCGCCTTCTCCAACCTCGGAATAGTCCGCGCTAGAAAATCCGCCCACGAAGCATCCCAATCCTCCGTTTCTTTGTTTTGGCCGAAGTGATCGAAGTGAGCTTTCTCGATCATCTGATGATCAAAAAGATCGCGCACCAACTGCAAGCCCACTCGCCCAAGCTCAGCCTGATACTCCGCCTCGGTTTCCAAATCCCGCTCCACCACAAGCAGGTGGCCCGCCTTCGCCAGCTTGGTCACTCCCCGAGCCTCCCGCTTAAAGGGCAACTCTTCCGCCCCATACTGAAATACCAAACGCCCCGTGACCAGGGGCGGAACGGCAGCCGGCACCGCACTTCCGAACGACGACGGAATCCCCCGTGGAAGAAGGTCCTCACGCCCGAGAATGAGAACCGCTTTCGGGCCATCGTGTTCCAAAATCTCCTCCTCCAAAGTGACGGGCCGTGGCACCGTGACCGGAATCCCGCGCCCTTCCATATCCATCGAAAGCTGTCCCGCGGTCTCGATGTCCACCTTGGGTCCACGAAGCCAGAGCTTAAGAAACTCCAACGTTTGGCCGGGCATAAGCTTCACCCGGCCGATTTCGTGGCTTTCAGGGTTGAGATAATATGGCCCCTCAATTTCCACAAGCTGAGCGCCCGAAGAAGGAAGTCCGATGGATGGCACATAGTCCCCTTTCGCTGAAACCTCCCAATCGGCCGAAAGGGTAATGTCGGAGCCTTCTTTTAAGGGAGCGGGAACATCATCCCCTTTCCGTCCCATCTCGTGAGCCAGGAAAAAGCGGCCGGACTTGAACAACTCCGGCAAAATAACGGACGCGTAGTTTCCTCGTAAAACCCGCACTTCATACCAATGAAAATTAGCGTCAGGAGCCTTGGGAAGCCGCTCCTGAAAAGCCGTGACGATCTCAAAGTCCCCCTCCTGAAAGTAGGCCGGATTTTTGTGAGTCAGCCCGGGAGAAAAAACCGGATTATCAATGCGCGCTGCCTTGTTTGCCGGATACCCGATCTTGGCAAAGCCCACCTCCAACAAACCATCATCGCGAGGAGTCACCAAAAAAGCCAAGGCCTGGGTCCGACGCTTCGCCTCGCTCTTCTCCTGCGGCCTATCCGGAGCAACCACCTCGGACAAAGCTGAAAGCCACTGGTCATGAGCGAAATCCTCTTCCCCTTCCGCTTCAGCCCCCACGATCGCTTTCTGAAGATCGTAAACCAGCGCCGCGACATGCTTGCAGTCCTCGCTCACCGGACAAGTGCAGGTCCCCCAAAACACCCAGCCATCGCGCTCACGCTTCCCGGTCAGACTCACCTTATATGGCTGTGAGCGCGTCCCCTGAACTCTCGCCGTGCCGACAAAACCAGACTTGCTCCCAATAAAGTGGTCAATATCGAGAACCTTCCCCGCTTCCGAAAGCTCCCGGCCACGCGCCAGATACTGCGTCGGAAAGTCAGCGCTCCATTCCCTACTTTGCAAAAATTTGCAGACAGAAGGGAGGTTCAGAAGCGTATCCAGCCAGTTCATTGCGTTGACGAAAAACTTGTCTTCCAACTTCGAAAAGTTAGCCAGAGAAATTCTCGACCCTTGCCGAACGCCATCCCCGCCATCGGAATCGTAAGTGACGCCTCCGGACCTAGGCCTCAATCGCCGATCGTCACCCGCAAGCGCAGGTATCTCACCGGTGTCTGTCCGGCAGGTTCGTTGAGCAGCCGGGCGCTGACAATTTCGACGCCCCAGTCGGCTGTTGCTTCCACGTTCAGCACCTCGAGATCGTCGGCGTGACACGGTCGCCAATTCTGCAGGTCAGGGGATTTTTCGATCATGATACTGACGCTCCGCGGCAGCGCTCGGCGGCGATACCTTAAGACCTTTTCGCCGGGGGTCGTACTGCGCAGTATTTCGATCGGCGGGGTGCTCTCGGCACTCCGCGGATCGAGGCCAGAGCCGAATTCCACGGTATTGCTCAGCCCATCCGCGTCAGGATCGGCCAGCAGAGCGGTGATCACGCCCGCAGCACGTTCTGCTTCTGAGAAATGCTCGGCAAGCCATGCCTCATAAGGGCTCACCGGTTCAGTCACTTCAAACACCTGATCGACGGCGACATTGGAGAACTGCTGTTCGATGCCGCTCGGCCAACGCACTTTCACGAGATGGACGGGGGCAGCAGATGCACCAAGGCCGAAATGGGCGATCTTTTCGCTTTGCGTCAGGAAGTGACTGCCACCGCTGATCTCGCGGTGCTGCGCAGATCCACCATCAGCCGACACGATAGTCACCACCGCCCCGATGCCATCGCGATTCGAGTATCGGCCGCGCGGCTTGACCCGCAGCCAGTGATTGCCGGTGGTCAGATCGTTGCGATAGAGGATTGGGGCACCGGCGTTATTGACGATAAAGAGGTCGAGATCTCCATCCTTGTCGTAGTCAAAAACCAAGAGCCCCTTGCCAGTTCCAGTATCGGTGATGCCTACGGAGGAGGAGACATCGGTGAAGACCCCGTCATCGTTGCGCCAAAGTTTCGTGGGGTCGGTGTGGAATGGTGTCTCGGTTTCCCAGCGGTCGGTCTCGAAACCGTTGGTCATCGCCAGATCGAGATCTCCGTCGTTATCGTAATCGAAAAACGCCGCGCCCCAGCCCCAGCCGCCATCACGCACACCAGCGATATCCGTGCTGTCTTCAAATACGCGATCCCCACGATTTCGATAGAGTCGGTTGCCACTCACGCCCCATCCGAGAATCGGCTCATCCGGTCGACGGGATTCGTAGATCGAGGTGAAAAACAGATCCGGCAAGCCGTCGTCGTCGTAGTCGCCCACCGCCAAACCCATGCCGTTTTCTTCACCCCCGATCTGCGCCTGCTCTGTGCCATCGGTAAACGTTCCGTCGCCATTGTTCCAAAAAAGACGACTGGTCCCGAAATCGCCGGCGACCACCAGATCAGGCCAGCCATCGAGGTCGAGGTCGGTCAACCGGGAGGTGAAGGCTTGAGTGGTAAACTCCGGAGGTCCCCCCGCCTCCGGATCGTGCCACATTTCCACCCCAGCACCTGCGGTGACATCTATAAACCCTCCCTGCGACCCAGCGTTCATGAGCAGAACAGAACGATTCCCGGGACCGGTCACCGCCCATTGGCAAGTATGAATATCGAGCCAGCCGTCACGGTTGTAGTCGCCGAAGCAGACGCTAAACCCAGAGTGCCAGTGCGCCACTTCGAGGTCGGCACCCCATAACTGAGATTGCTCAGAAAAAGTGCCGTCTCCGCCGTTCACATAAAGTAAATTACGCAAGGGGTCCCCAGCCTCGTCGGCGACGCTGATATACAAATCAGCATCTCCATCGTTATCGATATCTCCCCACGCGGCACCATTGCTCGGTGCCACCACATTGATACCCCCAGGTTCGCTGGTATCTTCAAAGGTCCCGTCGCCGCGATTACGAAAAAGAATGTCGGTGTCTCGGTAGCGGGTGACAAGCAGGTCGCACCAACCATCATTGTCGTAATCCGCGACCGCCGCTCCGCCCGTCATCACCTGGGGCGTAAGTTTCACCCATCCTGCAGGCGGCTCCCATTGTAGGTAGTCAATCCCGGCGGCGGCAGTTACATCAACGAAGGATTCTTCCGCCGTGGCGGCCGATTGGCATACGCCCAACGCAACAAGCGTGAGCACGGCGGCAATGCTCGCAGGGAGCGACTTCAACTCTAGGCACTGCCAACTCATAAGCATTTGGATCCAATCTGTCGGCGGCCCGCTTCGTTGTCCATGTAATTTCACAACGTCAACTGATTTAGACGGTCTCTATTCCAACTTCCGGACACTCCTTCGTTGATTCGCTCTCCGGAACCCGTTAGATTGGATTTCTCCTAATTTCGCAACTGCCACCGCCCCACCATGACCGCAAAAACTCCCGTTTTCCAGCTTTCCTTCGCTTTCTTCGTCTTTGCTCTAGCATTTTTTGCTATACCAAACGCGCGTGCGGCGACCTTGACTGACTCCAAAATCAGCGAATTCGTCGCCGACAATAGCGACGGGATCGTCGATGAGGACGGCGACCGCAAAGATTGGCTCGAAATCTGGAATACCTCAGGAGTCGCCGGTGATCTCGGCGGTTGGTATTTAACCGACGATCTAACCATTCTCACCAAGTGGGAGCTTCCAGAAATCGAGATGACGAGCGGCGGGTATCTGGTGGTTTTCGCTTCCGGCAAAGACCGGGCGGACGCTGCGGGCGAACTTCACACCAACTTCAGTCTGGCACGCGAAGCTGGCGGATACTTGGCACTGGTCAAGCCTGACGGTGTCACCATCGCCAGCGAGTTCGCCAGCTACCCAGCGCAATCTCAAGACATCGCCTACGGAGTCGGCATCGAGGGAGAGGCTCCGGTCACGTTTTTCTCCGCTGGGGCGCAGGCAAAATGGCACGTGCCTCTTGGGCCGGTTACCAATTGGACGGAAACTGATTTTGACGACTCGGCATGGAGCACTGGTGACACGGGAATCGGTTACGACAGCCCCGGGGGTGACTATGAACCGCTGCTGGGCGAAGGCGGCAACGTCCGCTCCGAAATGCTCACCAAAAACGGCACCGTTTATATCCGGATCCCGTTCGAGGTCGCAGACCCGGCGGGCATCAGCAACCTAAGCTTGCGCCTGAAATGGGAGGATGGGTTCGTCGCCCACCTGAACGGCACGGAATTCCACAAAGAGTCCGCGCCAACGAATCCTGTGTGGAACTCCACCGCGACCGATGGCAACCGCAACGAGCAAAACTCGACCACTTTCTTCGAGTATGCCGTAAACCAAGGCGGACTGGTGACTGGCAACAACGTCTTGGCCATCCAGGGTCTCAACACGAGCACCGGCAGCTCGGACGTCCTCTTCGTTCCTGAACTAGCGGGCATCTTCAAAGACACC
>JBLHUR010000234.1:0-5708 GCA_047629805.1 Akkermansiaceae bacterium | reverse complement strand
TGTACGGAGACGGACATTTTTTTTCATGAACTCTTTTTCTTTTGTTTTGAGGAATTGTTCTAGGAGCTTCATTAAGGCCTCGATTTCCTTTTGAGGGCGGCTCCAATTTTCGGAGGAAAAGGCGTAGAGGGTGATGAACTCCACTCCGAGTTCGAGGCAGGCATCGACTGCTTCGCGAACGGATTCGGCACCGGCGCGGTGGCCCGCTTTGCGAGGAAGTCCGCGTGCCTCCGCCCAGCGACCATTGCCATCCATGATGACGGCGATGTGTCGGGGGATGGATTCTTGGGCGGGCATTCTGAGAAGAGGAGTGGTGGGACCCTCGCCACTTGGCTTAGCGTGGTTACGGAGCTGGACTTGAGGAGTGGCGAGCTCGCCACTCCTCCTTTAGCGGATGATGGTTTGCTCGCGGTCTGGCCCCACTCCGACGTAGGAGACGGGGGCACCGGTGAGTTCCTCGATACGAGTGAGGTAGTCCTTGGCAAGCTGCGGAAGTTCGTCGTAGGAGCGACACGCGGTGGTGTCTTCTCGCCATCCGGGAACTTCTTGGTAAATGGGCGTGATATGATCCCAGTGATCGCGCTCGGCGGGTGGATATTCGTGAATCTCTCCCTTAATATCGTAGCCGACGCAGATTTTGATGGTCTCGCGTTCGTCGAGGCCATCGAGAATAGTGACGGCGAGGTCGGTGACGCCATTGACCATGACGGCGTAGCGGATGAGGACGGTATCGAGCCAACCGCAGCGACGTGGTCGGCCAGTGGTGGCTCCAAATTCCATGCCACGGCTGTGGAAGAACTCGGCGATCTCGTCATTCTGAGCGGGGAAGGGGCCGGAGCCGACGCGGGTGGTGTAGGCTTTACAGACGCCGACGACGCGGTCGATGGCATGGGGAGGCATTCCGGAGCCGGTGCAGGCTCCGCCGGAGGTTGTGTTCGACGAAGTGACGTAAGGATAGGTCCCGAAGTCGATGTCGAGGAAGGTTCCTTGGGCTCCTTCAAAAAGGATGACTTCGCCTTTTTTCCAAGAGTTGTGAACGACGGGGATGACGTTGGCGAAGTGGGGGCGAAGACGGTTGATCGCCGCTTCAACTTCGGCGTAAACGGCTTCGGTTTCGAAGGTGGGAAGATCGTGGTAGGCGAGGGTGCGGTTGGCTTCCTCGAGGCGGGTGGTGATGAGTTCTTTAGCCTTGGCCGGGTCCGTGAAGTCAGCGAGTCGGAGGCCGATGCGGTTTGCCTTATCAGCGTAAGTGGGACCTATGCCGCGCTTTGTGGTCCCGATCTTTTTGTCGCCGAGAGAGAGTTCGCGGGCGGCATCGAGTTCACGGTGGTAAGGCAGGACAACGTGAGCGCGATCGGAGATGAGGAGGCGCTTGGGAGTGATGGGGATGCCTTCGGCTTCGAGGCTTTCGATCTCCTTGCAGAGGCCGACGGGGTCCATGACGACGCCGTTTCCGATGACGCATTGTTTGTCCCAGAGGATGCCGGAGGGGATGAGGTGGAGGACGTATTTTTTGCCCTTGGCGATGACGGTATGGCCGGCATTATTTCCGCCCTGGCCGCGTACGACAAGGTCCGCTTCTTCGGTGAGAAAATCGACGATCTTGCCTTTTCCTTCGTCGCCCCACTGGAGGCCGCAAATGATGGTATTCATTAAAAAAGTGAGTTAGTTGGCGGACTCGATGAGAGCGATGAACTCGTCAAAGAAACCTTTGTCATCGTTCGGTCCGGGAGCTGCTTCGGGGTGGTGTTGAACCGAGAAGACGGGGTCCTTGATGCTCCGCATGCCCTCGACGGTCTGGTCGTTGAGGTTGAGGTGAGTGACCTCGATGTAGTCAGGAAGTGAGGCGTCATCGGTCGCGAAACCATGGTTTTGCGCGGTGATGGCGACTTTACCGCTGCGGAGATCTTTAACGGGATGGTTGGCGCCACGGTGGCCGAATTTGAGCTTATAAGTACTGCCGCCAAAGCAGTGAGTGAGGATTTGATGGCCGAGGCAGATTCCAAAGAGGGGGACTTTGCCGATGAGCTGTTTTATTTCCTCGTGGATGTAAGTGAGGGCAGATGGGTCGCCGGGGCCATTGGAGAGGAAGACGCCGTCGGGATTTTTGGCGAGGACTTCGCGGGCGGGGGTTCGGGAATTGACGACCTCGACTTCGAAGCCGGACTGGCGAAGGGAGCGGAGGATATTGTATTTAATTCCAAAGTCGTAAGCGACGATGCGATATTTGACGGGAGGAAGCTCGAGGTAGTTGGTCTCCTGATTGGTGGTGACGCTGGGGATGGTCCAAAGGCGTGATTCGCCCTCCCAAATGTAATTCTTTTCGGTCGAGACTTCTTTGACGAAGTCGCTGCCTTCCATAAAGGGGGAATCTTTAGCGGCTTGGATGGCGTCTTCTTCCGTAAGTTCGGTCGTGATGACGGCGCGCATCGCTCCTTTATCGCGAAGGTGCTTGGTGAGGGCACGAGTATCGATCTCTTCGATCCCGATGATCTGGTGCTCGGTAAAATACTCGGCGAGGGACTGGTGCGAGCGCCAAGAGGAGGGGATTTCGCAAAGTTCGCCGATCACGAAACCACGGACATGAGGTGAGGATGACTCGGCGTCCTCGGGGTTGACTCCGTAGTTTCCCTGGAGCGGATAGGTCATGGTGACAATCTGTCCGCGGTAGGAGGGATCAGTAATGATCTCCTGATACCCCGTCATCGAGGTATTAAAACAGATTTCCCCGGAAGTGGTTCCGGAATGACCAAAGGCACGACCGCAGAATGTGCGACCGTCTTCAAGAGCAAGAATGGCGTTCGTCAAGGCGTGCGGATTAGAGGGTAGCGGGGGGAATCGTGCAAGAGGTTCTTTTGAGGAGTTTGGTCTCGGCGGGGTTGTGTGGCCATTCAACCTTGGAAATTAGCGATTAGTATCCTAGCGGTGGGGGCCGGTCGGCTGGGGCTAAGAGCCCAAAGCTAAGCGCTAGAAGCCAACGACGCGGGCCTTGAGGGTCGCGACGGTACGTAGATACCCGGTGACTTTCGAGAAAGCCACCGGGTATCGCCCTGCCTTGCCTTAGAAGAAGCTGTTATGAATAATCTTACTTAGGCACGAAAATCTCGGATCCACGAGCAAGGAGCGTCGCTTTGGGCATGTTCCAACCATTCAGCGCATTGAGCTGGGTGGTATTGGTTCCATGCTTTCTGGCGAACGCATCGAAGGTGGTCACATCAGTCAGGATGACTGAAGCGACAGAGGAAGCTGGCTTCGGGTCCTCGACCACAGGTGGGGCGGGGGGAGTCGAAACGGGAGTGCTTTCTTTCTTTATAACGGTAGCCACGGTCTCCTTTGCAGGAGCCGGGTCTCCTATTTTCTTTGCAAGGGTGGTTGCAGTTGAAATCTTTTCAGGAGCTGGTTTGTCAGCTTTTTTTGATACTTTTACAGTTGAGGTGGTCTTTCTGACCTCTTTTTTAATAAGGGGAGCAGGAGTAGGAGCGGCCTTACCGGAAACCGAAATGGTCTGACCGGGCGCGATGAGATGGGTGCTGACCTCGGGATTGAGGGTGCGGAGCTGGGCTACGGTCATTTGATGACGACGCGAGATAGAGTAGAACGTGTCACCTTTTACGACGAGATATCCACTAGACTCTGAGGTGCTGGAAGGTGTGCTCTGGATTGTTTTAGGTGCGAAAGCCGAAACGATGAGGATGTTTCCGATGCCCATTTTGGTAGGGTCGGGGAGAGTGTTCCACTTCATGATATCGGCCACCGAGACGTTGTGGCGGCGGGCGATGGAGTAGAAAGTGTCACCGGTCTTGACGGTGTATTTCTGACCAGTAGGGGTATTTAGCTGGGCGCGAAGCTCGACGAGTTCTTTTCTGATTTCGGAGAGTTGCTTTTCTTTGAGGGAAATTTTTGAGCGAAGAGCTGAACCGCTCTCGGCAAAGACCGTCAGCGAAAGTGCCGCGAGAAGCGTGGAAGTGAGGGTGAGGACTTTCATAACGGGGTGGATCTTAGGATTGATAGTTAAGGTGGGTCAACTTTATTTTTAATATTTGTTAATAAAATTTCGTGAAATTTGAAAAAGTAAGGAGGTGAGTTGAGTTGCCGCTCTATGAAAGACTGGAGGAAAGGTGAATGATTGACGAAATTAACCTAAGAGACATCGCGGGGAGGCCGTTATTGCATTACTAATCACCACAATGGCGAAAGGGAACGACGATATGGTCACCATTAGGGAAGACTTTGTAAAACAGGCACTCGTAGACTACGAGTCGCCGTTGATTGGCTACGCCACGACCTTTTTACACGATGTGGACCGGGCCCGCGATGTCGTGCAAGATACCTTTATCCGACTTTATCAACAGGATATAGAGAAGGTGCGCGATGGGTTGAAGGCTTGGCTCTTTACGGTTTGTCGGAATCGGGCGCTCGATGTGCTGCGTAAAGAGAAGCGAATCGTGGGGCTTGAGGACGAGCAGATGGCGCGGGTTCCCTCCGGCCGGCGGACGCCCTCGGAACGTGCTGACTTGCAGGAGCGGGTTGGTCAGGTTCATGAGGCTCTCGCACGGCTTTCGGAGAACCAGCGGGAAGTGATCCTTTTAAAGTTCGAGCAAGGGCTCAGTTACGAGGAGATTAGTGAAGTCACCAATCTTAGCAGCGGAAACGTGGGTTTTCTGCTGCATACCGGCCTGAAACGGCTCCGTTCTTTTTTACCGGACGACCTCGTCCAAAATCTCACCCCCCAAACCGTTTAATCATTATGAAAATCACTGCAGAAGATCCCGTGCTCACGGCGTATGCTCTGGGAGAGCTCGATGAGCCGACGCGGGCTTCCGTAAAGGCGGCGATGGCTCAGGATGAATCACTAGCCCGAGAGGGTGAGGCGATTACTTCCTTGGGCGGACTTTTGACTCAAACCTTTCAAGGCGAAGGATTTTCGCTGGGCGAAGAACGTCGAGCTGAGATTCTCAAGGCGGGACGGCGTCCTGATGCTGATGTTTTAGTTCTTGATCATCGCAAGCGATCACGTCGTCAGTCGTTTATGGTGGTGGCCGGTGTCGCCGCAGTGGTGGTTGCTGGATTTATGGGGCTTTCTCAACTGGGAACAGAAGGACCTGGTGGAGCCAATACCACTGACGCTGCCGGAGGTGGCTCGGTAGGGCCTACCGATTCTAATTTGGCAGGAGGCGTGATGGTTCCGACGGGTGATTCCGTTCAGCTTCCCCTAGATGTCAAAGCGGCGGACCCCACCTTCGTTGAAATATCTCTCGCTGAGACTGGCAAAATTCCACCGGCGGACAAGTTTCAGGTCGAGGGTTGGACGAACGCCGCGAGGGTGGTTTCGGCTCCATCGGTGACTGTTTCCAATGTTGGCGTTTATGCTGAATTGGGTCCTTGTGCGTGGGATGAGAAGTCTACCCTTCTTTTGGTGAACCTCCGAACGCTCGATGGGAAGGAGGCTTCCTTGAAGGCGACTCTGAATTTCAATCCCGAGCGGGTGAAGTCCTCTCGCTTGCTTGGCGCGGCTGGGTTTGATGGTTCCACGACTCCCCAATCCGGGGTGATAAAAGGTGATCAGACTTTCCTCTATCAGGTGGAATTACTTCCAGGCCTTGAGCAGGTGGGATCGCTCAACTTGGAGATTGAAGACGAAGTTCCCGGTTATCTCCCCTTATCAGCTTCTCCCAAGGAAGAGGGTTCCATTGATTTTTCGACGGTGA
>JBLHUR010000233.1:0-5775 GCA_047629805.1 Akkermansiaceae bacterium | reverse complement strand
CTTATTGATTCGCGGGCTCCGCCAGCCTGCTCACTCCGATGGAGCACGTCGCATACGCTCCTGTCCAAAACACCTCCGAGCCTTCGGTGTTGTTCAAGAGCTTCCGGGGCATGAGGATATTACCACGACGGAATCGAGCGGAGCGAGATGGACAGGAGCGGGAGCGACGTGCTCCGCAGGAGTGTGACTGGGGAGGAGCATCAAATTTATCTGCATGTCTCGATGGGAGCGCATGGGTTGGGGGTGGTAAGTCCTTTGGATGCGGTTGGATGATTCGTGCCATAGGTTTTAAAAGAAGGACACTTCTTTGAAGTGTGACGCTGGGGGTGAACTGAGGATCGACTAAAGGGCCGCTACCAGTCGATGGCGTTCCTGTAGGGCCGGGATCGGCATCTACTGCTTTAGGGTCAGTGCCTGTTGCGGTTTCCATTCCGTCCCAAACGCCGTCTCGATCTGTGTCAGGATTTTCAGGATCTGTGAGATTGTCATTCTCATGTTTGTCGGAGAGGCCGTCTCTGTCGCTGTCTGTGATGGTGACCTTCATTCGGACAATTGCAGAGGGGCCAGATGTCTGGAGTCCCAAGACAAGGAAGCAAACTTGAAGGTGCCATTCATGGCGCGACATTTGATTTGTTATTCCTAAGCTGTCAATGAAATCGAGTGAGTTAGATCGGGGTTAATTGGTGGGTGGTTCTTCACGCAAGAATCTTCATTTATTCCTGTGCCGTTCCCCAGAGTTTAAAGTGCGCTCTGATTTCCGAGACGATGGCGGAGGGGGATTTTCTGACGTCGAGGGTGAGGGCTTCGGTGGGGATTTCGAGGGCGTCGAGTTGGGATTGCAGGAGGCCGGGGGGCATATAGTGGTCTTTGCGTTGTTGGAGGCGCTCGGTGAGGAGTTCGGGGGAGCCGGTGAGGAAGCCGAACTCGGCGTCTTTTAGGATTTCGCGGTAGCTGGCTTTGAGGGCGGAGCAGGCGATGATGGTGAAGGTGTTGGGTTGGGCCTCGCGGATGAGGGTGGCGAGTTTTTCGAGCCACCCTTGGCGGTCGGCGTCGGTGAGAGGAATGCCGGAGGACATTTTAGCGACGTTTTCGGGCGGGTGGAAGTCGTCGCCATCGAGAAAGGTTCCTCCGGTTTGGGAGGCGAGGAGTTGACCGATGGTGGTTTTTCCGGAGCCGCTGACTCCCATGAGAACGAGGGCCTTCATGCGACGACGGCCCAGACGATGGAAGCGAGGGCGATGCCGATGAAGGCAACGGCGGTGGAGACGGCGCTCCAGGTTTTGAAGGTTTCTTTTTCGGTCATGCGGAGGTAGCGGCTGACCATCCAGAAACCACTGTCGTTGACGTGTGAGAAGCCGGCGGCACCAGAGGCAATAGCGACGACGATGAGTGAGAGCTTGGCGTCGGAGAGGTCGAGTGGCCCGAGGATATCGACCATGAGAGAGGCCGCCATGACCATTGCCATAGTGGCGGATCCTTGGGCGATCCGTGAAATTGCCGAGAAGAAGAAGGCAATGAAAAGAACCGAGATGCCGAGGCCCTCGACGGAATTTGCGAGAGCTTGGCCGACTCCTGACGCTCCGAGCATGCCTTTAAAAACGCCACCGGCTCCGGTGATGAGGATGATAATGCCAGCAGGTCCGAGGGCACGGGTGGAGATGTCCATGAGGACTTCGCGGGAGGCTCCGCGTTTGGTGCCGAGGAGCCAGAGGCTGAGGCAGGTGACGAGGAGGAGGGCAATGATGGGGTGTCCGAGGAAGGAGATGGTTTGCTGCCACATGGGGGCGTCGCCTAGGAGGTCGCGGAGCATGTTGGTGCGGTCGCCTTTTTCGAGACCCGCGGGGAGGGCTGCCCCTACGGATTGTTCGACGAGGGATCCTGCCACGATGAGGACGATGGGGAGGAGGAGGATGGCGGCGATCATCCCGAATGAGGGAGGGTTTTTCTCTTCTTCGACTTCGAGTTCCGGCGGGTCAATGTGGATGGTTTTGGCGACGCGGCCGCCGAAGAAGATGCCCGAGATGATGGCGGTGGGGACGCCGACGATGAGACTGTAAACAATGACGGTGCCGATGGGGATGCCGAGGGTGTAGGCGACCCAGGTGGGGCCGGGGGTGGGTGGGACGAAGGAGTGGGTGACCATCATTCCGGCGAGAAGGGGCATGCCGTAGACGGTGAGGGATTTGCCACTGCGGCGGGCAAGGGCGTAGATGATGGGGGCGAGGATGACGAGAGCGACATCGAGAAAGACGGGAATTGAGATGAGGAAGCCGGTGAAGAGCATGGCCCAGGTGGCGCGTTTTTCTCCGGTGATGCGGAGCATGCCATTGGCGAGGCTTTGGGCCCCGCCGCAGTGCTCGATCATGGCTCCGAAGATAGCGCCGACTCCGACAATGGTGGCGATGAAGCCGAGGCTGGAGCCCATCCCATCGACGATGGTTTGACCGATGTCGGTCATATACATCGTGCCGGACGCCAAGCCGACGAAGATGCTGGCGAGGAGAAGGGCGATGAAGGCTTGGACCCTGAATTTTAGAATCAGGATGAGGATGAGCGCGATCGCTGCAATGAGCGTGCCGATGAGGCGTCCGGTGTTTGCCTCGGCGAGGACGAGGGTGTTTAGAAAGTGAAAGTCCATTGTGCGGAGGACATCTCACTACGAATGGAGCGCTTCGCAAATCACTAAGTGGATAATTGAAGCTTCTGGATTTGATCTTCAGGCACGAATCCGAAATAAAAAAGGCAGCCTGTCGAACGAAACGCGTTCTGCAGGCTGCCTTGGAAGATTTAAAAATCGGTGCTATTCAGTGGGAACGCCGAGGTCTTCGACGACGAAGAACTCGCGGGCTTTCAGCGCGACCGAGGGCTCATGGGTAAAGGTTCAGCCAAAGAAGTTATCGTTATCCACGTTTAGAATGTCTTCTGCAGGAAGATTGAGAATTGAAAGGGCGGTAATGACTGGAATGAGCTAGGTTTAGGGACTGTGGGTTTTGCCTAAGTTGAAACATGGATGAGCAAACTAAGAGCGTCTTTTTATCCTGCAAGCGAAAATGCTAGTTCGAAAAATTTCGGATGCGAAATTAAAAAGCGGTGGTCAGTTTGAGAGTCGAGAAAAACTCGGCACTTAACGAAAAACCAAACTAGAAAGACTATTACTATGAAAATTACTACCGCACTCTTCGCTACTGCAGCTTTGCTTCTTCCAATGACAGCGCAAGCAGATCATCACAAGGAAGCCAAGAAGGCTGAAAAAAGCGTTGTTGAAATCGCTATTGGGAATAAAGACTTCTCAACTCTTGTCGCCGCAGTGAAGGCTGCCGGTCTCGCCGAGGCTCTCTCGGGAAAAGGCCCCTTCACCATCTTTGCTCCGACGAATGCCGCTTTTGAAAAGCTGCCCGAAGGAACCGTCGCAACTCTTCTCAAGCCTGAGAACAAAGGGAAGCTTGCCGGGATCCTCAAGTATCACGTCGTCGCTGGTAAGGTGATGGCTGCCGATGTCAAAGCTGGCAAGGTCAAAACCCTCAACGGAGCTGAGGTTACTCTTGCCGTTGCTGACGGCAAGGTGACGATCGACAAGGCGAACATCGTGAAGACCGACATCGTCGGCACCAATGGCGTGATCCACGTCATCGACTCGGTAATTCTTCCTGCTTCTGAGTAAGTTTTTTAAGCTCACTCATTGTGTGTGTGACTCGTTCCTGAAGAAGGGGCGGGTCATTTTTTTGCCAGTCTTTCGATGAGAAGATCGGTGGGGGCTGCAATGGTCAGTGGTTCTTTGGTGACGGGATGAATCAAGGTGAGGGACTTCGCTTGCAAGAGCATGCGGGTGCCGATGCCGAGTTTTTCCCCGAGGAGGTGGCAGTCTGCTTCGTCCAGATAGCGGAAGTCGCCGACGATGGGGTGACCGCAGTGGAGGAGATGGCGGCGGATTTGGTGAAAGCGGCCGCTGTGGGGTTTGGCCTCGATCAAGGTGAGGTCGTGAGCGAGATGGGAGAGGGTTTTAAATGCAGTGAAAGCGGGTTTTTCCGGAGCGTCTTCGGATTTGCGAAGCGAGAGATCGCAGTCCCACGATGGACGGGTGGGGTGTCCGTGGACGATGGCGAGGTAGGTTTTTTCAACGTGACGTTTTTCGAAGGCTTGGCGTAGTTTTTTGGCGGGGTATTTGTCGAGGGCGAAGAGGACGACGCCCGAGGTCGGCTGATCAAGTCGGTGAATGACGTGAATATTTTGGCCGATTTGATCGCGGAGAATTTTCATCGCGACGAGGTCGTCCGGTTTTGGGTGATCGGAGGGGTGGACGAGTTGGCCGGCGGGTTTGTCGATGGCGACGAGCCACTCGTCTTGAAAGAGAATGGGGAGAGAGGTCACTTGGAATCAGCGGGGTCGAAGAGGGAGAGGAGCTGGGGCTGTGCGATCACTTCCGCGAGGGTGTGAGAATTCATGACGTCGAGAAAAGCTTGTTGGGCTTGGGCAAAGATTCCTTTGAGTCGGCAGGCGGGAGCGATGCGGCAGGCTCCTCCAATTCCCGTTTCACAATTGATGACCTTTGGCTTCGTCTCGCCTAGATAGAGGAGTTCACCCAACAGGATGGTGTCGGCCTCGCGCGCCAGTTGCACCCCTCCACCGCGACCTTGACGGGAGGACAGGAATGCGTGGCGAATGAGATCCTGACAGACTTTCGCGATGTGGTTTTGCGAGAGGCCGTAAGCTTCGGCAATCTCACGCGCGGTGATGAGTCGCCCGGGATGGAGGGCGACGTAGATGAGGGTGCGGTAGAGAAAGTCGGTGTTGGCATTCAGCTTCATAAAGAGGCCATAACTTTACCTGTTTTGGAGGTGAGGTAAACCAGAGAGAGAGTCTTCAAGATAATGCGACTCTGGGGGGAGCTTTGTGATCGGTGACACTTACCCTTACTTGGGGTAGGCGAATCTTACACGTCGTTGGAATTGAATCTGGAGTTTGGGCGTGCCATCTGTTACCAAACTGCCACTCGCCATGAAATCTCTTAAAAACCTCGCAATCTCCTCTCTTGTAGTCCTTTGCGGTTCCGCAAGTGCCGCTGTCTTGGCTTCGACCAACTTTGATGGTCGGACTCTTCCTTCCGCCAATGTCGCTTCAAGCCTTAATTGGACAACCAACGGTCTCGATGATCCCGGTGATATGGCCGCTTTTAACGCAGCTGCCAGCTCACAGGCGATTTTCAATGGCAATGCTTTGGTTCAGGATATGTTTGTCCCCGGAATAAATACTGGAAATGGCAACACCTTCTGGACTACAAGCTTGAATCTAACTGTCGCTTCTGGGAGCACGGTGAGTTTGACGGATGTTACTTTTGATTATTGGTCGATCAATGGTGGTCAGAATCAGAACGTGGTTCGAGGTTCTGATTTCACCCTGACCCTAAAGGATCCAAGCGATGCTGTCGTCGGTTCGGTTGAGGTATTGGATACTTTGTCTCCTAATGGGACCGGAGGAATTCCAGTTGTGACAATGACCTTCCCAACACCCGTTGATCTCATTGCTCTTGGCACATACACCCTTGAAATCAAGGGGGGTGATTATTCCGGGGACGACGAGACCGGGAATCACACTGGAATTGATAATCTTTCAATCAATGGAACTGTTGCGGCGGTCCCCGAGCCAACTGCCGTGATCCTTTCTGCTCTTGGTCTCCTGTCGCTCGCAGCACGCCGTCGTCGATAGAAGTCTTTTAGAGAGGAATCTCCCAACGGGGTGACCCGAGCAGACAAGGGTATGACGGATGCTCCTTTTTTC
>JBLHUR010000232.1:0-5779 GCA_047629805.1 Akkermansiaceae bacterium | reverse complement strand
TCCGTGAACGACTCCCCGAAATCGGAACCCTCCGCGCCATCGGGGTCAGCCACCTAAAAATCGCCACCCTCCTCCTCGCCCGCGCCGCCCTCATCGGCCTCCTCGCCACCGCCCTCGTCTTCCTCATCTCAAAAGCCACCGCCTTCCATCTTCCCCCCATCACCTGGCTCCTCATCCCGCTAGCCAGCGCCGCCGCCGCCTGGCTCCCCACCCTCTACGCCCTGACAAAAGACCCCGTCACCATCCTCCGCCACGACTAGAAAAATCCTCGCGGCGGGTACCAAAAGTGCAACTTTCAACTACCGTTGCCTGCCTACGGCAGGAGACGCAGCGCGAGAAAGGGAGTCGCTTAGCTGTGCTTTTGACGCGGACGACATGGTCTCAGCGGGGAGTGTTCTGCGCCTCGCGACGAGTGTCGAAAGCACCACTTCCTCAGGTTCCACTTTCCAAATCTGTCTTGCAGTATCCCCAATTCCTCGTCACTCCAAACCCTCAGTCGAAGCCCTTCCCAAATCAGGTCTTTTGGAAAAAAAGTCGTCTTTCCAACCATATAGTGAAGCAGCGAAGGTTCCCCGGACGCCTGCCCCAGGCGAGCGATCACCTCAAGTCTTTCCATCGCAGTTTTAAACTACCTCCCCTAGCCCCTCCAACTTGACAAGTGCTATCACCGCTATCACACTCCTGGGGTGGCTCAACTCCTCGTCAGAAAAATCGATAGCAACCTCGTCGCGCTCCTCAAAAAGCGCGCCGCCACCACCGGTCGTTCCGTCGAAGAAGAACACCGTCTCATCCTTCGTGAAGCCCTCACCGGCGTCTCAGCCGAGGACGGTCCGTTAACTCTCGAGCAATACCTCGTCTCCAATCCCCAAGAGGACCTCGAACTCCTCCTCCCTAACCGAAACCATCCCTCGGAACGCGCCATCGACCTGTCATGACCGGATACCTCCTCGACACCAACGTCGTCTCCGAACTCCGTAAAGGCTCTCGATGCCACCCGAAAGTCACCACATGGCATCAAAGTCTCTCCCCAAATTCCACCTGGCTCAGCGTCCTCGTCCTAGCCGAAATTCGATGCGGAATCGAGAATCTCCGCCGCCGCGATCCTATAACATCCGCGCATCTCGAACGCTGGCTCGAAGGGCTCACCCTCGGCTTCCAAGATCGCATCCTCCCCATCTCCCCCGCCATCGCAAATCGCTGGGGCATCCTGAATTCCGGAGACCCCATTCCCTACATCGACGGCTTCCTCGCCGCCACCGCCCTCGAGTCAGGACTCACCCTCGTCACCAGAAATGTCAAAGACATTTCAACAACCGGCGTCAGCTTCCTCAATCCCTTCGAGTAAGACTTTCTCCACCATCTCCAAGCCCACTCTCGGTGCGTAGATCACTCCCTTCGATCCCAACCCGTTCACCATCCAGCCCTTCCCTTCCTGAAATCGCAGCACCGGTTGACTCCGGTTAATAATCGGGCGGATCCCCGCGACATGATCCGTCACCTCGTAGTCCCGATCCGTAAAGGTCCGTAACAAAGCCTCAACCTTCGCTCGCCCCTCGGCCGTCGGCCCTGAAGTCAAATTATCCCAATCAAAAGTCGCACCCACCCGGAAGTGGCGATCGCCAATTGGAATAACCCACCCGTTCCGATTCAAAATCCGTTCTTCATCCCAACCCGCGATCTTCACCGTCAAAATCTCGCCCTTGGCGCTGCGATGAACCACGTCGGAAAAATCCCCCCGTAGCAATCCCGCGGCACCCGCACACCAGATTTGCGCCCCTCCTTTCGGCGTATCCGCCCACTCTCCTCCCGCCTTCAAAAACTCCTCCCGCGCCACCTCCAAAAAGCGCGGACAATCCAACCAACCTCCACCTTTCCAAGTCACGCCCTCGTCGTCCACCTTCACTATCCATCGCTCCAGCAGCTCACGTTTGCGGTCGAACTTTTCGCGATCTTTTTCATCCCGCCAAAGTCGCACAATCGGCACCGCTTTAAAAAGCCCCTCTCCCAAGTCTTGATAGAATGGCAAGGCCACCTCCCAAGCCTCCTCCACCTCCCAGCTCGGCTCAAAATTCCGCCCCGCCACCGGATTCACCAATCCAGCCGCGATATGTGAACTCCCCTCCCGGCCATCATCGACCACTCGCACCTGATGCCCCGCGCGCTGGAATTGCAAAGCTAGACACGCGCCCGCAAGTCCGAAGCCGATGACTTCCACCATTGTCTTAAAGGTGAGTTTCAAGTGCCGAAATCACACCTCGCGCCTTCGCGCGGGCTTGCTCAATATCAGCAGCCCGTCCAAGTCCCACCGCCATCCGACGCTTCCCCGCCACCTCCGGTTTCCCGAACAGACGCAACTGCGTATCCGGCTCCGCAAGAGCCTGCTCCAGATTCGAAAAGCGCACCTGAGTCGAGTGACCCTCCACGACATGCGCACTCGAAGCCGAAGGTCCGTGATTGTGAATATTCGGAATTGGTAGTCCCAGAATCGCTCGGGCATGCAGCGCGAATTGACTCAAGTCTTGCGAGATCATCGTAACCATTCCGGTGTCGTGCGGACGGGGAGAAACCTCCGAGAAAATGACCTCGTCACCCTTCACAAAAAGCTCCACCCCAAAGACCCCGCGACCGCCCAGGTTATCGGTCACCTTGGCCGCCATCTCCTGCGCACTTTTCAGCGCCGCATTCGTCATCGGCTGGGGTTGCCAGGACTCACGGTAATCGCCATCCACCTGGATGTGGCCGATGGGATCGCAAAATGAAGTCCCACCAATATGACGAATCGTAAGCAAGGTGATTTCATAATCAAACTCCACAAAACCCTCGACGATGACCTTGCCCGCGCCCGCACGTCCACCCTCCTGGGCATACTCCCAAGCCGGCAAAATATCCGCCTCGGTTTTCAAAGTCGTTTGCCCTTTCCCGGACGACGACATGATCGGCTTCACGACACAAGGAAGGCCGATTTCCGCAACGGCTTCCTGATAATCCACGAGTGTTCCCGCAAAGCGGTAAGGCGAAGTCAAACACCCCAATTCCTCAGCCGCCATTCGCCGAATCCCCTCGCGGTTCATCGTCAACTGCGTCGCCCGCGCCGTCGGGATGATCGTCGCCAATCCCTCAGCTTCAATCTCCGCCAAAGTATCCGTCGCAATCGCCTCCACCTCCGGCACCACAAAGTCCGGCTTCTCCTCCTCGATGACCCGACGCAACGCCGCGCCATCCAACATCGAAAAAACATGAGCCCGATCCGCCACCTGCATCGCCGGGGCATTTGCATAAGCATCACACGCAATGACCTCCACGCCGTAGCGTTGCAGTTCAATCACCACCTCCTTGCCCAGCTCACCCGAGCCGCAAAGAAGGACCTTTTTCGCCGTCGCCGTAAATGGAGTTCCGATTGTCGCCATGCCGGGATTGAAGCCCAGTTGAACGAATCTGAAAAGCGGGAAGCATTCGCAGAGTGTCATTGGTGTTCATCGACACTCAGCCTTACAAAGAAGTTTGCATAGCGTAGGAGAGGCTCTGAGCCGAATGGCATTCGCAACTCAGGAATGTGAAAGCGAACCGATCACAAACAAGACCGGCACCAGGAGCACGAGGTTTCTCCGGCGGAGCGGAGCTTTTGCCGAGTCCCGAAAGTAGGCGCAGGCGAGGACGGAACCATAGTCTGCCCAAAATATCTCCATTCCTAAAAAATCTAACCTCCAGCATCATCGATGCAAATCGGATTTTCGTCCCCTCTTCTGCCTACTCCTCCACCGCGTAACATCCCAGCACTGCCGAGACCATGGCCTGACCGCTCGTGACTTCGTCATGGAAGATGTGGTGAACGCCTTCCTTCTGAAGTAGCTCCACTCCGTTGGCAAACTTGGCCCGGGCAAAAGTGACGATGCCGGGATTGAAACCACGAGCCGCTCTCACGCCCTCGATGGCGAGGAGAGGTTCAGGAAAGGTGAAGGCAATCGCTCGCGCCTCCGCCACCCGCGCGAGTGCCATCGTCTGCGGATTCGTGGCGTCCGCGAAGAGCACTTGCACACCTCTTTTATGGAGATCCCGCACCGTCGTGGCATTCATTTCAATCACGACCACTGGAACCGAAAGTCGATCCATCGCTTCGTGCAAAGCAAGCCCCACCGGACCGTATCCGCAGATCACGACATGATCGCTAAGGACCTCGACCTTCGCGCCCTCCTTGAATTCATTCCGCGATTCCCGATGGTGAAAGATGGGCCATCTTTCCATCACCTTGGAAAGCGGAGCAGCTCCACGCATCAAAGTTGGCACGAGGGCCATGGAAATCGCGGTGCATGCGAGAAGGACCTGTTCGACCTCAGGAGCAATACCACCCAGATCAGAAGCGCGAGCCAGAAGAACGAGTGAAAATTCTCCACTACTGGCAAGAGCCGCGCCCGCGATCAGAGCCTGTCGCAAGCGAAGACCCAGATGCTTGGCGATCAGAGTGATGATACAGCCTTTCACTACCAAGATCCCCAGCACTCCCAGACCAATAATCCACCAGGACTCGAGAACTTGCTCCAGATCGATGAGCAGGCCCACCGAGACGAAGAACACCGTCAAGAAGAGGTCCTTGAACGGAAGAACATCCGCGAGAACCTTGTGAGAATAGATGGATTCACTCACCACCAAGCCACCTGCAAAGGCCCCGAGCGCGAGGCTGAGACCAAACCAATTTGCCCCCCACGCGATGATCGCGCAGAGCCCCACCACCGTGACCGTGAAGAGTTCACGACTGCGCGAAGTGGCCACGGCATGAAGAAGATGAGGCACGACATAAATACTCATCACCCAACACAAGGCCAAGAAGATGACGCCCTTTCCCAGAGCCAAAAAGATGGGCCCCATGCCACCCGCGTCTTCGCCGACCAGAGATGGCAAAAGCACCATAAAGATAATGACCGCCAGGTCCTGAAAGATGGCCACGCCCAGAGCCATTCGCGCGCCCGGAGAATCTGGCTGCCCCATGTCTTGGAAAGACTTGATGCTCACCGCAGTCGAGGACAAGGCCATCGCAAAACCAACCACCAAGAGCCCGGCCCCTTGAAGACCAAAGGCCCAGCCCACCGCCATCCCCACAATGGTGGTGCCCAACATCTGAGCTCCACCCCCACCGAGGACGACTTTTTTAAGATGGAGTAACTCCCGTAGGGAAAACTCGATCCCAAGGGTGAACATGAGAAGGACCACTCCCAACTCAGCAAGCATGTCGATGGCCTCTCCCGGCGATTCCCCAAGTAAGGAGGTCGCGCCCGTATTTGCCAGAACCAGACCGCACAAAAAGTAACCGACCAGAAGAGATTGCCGCGCCTTCACCAAAAGAAGGGAGACGACAATCACGCTCCCGAGAACCATCCCGAGGAGGGCCACGACGGGAGCGACTTCATTAGAGGCAGCGAGAATCATACAGGTGGGAGCTTAGAAGAGATGGGAAGCATTCCAAGTGCCACCCGCTAAAAACCGCGAGCTTGCCCTCGGCGGAAGTCATCGTATCGTCTCGTTCATCAATGAAACTCCTTCTAGCACTCACCGTAACTCTCGGCTCGATGGCCGGGGCTTTTGACATTCCCAAAGGGTCCCACAATCTCGCGCAACTTGAGGAGGCGCAAAAAAAAGCGACCGAGGCCCAACAGCCGGTCGCCTTCGTCATCGCAGAGAAAAAAGGGATTGCGACATGAGTAGCCTGCCCCGGAGCCGTCAGTGTGTCGGCCAGCAAAGCAGTTCTGTCCTTTTCAAAAAGTATCGTGGTAGATGTCTCGGAAAC
>JBLHUR010000231.1:0-5811 GCA_047629805.1 Akkermansiaceae bacterium | reverse complement strand
GGGTTTCCATTGTCGAAGGCACCTGGATAAAACATCGTGCACTCGGAGAGGGTTTCTACGACGGCAAAACCGGGGTGGAGAATGGCGCGCTCAAACATCTCGTTCATGTGCTTCACTTGGGCCGCATGGGTGCGGGCGATGAAGGTGGCTCCGCTGGAAACCAACTGGGACATGGGATTAATAGGACGATCAATGGCACCACGGGGATCGGTCTTGGACTTGCGACCGATGGGCGTGGTCGGAGAGGTTTGGTTTTTGGTCAAACCGTAAACGAAGTTGTCCATCACGACATAGGAGAGGTTGACGTTCTTCCGAGCAGCGTGGTTGAGGTGGTTGCCGCCGATGGAGAAGCCGTCGCCATCTCCTCCGAAGACGAAGACGTGCAGGTCGGGACGGGAAAGCGAAATCCCGGTGGCAAGGGGGAGAGCCCGACCGTGAATGAAGTGAATGCCGTGCGTGTTCACGAAGTAGGGGAAGCGCGATGAACAACCGATGCCGGCAACGCAGACGATCTTTTCGTGTGGGATCCCGAGCTTTTGGACGACATTAAAAAATGAGGCGAGAACGGCAAAGTCACCACAAGCCGGACACCAAGTTGGTTTGTCGGCTTTGAGTTGCTTTTTGGTGAGCTTTTCGGTTGGGGCGGCAGAAGTGGTATCGGACATGATGAAGAGAGATTAGAATTTTCGGCGAAGGCCGTGGGAGGGATGTCGGAGGTTGTGTTTTAAGACTTGGACTCGAATTTCAGCCGTGAACTCTATCATAGGGCTGCCCCTGCGATCAGGGCTTCAGAAGCCTCGGTGATTTCCAAAACGCGGAAACTGATACCTTGGACCTTGTTGATTGATTGGATGGCGGGATTACAGGTTTTGGCCCGCAGGAGAGTGGCGAGCTGGCCATAGCCATACATGCCGGAGTCATTCATTTCCGGGACGAGAACGTGATCGTATTTTTCGAAGAGTTCACCGAGGCCGTTTGGCAGGGGGTGGACGTGGCGAATGTTGATGGAGCCGACTTTTTGGTCGTTGGTATTCAGGCGCTCGGTCGCTTCCTTGATGGGACCGTAAGTGGAACCCCAACCTACGATGAGGAGGGAGCCTTCTTCGGCTCCGTGGACGGTGGGAGTGGGCAGTGATTCGGCGAGGGCGACGAGTTTGTTTCGCCGCTTCTCGGTCATCTTTTGGTGGTTGTCCGGATTGCCGGAAGGGTGGCCCCATTCATCGTGCTCCAAACCGGTGACGACGGGATATTTTCCTTCAGACGAACGCGATCCGGGAGGAGAATGGCGGGTGACTTTGTCGAGCGGGTAAGGTTTAAAATCTGCGCCGCGTTCGGAGAGGTCGAGGGTTGGCTCTTCCCAATGTTCTTCGAGGTCGGGTTCCTGGAAGGCTTCCAAGCGGGTTGCGATGGCTTGATCGGAAAGGATGAAAACGGGCGTGGAATATTTGCGGGCGAGGCGGCAGGCTTCCAGGGCGGTGTAGAAGCAGTCTTCGACATTTTTAGGGGCGAGAACGATGCGTGGAGCATCGCCGTGGGATCCGTAAATGGCCTGCATGAGGTCGGATTGTTCGACCGAAGTCGGGAGGCCGGTGGAAGGGCCGCCGCGTTGGATGTTGACGACGATGACGGGGAGTTCGGCCATGCTGGCGTATCCGAGGGCTTCGGATTTCAAAGCGAGACCGGGGCCGGAAGATCCGGTGATGGCGAGATGTCCGGAGTAGGCGGCACCGAGGGCGAGTGAGACGGCGGCGAGCTCATCTTCGCACTGAATGAACATGCCGTTATACTTGGGGAGCTCAGAGCGAAGGAATTCCATGATGGTGGTCCAGGGCGTGATGGGATAGCCGGCTCCGAAGCGGACTCCGCCGGCAATGAGGCCAAGGGCGAGCATCATATTTCCATCGGTGGAAATCCGTTTGTCACCCTCATTCTCACCAGGTGCCATGGGCATGTGTTCGATGTCATGAACAGGCCAAGCGTAGCCTGCATCGAAGGCGAGCATGGCGTTGCGGAGGATGTCCTCCGATTTGCCTCCGAACTTGCGCGCCATGATTTTGGAGAGGCGTTCACGGTCGAGTTGATAGACGGCGCAGAGAAGGCCGAGGACGAAGATGTTTTTACCACGTGACTTGGCGCTACCACCGATCGCTTCGATGGTGGCAGAAGTGAAAGGAACTCCGATGTGAATGATGCCACGTTCGTCTTTCACTTCCTCGACTTCATCACGGTCGTAGAAACAAATACCACCGTCCTTGACGGTGTGGAGATGGTCGTCGTAGGAGTGTTGGTAGAAAGCAACGAGGGTATCGGCTTGGTCTCCTGGATGGAGGACTTCGCCGGAGCCGAGGTGGACTTGGAAAATGGAAGGACCGCCCGAGATCGTGCTGGGAATGGTCATGTAAGTCATGACCTCCTGAGCGGTGGAGCCAGCCAGTTGGCCAAGAAAGGCACCGATGGATTGAATGCCATCCTGGGAGTTTCCGGCAAGGCGGATGACGGCGTTGCGAATATCAGAAGCGGAGTCCGGGAGAGGAGGAGTAACGGTTTGCGACATAAGACGATCGAAGGAAGTGAACGGAGATACCGCTTAAGGGATCTGAGCTAAAGGATAAAAGTGGTAATTTGGCGTCCGCTCGACGCTGTCGAGGAGAACTGTCTATAGGATTGTTCCGAGACTCTCCCTTGGTCACGCTTGCTTCAATGAGAAGAATTTTGGGACCTCCAACCTTCAGTTTGTCGATCCTAGCAAATATTTGGGAGTGGCGAAGTTGCCCGGGGGGTATCGCGTGGTTGTTCTGGATTCGCAAAAGCTGGAATACCAGATCGTGGGGACTTTGCCACCCGGATACGATCCTCTAAAAGATCAGTTTTGGCGCTTAGAAATTAGCCTAGCCGGGGAAAGTGGATGTGATGGTCTATACGCTGTCGAAGGTTTCACGCTTTGGTTTTTGCCCGAAAGTGGAAAATGGGGGAGGGTCATCGTGAAGGTGAACATCAGGAAAACCTTTGGAGGAGCGATGCCGTGGCTTCCGGTCGCATACCTGGGCGAGGAGAGGTTTGCGGTGAGTAAGACAATCAAGGACGGGGTTCCGGTTCCCGCAGAGTGTCCTGACGATCAATCGATGTTTGGTGCTGCCGAAGGAGTGACGATGTTGATCGACGGTAGATCGGGAGAGATGTCCTTTTATCAGCCCAAAGAATCTTTCATCGAGCGGGCTTAGCGGCCTCGCCAGATTCGTTGATCGAGGCCGATTCGTTCGGCGCTTTCGCGGGCCTCTTTGGAGCGAGGGCTTCCGCTTTTTCCTAATTTTTCAGCGAGGCTGATGAACGCGCGGTAGCGTTTTTCGCGTTCGAGGAGGGCGAGGGCTCCTTCGATGCCGCACTTATCAAACCACTTCCATTCGAGGCTCGTCGTTTTAACCGGGTCGAAGTCGCGGTTGACGACGGAGAGGTAGCATTCAAGAGCTTCGGCTTTACGATCGAGTCTTTCAAGGGCGGCTCCTCTTTGAAAGCTGGCTCGATTACGAGTGGAGATGGGGATGTCTTTGATCCTCAAAAGGATCTCATAGTAATCGAGGGCGTCCTCGAGGCGGCCTAGTTGGCCCAACGCATCGGCACCCAGAATCAGGAGGCGGCGGCGGTCGTTGCTCGTGAGTTTTGCTGTTTCGAGTGAGCTTTTTATGTCGTCGAGAGCGTCTTTTTGTTGCTCGCGATCAATGAGCAGGCTGGCGAGCGAAATGGTGGCTTCATTGGCAAGGACTCCTTTTCCTGCGATGAGTTCACCGAAGCGGACGATCGCATCTTGCTGGGCGGTCTCGGTTCCGGAAGAGGCAGCGGAACGGGCGCTGAGGTAGCGGGCGGCATCGGCGAATTCGCTCTCGGGATATTGGGTCAAAACTTTCTCGAAAGTATTGTAGGCCTTGCCGATGGGATCGACCGAGCGCTGCGTTTGTCCAAGACGGAAAAGGATGCGGGGAGCGAGTGGGTGATCGGGGGCTTTGGTGAGAAAGTTCTCTGCTTGGTCTTGCCCGATTTCAAGGGTGAGGAGAACGAGGATGCGGCGCGCTTCGAGAAGAGGCTGGGTTTCAAGATCGAACTTAAGATAAGGGACCTGACCTCTGGCGAGTTCGATGAGTTCGGGCTCGGAGGGCTCGGCAAAAACGGCGCTTTCAGCAAGAGAAAGAGTCGCTTCATCCTTGCGGGGACTGTTTGGAAAATCGGCGATGAAGCTGGCGAGGAGATCGCGGGCGGCGGGATCGTTTTTAGTGCTGAGGAAAAGCCCGCGCTCGAGGATGAGGAAAGATTTGGCTTCGGGGCTTTTGAGACTAGTGGTCATCTCATCGAGGTCCTTTGAGCGAGTGGTGGCGAGGAGGGTGATGGCGGCATTGAGTTCGCTGACGGCGCGGAGCTTGGCTTCACCTTCACGAGTGGCGATTCTCCTAGCTTCCAGAAATGCGGTGCTGGCTTCGGCGGGTTGATCGATGGCGAAGAAGGCCTGGCCGGCGAGGGCGCGGGCGTAGGCTTTGATGATGGGGGACCTGCTGCTTTCATCGAGCAGATTAAAAAGAGTGAGCGCACCTTGGTAATTTCCCTCCTTCATGTGAGCCATGCCGAGAGTCAGAAGTGAGCGGTGGATCAAGGGGGAGTCGATACGGCCGGCGAGCTGGAGTTGCTCCATTTGCTGGACGCCTTCTGCCCGGACCGTGGGTTCTTCGGATTGTAAGTTCATGGTCGCGATAAATTCGAGAGCATAAAGTGAGCGGAGTGGAGGGATGGCTTGAGTGGTGGTCACGGCGAGGCCGTCTGGAAAATTACGAAAGTAGGGCTCGGTTTTAGGAACCCAGTTTTCGAGTTTGGTGATGAGAGAAGCGGTTTCGATTTTAGGAGACCAGGCTTCGAAGCGGGCAAAGATGCTTTCTAGGCGAGGTGAGTCGGGGTATTTTTCGAGAGTCTGAAGGAGAGAAGTGACTCCGGCTTCTTCGTTGTTTTCGAGAGCGAGACTGTCGGCGAGAGCGAGGGTCGCTTCGTGAAAAATTTTCGAAGGGAGGAACTTGGCAATCTCTGGCGAAGTGGTGAGATTTTGAAAAGTTCCGCCGGCTTGGAGTCTTTCGCCACGGGCCAATTGGAGTCGTCCGGTGAGGTAGCGTTGCAATCCCTCCTCATTTGGGTTTTCTGGCTTATAGGTCGTGAGGAATCGGTCCGCTTCTTTAAGTTCCTCTTGGGAGAGCGCGACGGAGATTAAGTGGAGGGTCGCACTTTTCACAAGAGCGGGGTCTTGCGATTTGAGAAGCGGGGTGAGTTTGCTTTTTGCTCCGGGGGCGTCGCCGATGGTGATGAGAAGAGAAGCCATTTGTAAGTTGGCCTGATCCATCATGTTACGGCGATCGATGCGTTCGAGCTCACCGATGGCGTCGCGAAGTCGGCCGAGGTTGGAGAGCGCATGGCTTCTCCAGAGATGGGCCGGGCTGAATTCACGGAGGGAGCGGTCGTCGAGGGTCTTGAGGGCGTCGGTGAGAAGGAGGGATCTCAGCGGATCTTCTGCATCCAAGGCGGCTCTGACCTGTGCTTCTCCGAGAAGTGAAAGGAGGGAAGCCTTGGCCGTTTGGTCGAGGTCTGGCTGGACGAGAAGAGCTTGGATTGGCGGGATGGCTTGATCGGGGAAAAAGTCGGCGAGGTGTTTCTTGGCCGTAAGGTAGTCGGGTGATTGCTGGATCTGCGCCCAAGTCGCAGCCTGACTCGGGAGGCCACAGCAAAAGACAAGGATGAGGAGGTAAAACCGCACGGGGGGAAGGTAAGCGTGATTTTGCGGGT
>JBLHUR010000230.1:0-6067 GCA_047629805.1 Akkermansiaceae bacterium | reverse complement strand
AAGTCTTGCCGTCGAAAAGATTCACCGGCGCGCCGGAAGCACAAGTGATCGCGACGAACCAGGTCGCCAAAGTCGTTTTTAAAATGTCCTTCATCGGTTGCTGGGATTGAGCGCAATCCCAGCATTTCCTTACAGTCCGACGATTCCTCGCCTTTCAAATCCCCCCATATTCAAGATCGGTTGAAATTCGAACAGCACGACCTCTACAGGCACAGGAATTTCGGTCGGTGCTTTCCTCTTTTTGTTCAGTGGACCCACTGAACTGTGACACGACCCTCACCTTCGACCCGATGTCGCACTGATCGGATCAGGATGGACTGTGACCCAGACCGGCGAGACCGGGACCGGAGGAGTGACGGCGTCGGAAACAGTCGCCTCCCTCTCTGTTTCCGCGTTTTGAGCGGACTCGGCCAAGCTTGTGAAACCTCCGACTTTTGCCTGCAAACTTGCTTGTAAAATGTGAATTGGCGGGAAGATGCCGCGATCCAAGCGGCAAAAGAAAAGACCCCATCCTCAGCCTCCCCTCACTCAATTTCCCAATCATGAAAACTCTGGCGCGGCATTCTCGTATTCCCCAAATATGATTCGCTTTCTGTCTAAGGCCTACCGCGCGGCTCTCGGAGCCCTGCTCCTGGCCCTCGCCCTTCCTGCTGCCGAGATCACCCCAAAGGACATGGCCAAAGAAGCCGCGCAACTCGACACGCTCATCAGCTCCGTGCTCCAAAGCACCAAGCAAAGCGCACCCGCTCCCGTCGATGATGCCACCTTCCTCCGGCGCGCCTCGCTCGTCGCCATCGGACGCATCCCCACCCTCGCCGAGATCCAGGAATTCAGCAACGATCCCGCCGCAGACAAACGCCATCACCTCGCCTCCCGGCTCTATCAATCGAAAGGCTATCAAAGCCACATGAACAACTGGCTCTACGACCACTTGCGACTCGACGGGGTGAAACTGCAAGGAGGATACTTCAGCTCCAACGCCCCCCTCATCAAATGGACCCGGCAAGCCGTCCGCGACAATAAAAGCTGGAAAGCCATGACCCGGGAATTGCTCTCGGCCCGTGGCAACGGATGGACCGGCTCGGGAGCCTCCCACTACTATACCCGCGACATCGGCATGCCCCTCGACAACTCCGCCAACACCCTGCGGGCCTTCTTGGGAATCAGAATGGAGTGCGCCCAATGCCACGACGACCCCGGCTCGAGATGGGAACGCATCGACTTCTACAATCTCGCCGCCTTCACCCACGGCAAAAGCAACCTCGGCCGCCTCGACTTCCTCAAAGGGAGAGGACTCTTCGTCAACATGTCCTCCGAAAAGGAATACAATGCCCCCGGCCTGCATCACCTCCACTTCTTCAGCGACGCGATCGGCCAATACGCCGCCAGCGGCATCGAAGCCAAGAAGGGCACCGGCCGCATCAAGCTCCCCGATGATTACCAATACGCCGACGGCGATCCCGGCGAATTGGTGGAAGGCCGGAGCCCCTTCGGCGGAAAGGTGCGCCTCAATCCAAAAAAACAAACCCCCGATAGCCTCGAACAATTCGCGGCCTGGGTCGTGGCCGACGAGAACCCCACCTTCGCCGGTTCCATCGCCGCCCGCATGTGGCTCCGAGTGATGGGCGCGGCCCTCCACCAAGATGACAACCAAGAATTTCTCGACCCCAAAGATCCCGTCACCGGCCCCCTTAGCAGCGGCCTCGTACAACTGATCAGGAAATACCACTACGACCTCCGCGCCTTCCAGCAAACCCTCATGCTGACCAAGGCCTTCGCCGCAAAATCCGCCCCGGACAAGGCGACCTCCTTCCACGGGCTCTTGGGACGCCCCATCGAACGAATGAGCGCCGAACAAATCTGGGATTCCTTGATCACCCTCGTCCTCGAAGACCCCGAATCCCCACAACGAATCGAGGACATGGCAAACCTCTACCTCCACGGTCGCTACATTGGACCTCTCGAAGACATCATCGAAAAAGTCCATTCCTTCAAAACCATCAAAGAATACCAAGATTGGATCATCGTAAAATACAATGAAGCCCGCGATGGCACCGGCCCCAAAGCCCCTGCCCCACGCCCCCCAACCTACATCGCCGGACACGGACGACTCATGACTTCCGCGATCCTCGGTATCGCCCGCGCCTCCGAGCTTCCCAGCCCCGCCGACCCCAACCACTTCCTCCAAAAATTTGGCCAATCCGACCGCATCAGCATCGACGGAGCGACCAACGAAGGTAGCCTCACCCAAACTCTCCAAATGCTCAACGGAGCCACCCAAATCATCGTTGCAACTCCGAAGGACACCGTCCTTCGAAAAATCCTCAAAGCCCCCGGCTCAAACGAGGCCAAAGGCGCCCTCCTCTTCCAATCGATCCTGACCCGCCAACCCACCGCCCAAGAGCGATCCCTCTGCGCCCAAGAACTCAACGAACGCAAAGTCAAAGGATTCACCAACATCATCTCCGCCCTCGTCTGCACTCCTGAATTTCTCTTCATCTACTAATGTCCTCCTCTCAAAACTCC
The DNA here is from genome assembly GCA_047629805.1 of Akkermansiaceae bacterium. GTDB lineage: Bacteria > Verrucomicrobiota > Verrucomicrobiia > Verrucomicrobiales > Akkermansiaceae > SW10. The sequence continues at coordinate 3,541 of JBLHUR010000230.1, read as the reverse complement.
ACCGACGAATTCTCTCGTCGCGAATTCCTCTGCGATGCCTCCCGCAAATTCCTCGGCGTCAGCCTCGCCCCTATGCTGGGCGGATCCCTCGCCTCCCAAGCCTTCGGTGATAAAGCATCCGCACCAAAAGCAGGAACCGCCACCAACGTCATCTTCCTCAACATGGCCGGCGGCATGAGCCACCTCGACACCTTCGACCTCAAACCCGGCCAAGATGTCCAAGGCCCCGTCAAGGGAATCCCCACCACCGCCGACGGACTCCAGATCGCCAGCTACCTCCCCCGAACCGCCGAGATCATGCGGGAAGTCTGCACGATCCACTCCATGCAATCGAAGCAAGGAGACCACGACCAAGCCAGCTACATCCTCCATAAAGGATACGAGCAACTCGGAACCATCGTCCACCCCGCCATCGGCAGTTGGATCAACCGACTGAAAGGTACCGAGAACGCCACCCTCCCCGGATACATCACCGTCAACAGCCCCGCCAACATGATCGGAGCAGGTTGGATGGGTGCCAAATTTGCCCCCGCCGTCGTCACAAATCCCGAAAAAGGACTGGAAGGAACCGCCAGACATCCCTCCGTCAGCGAAGAAGATTTCGAACGACGTCTCAGCCTCGCCGATACCGTCAACCAACGCTTCCATCGCGAAAACCCCTCTCCCAATGCCAAGAACTTCGGCACCCTCTTCGACGAAGCCGTCCGCGTCATGAAGAGCGAAGACCTCGCCGCCTTCGACCTCACCAAAGAAAGTCCCACCCTCCGAAACCAATACGGCCGCCATCCTTTCGGACAAGGCTGCCTCCTCGCCCGCCGACTCGTCGAGCACGGCGTGCGCTTCATCGAAGTCACCCTCGGCGGCTGGGACACCCACTACGACAACTTCACCGCTGTGCAGGGCAACTGCCAACCCCTCGACTCCGCCTACAGCACCCTCATCACCGACCTCAAAGAACGCGGCTTACTCAACTCGACCTTAGTCGTCCTCAGCTCCGAATTCGGCCGCACCCCCGAGATCCAGAAAGAACATCGCAACGGCCGCAGCCACCACCCCGGGGCCTTCACCAGCCTCCTCGCCGGCGGCGGCGTCAAAGGCGGACAAGTCTACGGCAAAACCGACGAACACGCCCGCACTGTCACCGAAAACCCCGTCACCTTCCACGACCTAAACTCCACCATCGCCCACAGCCTCGGCCTCGATCATACCAAAGTCATCCACTCCCCCAGCAAGCGCCCCTTCCGCATGGCCGGCCCCGACAAGGAAGACGCCGGTCCCGTCACCGAGATCTTTGGTTAATGCCAACAAGAGGCGACCGTAGAAGAGACTCTTAGTCTCTGCGAGCCTCAGTGTCCGACCGGTCCCCGTGGCAGAACCCGTCCCGGTGATGACCACCCACAGACTTCTTTTCGTGCGACGCGGGGATTTCCCGTCGCCAACTATCAATCGCGTGGGACACAGCCCTTTACGCGACCACCAGATCCAGCGGACTCACCACTCCCAGCCCATGCGCCCCCATCGAGACATGGAGATAAATTTGATGCTCCTCCCCAGTCACACTCCTGCGGAACACCCCGCTCCCTCTCATGTCCCAGAAGCTCTTGAACAACACCGAAGGCTTGGAGGTCTTTTGGACAGGAGCGTATGCGACGTGCCCCGCAGGGGTGAGGGGGCGGGCGGAGCCCCCGAATCAATGCCGCAAGGCATGGCTCGTCACCCGCTTCTCAATCCCGCCCCATCCTGAAGCTTCGCGGCCAGTTGCTATACCCACCCACATGAGTCTTTGTCATTTCTCAAACCTCAGCTCACTCAGCTCACTCTGTGGTTAAAAGTCTCCTCGACCAAGTTTAGCTCCTTCTGCTCTTTCTGTGGTCACTCCCAAATCCGCTCCTGCCCAAAACCATCGTTTCACAAATCCTAACGTGCCGCTGTATATCACTGGCCCGTCAAATTCAAAATGTTCTTTTGAGCACAATTCATCTGAACTGCTGCTCAAATGACCCTAAAAGCGATTCCTTAATACGTCTATCAGGATCCCCAGAAAGATCATTGACGCGAGCATCACCTCATCTAGGATAGAGGGAGTAAGGCAGGGTAAAACCCTGCAAATTCAAGGATCAAGCCCCCCGGCGTCAACGCGGACATCTTCCGGATAGACGTATTAAGGCCTGATCCTGACGATACGAATAAATACTGATAGTGGAGAAAAATTGAGATGGATCGGGCTCACATGTTCCTTGGTGATCGTCTCGGGATTTGTTTCTTCGGCACGCGAGGCGAGGGGAGTTGGGGCCGGTCGAGTGACCGTGGATCTGGACCTACCGACCGGGTCGCGCCGGTTTCCGCAATCCAGACCACTGCACCCATCCTGCGCAGAGGTCCAGCGGCCCATTCTCCGGATCACTATCAAGTCGGTGCAGGGCGACGCCCTTCGCTCTGGGAGTTTGTTTTTGAATTCGGAGTTTTATCCTTCGCTCGGTCGCGCCTGACCTCTACGTTCGCTAAGAAAATTTCTGAAGACATGAGAGGAGACGCGAAGCAAAATCGGAAGATCACAAAGTTAGCTATATTTCGACGCGCCTTCTTCTTTGTAGTGCTAATGTTTATAGCCACTTTTATTCTCGTAGTATGGAAATCTAGTCCAACCACCTATGATTTACGAGATATGCCAGATGGAGAGGCCTACACATCGACTCGTTTCGAGTTTCGATACGGCCCTAGGGTTAGAGTGATCGACGATCCTGGGAATCATTTGCGATATGGATATGGCGATCTCCCGGATGAGATTTCCGTGACAGGAGGAACTCGACTAATTGTCTTCAATGCTCAGAAGGCTGTCATTAAATCAGAGGAGGATTCGATCGATGTTCATCCAGATTCTGTCTCACATAAGGGCTATATGGGCGTCAGTTCCACGAATGCCAACTACGTGATCGATTCGGCTGGAGAGCTGCAACCTAAATAAGACAGCGAACAAAACGGTGCAGGCCGACGCCCTTCGCTCTGGGAGTTTGTTTTTGAATTCAGAGTTTTATTCTTCGCTCAGTCGCGCCTGACCTCTACGTTCGGCAATAATAAGATGGGCTTCGTAATACACACTATCCCTCATTCCGTTTTTGATGGATTGCCAAGGGTTCTTGGCGACGACTACGTGGTGACAAGGATGGCTGATGATGATTGTGGAGAGTTCGCCTTGAGACGTTTTGAAGTTCATCGAGGTTGGGGGAGACTGGTTTTAACTGAGTATCCCTGGGAAGCTGGTGATGATGAAAGCCGGGCGAATGTTTTCATACATTATAAGAGGTTTAATCCGTTAATGTGGATAGCTGATGGACGATTATCCAGAGACTTAATCAGAGATCTTCAAGCTCATGGTTTGGAGGAATTAATCCCTGTTGAAGATCGAGAAGCAGATTTCGAATAATGTGGCCGAACAATAAAGGGTGCTGCGAAGGCTGAGGGACGAAGCCTTCGACTGCGCCCATAGTTGAACAAGCCCGGAGCGATCTATGTCGTTTTTCTTATGCGTTTTGTGTTTGCC
>JBLHUR010000229.1:0-6805 GCA_047629805.1 Akkermansiaceae bacterium | reverse complement strand
AGAGTTTTCCGATGAGCGCTTGCAGGGTTTCTGCTGGTCCGGGCCAGGTAGTGGTGCCGGGTCCACCTTCCGTCCAGCGGAAGCGTGAGTCACTGGCGGTGGCTTCTTTGAGGATAGGGGCCACGGCGGTCGGTTTCGAGAGGTCAGGATCCACGGTAGCGGTGAGGTCGCCGGGAAGGATGGCGTGGGCGACCTCCAAAAAGTGGCGATGAGAATTGTAGATGGTATCCCATTGCGGAGCCCCATTGCCGATCGGGGCGAGGCCTCCTTGTGACTGGTCGGCGAGCTGAACCAATGTTTCGAGAGCGCGTGTCACGTGGCGGATCCCAGTGTTTTGAAAAACCGAAAGTGCGGCGAGGGAGTGAATGCGTTCGGTGGCTGCCAGGTTCTGGAGGCTGGTCATTTTTTGGCGATGAAGTTCATCTCGCTCTTCCTTGAGTTGGTAGAGTTCGACCGCGCGGGTCAGGGTAACTTCCAATTCTGGAACTTCCCAGGGCTTGGTAATGTAGCGGTAAATGCCGCTTTTGTTGACGGAGTCGATAGCAGCATCGACGTCCGCATAGGCGGTGGAGAGAATGCGCACGACGCTCGGTTTGATGAGGGCGGCTTTTTGGAGGAATTCGGTGCCGGTTTCATTGGGCATCCGTTGGTCGGTGACAATGACCGCGACGTTGTTGACTTCGCTTTGAAAGACCTTGAGTGCTTCGATGCCATCACTGGCAGTTACGATGCGGAATTGGTTCTGAAAGAGCCTCTTAAAGTGTTTTTGAATTTTCTCTTCATCGTCGACAAAGAGGATCGTGGGGAGTGTCTGCTCTGGTGGCGCGGGTGTTCTGGTGCTCATGTGCTCTGATTAATTATAGTCAACATTTAAGTAATAGGGAGGTTTTTTTTCTGATTTTGGGGACTTTCAATCAGGCTCTAGCTCCCTAGATGTCCGCATCAAGAGCGGGTGGGAAGAAGATGGAGAAGGTGGTTCCTTGTCCAGGTTCGCTTTCGACGTGGACGTTTCCACCATGTTCATCGATGATTCGCAGGGTGAGGCTGAGGCCAAGACCCATGCCATCTCCGACATCACGGGTGGTGAAGAATGGGTCGAAGATTTTTGCTTTGTTCTCCGGCGAGATGCCAACGCCGTTGTCGCTGACTTCGAGGGTGATGCCTCCACCGTCTGAAGGTTTGGCGATGACGGAGAGTTTGGGTTTTTCCACTTCCGCGATGGCATGGAGGGCGTTTTGAATGAGGTTGATCAGGGCTTGGCAAAGTTGGTTGTCATTGCCCTCCAGTTCGAGGTCTTCCGGGACGTCACAGGTGAAGTCGATATTTTCAAATTCCCCACCCATGAGGCGTCGGGTGTTTTCGACGACTTTATGAAGTTGCAGAAGGTGGCGGGTCGTTTCATCTCCCCGGGTGAAAGTACGGAGGTCAGTGATGATGTCGATGACGCGTTGGACGCCATCGTTGAGATCGACGATTGTGTCGTCGTAATCTGCCCGTTCGTCGTCGGGGAGGAGGTCCCGATAGGACTTAAGAATGTGGATGGAGGTTTTAGTGTAGTTGAGGGGATTGTTGATCTCGTGAACGATGCCCGCGCTCATGCGGCCGAGTGATGAGAGCTTCTCGGAGCGGACCAGATGTTCCTCATTTTCTTTGAGCTGTTCCATTGCGAGGGAGAGGTCTTTGTTGCTGGTGGCGAGGTCGCGCTCGTATTTGCCGGAGAGGAGGAGATTGCGAACGCGGGCTTGCAGTTCGATGGAGGAGAAGGGCTTGGTGAGGAAGTCATTCACGCCAGCGCGAAGGGCTTCGAGGCGTGGGGCGTCGCCGGCGTGGGCGGTGACGAGGACGATGGGAATACGTGCTGTGCCGGGGTTTTTGCGGAGGTGTTGGCAGACTTCCATGCCATCCATTTCGGGCATCATGAGGTCGAGAACGATGAGGTCGGGCTGGTGCTGTTTGGCGAGTTCCCAGCCTTGCTTTCCATCGGAGGCTTGGAGGAGATCGTAGTCGGGGAGCTGTGAGGCGATGAAGCTGCGCATGCCAGGTTCGTCATCCACGATGAGAATGCGCGGTCGGTTGCCGCGTGGCTTGACGGGTTCGTTTCGTCCTGCTTCCCGAGCGGTCTGTTGGTGTTCGGGGTTTGCGGCTGCGAGGCGGGCTTTTTCGTGCAGGGCGTCGAAGCCATCCTGAACCTCCGGCTCCTCTGGGCCGTCGGAGTCGGCGGATGCGGTAGGGATTGGAAGTGTAATGGGGAAACGGATGGTGAAGGTGGTGCCTTTTCCAAGCTCGGATTTCACGTTGATCTCGCCGCCGAGGTTTTTTGTGAGGCTTTGGACCAAGGCGAGCCCGATTCCAGTTCCGCGGGCTTTGCGTTTGGAAGAGGCATCGGTTTGGTAAAAGCGGTCGAAGATTTTTTCGAGTTCCTGCTCATTCATTCCCCGTCCGGTGTCTGAGACGGTGAGGATGAAGTGGTCCGTATCTTCGGTGAGGCCGAGTTTGACCCGTCCGCCGGCGGGGGTGAATTTTAGGGCATTCACACTGAGATTCATGATAATTTTCTCGAGCTGATCCCGGTCGTAGGTGAGAACGGAATGGGTGGGTAAATCACTCTCCACTTTGAAGGAGATCTGCTGGGTTTCGGCCATGGGGCGGAAGCTATTGCCGAGCGAGTCGAGGAACTTTGGTAGGTCGATTTCTTCGGGACGGAGGGGGATGTCGCCGGTATCGAGCCGGACGAGGTCAAGGAGATCGTTAATGAGACGAAGGAGGCGAAGGCCGTTGTCGGAGAGGGTTTCCAGGGTTTCGCGAGCCTTTGGGTCGGAGCGGAGGGAGGGGATGGTTTTGAGTTGCTCGACTGGTCCTAGGATCAAGGTGAGAGGAGTCCGGAGTTCGTGGCTGATATTGGCAAAGAAGCGGGTTTTGGCCTCGCTGAGTTCCTGAAGTTGAATGTTGCTTTTTTCGAGGGTCCGGCGGCTGGCATCGAGCTGGTCTCGCAAAACAAATTCGCGGAAGCGGTGTTGGTTGTAGAAGTAGGTGCCGGCACAGGCGAACACGGCGGTAACCATGATAAAGTAAGCATTATTGAAGAGGATGGAGGGGTCTCCCGGGAGAAGAAAGAGGAGACCGATGTATCCGACGAGGCAGATACAGGCATTGAAGACACTGTCAATAAAGCGCCACCTGAGAAGGAGAGAAGCACCGACGAGGACAAGATTGAGTCCGGCATAATAGGGAGACTCGCCATCGCCGTGGGAGTAGATCATCCACATGACGGCCAACATGGGGAGGGAGACGACCCAGTGTCCCATGAGTCTCACGATATTGGTGGACCGGCTGAGAGTCAGCGGGATGAGCCCAAGAAGGAGTAAGGCAAAGGTGAAAATCCGGATGAGAAAGAAGTCGCCGAGGTGCTGGGGGTAGACGAAATAATCGAGAGTGGCCCCAGCAACCATGAAACCGGCGCCGAAGAAGATCCCACGCTTAAAGTGGTCTGCCCGGGTGAGCACCTCATTCTTTTCAAAGGCCTCCCAGTTCGCCTTCTTTTCTGGCTGCGTCTCGGCGTGGGTCTCGGTGGACATGGGAATTAGGATAATCGGGGCTTGGGCACCTCTAGAAAAAGATTCACTCCGGTGACATCTGCGATTAGGGTGGCTTGATCCTGATTGATTTGCCGGGGCACGAGTTCAAGCATTTCGTTCTGATCCCGGTAAACGAGGTTCCATTCGAGGATGTATTCCATCCACCCGATGCTCGGGTTGGATGCGGAGACATTGGTAACAGCCACTTTCCCGCCGGGCTTGGAGAGCATGTAAAAGATCTCAGTAAGCCGCTTACAAACGCGCTGGGAAAGGTAGTCAAAAAGTCCGGCGCAATAGACGAGGTCATAGTGGTCCCACTTCATCACGGCATCACCGGTGCTTGCTTGTTTGAGGAGTTGGTGAACCGAGCGGTGGATGGTTTCGATCCCGGCGGTGCGGCCGTGAGTTTGGCACAGATCGTTGAGAACCCCGCTGGTGGATTGGAGGGTTTCCTCGTTGAAGTCGAGAAGGGTGACGTCACAAAGATCGCTGAAAGGAGACTCGCGAATGAAGGCTTGGATCTCGTGAGCGGGCCCACAACCGAGGTTGAGAACGCGCACTCTCTTGCCATTGTTTTTTACGACGGTCTCCTCTAGGAGTTTTTTGAGATAAACGATGCGATTGCGGTGGGCCTCAACCGGTGGGGTCTTGAGGAAGGCGGTATTGATGGATTTCGCGAAGAGGGAAGCTCCCTCGTAGGGTGGCCGCAGCATCATGTTGACCATTTCATAGTCTCCAGCGTAGCCGAGCGGCTTATAAAAGGTACGGTAGGCGAATGGGGAGCAGAGGACCAAGGGATGGATCTGGCGGCGGACGTAGAATTTATGAGAGGCTTGATCCTCCAAGGGGATGTTTCGGGCGGCCTGCTCGAAGGCTGACATTGCTTCGAGAACCTGCCCTGCCAGCTCGTCTTCCAAGCTGATGATCGTTTGGTTTTCCATCTCCTCAAGTTGATCGGAGGTGGAAGTCCGCAGGCCGAGATCCGCTTGCTCCATCCAACGCTGAAGGCCGACCAGGAGGCTTTGAAGATCCGCCGTGATGAGCTTGAACTGCGGGTTGACGGTGTTCGCAAGTTTCCACTCCCCGAGGAAGGAGGTGAACTGATCGTTCAGAGATGAGCCACCCTCGCGATCCGAAAGGAAATCAATATCCAGCCAAGCATCGTTTAGGGTGACTTCGCATACTAAGAGGATTCCTGTGTTCACAAGGTTAGAAACGACGGCGTCGCCAGAATAAATAATCCGGTCATTTAGGCGGATCTGAAACCCGTGTAAAACCTCAGATAGCTGAAGGAGACTGAAGGGATTATAAACCTCAAATGTTGCTGAGAACCTTCTCAGGCTTAATACGTTGGCGGCAATTTGCTGTCCTTGGCTGTTTCGGCAGGAAACAGTTGTGTTTAGGTTAGTTGTTTCCTGAGACATTGAAAGAATGGAGGTGAGTTGCCAACTTTTTAAGATTTAGACGTTGCAACTGAGTTGTAAATAGATAATTTGAATCGGATTTCAAGATATTATGGTGGCTAATACTTCAAACTTTACCCGATTCTTTGAGAGGATTGGAGACCACGTGGTGGACTCAGAGGGACACAATATTCTGGAAATGGCCTACGAGGAAGGCTTTATGGTAAGCAATGTTGCTGTCCGCCTACGTATGACGGTGAGAGAGTTTGAGGTGGAGTTGGACCGTGCCGTAGGCATGAAACCAAAGAACTTCTTCCGTCAATACCGTGCTGTCATGGCGCGTCGTCAGATTCAGGAAGGCCAAAACCTGCACGTGATCGCTGCGGACCTTGGCTTTCGCCACTATTCTCACTTCTCCAGCGAGATGAAGGGCTTTTATGGGATCCCGCCTCTCAAGCTGCAAAAGCTGATTCAGGCGCGTTGCAACCTGCTGCAGTAGGGATTTCCCTCTTAGCAGAAGGTCTCCCTATAAAGGATCTCCACCTTGTTGCGGGCCCACGGGGTTTTACGGAGGAAATTGAGACAGGACTTCAGGGAAGGGTTGTTGGCGAAGCAACGGATACGAATTCTGTCCGCAAGTTCATCCCAACCGTATTTTTCCTCCAGCTGGGTAAGCATTTGCTCGAGCTTGATTCCGTGGAGAGGGTCGTTTGATGGGGCTGGCATTCGCTTATTCTTTGTTTTGATGGGAGGCATTTTTTGCCCATGGGGTTCTGGCGAGGTCGGAGACCGGAGCGCTGCGCGTCCGGGTAAATGGGAACGGGCGATCATGGGTGAGTGGGTCAGAGGGGTCGAGCTGTTCGCGGACATAATCGAAGACGATTGCGAGAGCCCCGAAGATCGGGCAACCTCCGAGAATCGCAGCAATTCCCATGAGGGGATTTCCCCCCATGACCATCATCCCTAGGGAGAAAAAGAAGACGATCCCCAATAAACAGGCAAGCGTTCCAATCGTAAGGATTATAGTTCTCATCGTGGAGAGGGTGCAGAAGTCACGCATGCGGGTCAAGCTAATGGCTTGAGGGCTTCGTGGGGGGGGATACGGCGAGGAGGGATTTCTTTTCTTGCAGTCGGTGAATGCGGTCCTCGACGGTGCCGGTGCAGATGAGTTGGTGGACAAAGATATTTTTGATCCGTCAGAAACGATCGACGAGCTCTGCTCACCGGGGTCGTGCTTGACCGAAGAGGGTTTACCGGCGGGTGTTAACGTTCTGTTTGGCGGGTTTTTTTCGACCGACTTTGGGCCGCCTTAAATTGCTGCGCAATTTCGGTTCTTCCGAGCGGGCGATTCCAAATGGCAATTTCGTCAACCCAGCCGGAAAACGACTGCTTGCCCTCTTTTGCGAGTTCGTGACTCGGCTTGCCGAAGCGAACGTATTTTCCCTGCATGACACCCGGTTTGAGACTCCCAAAATCGGCGACTCGTCCGACCCTTTTGCCATCGACGTAGAGTTCCACTGCGGAGGGCCCCCAACTGGCGGCGACATGATGCCAGCGGTCATCGACAACGCTGAAGTTGGAGGAAAGGAGAATATCAAACTTACCGTTCTCAATGAAAAATTCGGCCTGTCCGGATCTCGCCAGGCGGGCGGGCATGATCGCCTCTTTCGGAAAGATCGCGGCATCATCAGGAGTCCTACCAGCCAACCACAGGATTTCCTCCCGTTCTGATTCCTGCCGTCGTCGGATCCAGAAGGACACCCCTCCTTCCTCCCTTGAGACACCCCCGGGAATATCGATTTTGGTGATGACCGAGGTCAAGGGATC
>JBLHUR010000228.1:0-6824 GCA_047629805.1 Akkermansiaceae bacterium | reverse complement strand
ACCTCTAAAATTGACCAATTCCACTCTCTTTCCCCCAAAAAAACTTCTTTCCCAATTTTCGCGATTCACCTTGCCCCCATTCCGTTCTACGATCCACCCGCAAGGGTAGAGAAATAATCTTTAATCGTCGCCACCGCTAAACCTTCTCGTGCCGCCAAAAATTCAATAAATCACCTAACATGAGCCTCTATCAAGACTACCTTCAAGAGATCGCAGACCGTCAAAAAGATGGCCTGCACCCCAAGCCCATTGACGGCGCCGAACTCACATCCGAGATCATCGCTCAGATCAAAGATCTCGACCACGAGCACCGGAAAGACTCTCTCGACTTCTTGATCTACAACACCCTCCCCGGCACCACCAGCGCCGCCGGACAAAAGGCTCACTTCCTCAAGGAAATCATCCTAGGCACCACCATCGTCGAAGAAATTTCCGACACCTTCGCCTTCGAGCTCCTCTCTCACATGAAAGGTGGATCTTCGATGAAAATCCTCCTCGACTTAGCCCTAGGCGACCAACCCGAAACAGCCCAAGCTGCCGCCAAAGTCCTCAAGACCCAGGTCTTCCTTTACGAAGCCGACATGGAGCAGCTCAAGACCGCCTACGAAGCCGGAAACACCATCGCCAAAGACCTTCTCGAAAGCTATGCCAAAGCCGAATTCTTCACCTCACTCCCAGAGGCCCCGGAAGAAATCAAAGTAGTCACCTACATTGCCGGAGAAGGAGACATTTCCACCGACCTCCTCTCGCCCGGTAATCAAGCCCACTCCCGCGCCGACCGCGAACTCCACGGCAAATGCCTGATCACCGAAACCGCCCAGGCCGAAATCAAAGCCCTTCAAAAAATCCACCCCGACAAGAGCGTCATGCTCATCGCCGAAAAAGGCACGATGGGCGTCGGCTCCTCACGCATGTCCGGCATCAACAATGTCGCCCTCTGGACCGGCAAACCAGGCAGCCCTTACGTCCCCTTCGTAAATATCTTTCCCATCGTCGCCGGCACCAACGGCATCTCCCCCATCTTCCTCACCACCGTCAGCGTGACCGGCGGAATCGGCATCGACCTTAAAAACTGGGTCAAAAAGAAGGACGCCGACGGCAAGGCCATCCTCAACGAAAACGGAGACCCCGTCCTCGAACAAACCTACTCGGTCGAAACCGGCTCCGTCCTCACCATCAATACCAAGGACAAAAAGCTCTACCAAGACGGCAAGGAACTCACCGACCTCTCCTCCGCCCTCACCGCGCAGAAAGTCGAATTCATCAAAGCCAAAGGCTCCTACGCCATCGTCTTCGGTAAAAAGCTCCAGACCTTCGCCGCCAAAACCCTCGGCACCGAACTCATCCCTGTTTACGCCCCCTCCAAAGAAATTTCACACGAAGGCCAAGGCCTCACCGCTGTCGAAAAAATCTTCAACAAAAACGCCGTCGGCACCACCCCCGGACTCACCCTCCACGCCGGCTCAGACGTCCGCGTCGAGGTCAACATCGTCGGCTCCCAAGACACCACCGGCCTCATGACCTCCCAGGAGCTCGAGGCCATGGCCGCCACCATCATCTCCCCCATCGTCGATGGTGCCTACCAATCCGGCTGCCACACCGCCTCCGTCTGGGATAACAAATCAAAGGCCAACATCCCGAAGCTCATGTCCTTCATGAACAACTTCGGCCTCATCACCGCGCGCGATCCCGATGAAAAATACCCCGCCATGACCGACGTCATCCACAAGGTTCTCAACGACCTCACCGTGAACGACTGGGCCATCATCATCGGAGGAGACTCCCACACCCGCATGTCAAAAGGCGTCGCCTTCGGAGCCGACTCCGGAACCGTCGCCCTCGCCCTCGCCACCGGCGAAGCCACCATGCCCATCCCCGAGTCCGTCAAAGTCACCTTCAAGGGCGACCTCAAATCCCACATGGATTTCCGGGACGTCGTGCACGCCACCCAACTCCAGATGCTCAAAAAGTTTGGCGACAACATCTTCCAAGGTCGCGTCATCGAAGTCCACATCGGCACCCTCCCCGCCGACCAAGCCTTCACCTTCACCGACTGGACTGCCGAAATGAAGGCCAAAGCCTCGATCTGTATCTCACAAGACGACACCCTCATCGAGTCCCTCGAGATCGCCAAAAGCCGCATCCAAATCATGATCGACAAGGGCATGGACAACAAAGGCCAGGTCCTCCAAGGCCTCATCGACATCGCCAACCGCCGCATTGCCGAAATCCAATCCGGCGAAAAACCCGCCCTCACCCCGGACGCCAACGCCAAATACAGCGCCGAATTTACCGTCGACCTCGACCTCATCAACGAGCCCATGATCGCCGACCCCGACGTCCACAACGAGGACGTCTCCAAACGCTACACCCACGACGTCATCCGCGCCCTCTCATACTACGAGGGCCAAAAAGAAATCGACCTCGGCTTCGTCGGCTCCTGCATGGTCCACAAAGGCGACTTCAAGATCGTTTCCAAAATGCTCCGCAACCTCGAAGAGCAACAAGGCACCGTCGTCTTCAAAGCCCCCCTCATCGTAGCCGCTCCGACCTATAACATCATCGATGAACTCAAGGCCGAAGGAGACTGGGACATGCTCCAAAAGTACTCCGGCTTCGAATTCAACGACGCCGACCCAAAAGGCGCCGCCCGCACCGAATACCAAAACATGATGTATCTCGAGCGCCCCGGCTGTAACCTCTGCATGGGCAACCAGGAAAAAGCGGCCAAAGGCGACACCGTCATGGCCACCTCCACTCGCCTCTTCCAAGGCCGGGTCGTGGAAGACTCCGACCGCAAAAAAGGAGAATCCCTCCTCTCCTCCACCCCCGTCGTCGTCCTCTCCTCAGTCCTAGGCCGCACCCCAACCCTAGACGAATACAAAGCATCCGTCGAAGGCATCGACCTCACCAAGTTCGCCCCCCCCATCGCCGCTATGACCTCTTAAAAATCACCCTCTCCTCCCAAACAAAGACACCGACACAGGCCCCGCCTCTGTCGGTGTTTTGCAGTTCCAGACAGATCACCCCCAACTCCGGGGTGCTGAAGGCACTAAGGTCCAAAGCCCCGGATTTCAATCCGGGGAACCAACACACAACCAGAGGGTGCCCTGAAAGGACACCAGATGACCCCGAACACCCTACAAGCTGGACAAGCTCGCACACACCCCGGCAACCCACTCCGTATCGCGCTAAATTTCACACACAAATAGAGCATGATATCCTCAAACCCCGACAGGGAGGGCCACACAAGCCCGGGCAGAGGGAGACGACCTCCCCACCGGGGTCCCCCACACGGGAATAGGAGAGCCCTGAAAGGGAGATCTAATCTCCTGCACCACGCCATGGTTAGATCGCCCTTCCTGATCGTTCTCATATCCGATCCATCACTCCCGACCTTGATCCGCACAATCGATGTTCGCATGAACATTCTTTGTGCCGTCCGTCTACCAGCCCCGTCGTCCCCGCGCCTCGCCGCTCTAACAACTTGTCCACCACGGCTGGGATGACTTCCTCGCCGACTCCCAAAAACATCACCGCAAATCCCTCGGCCCGCTCCCTTCCTCCGCCGTCGCCACCGTCCAATCCTTTCTCCGCTGTGGCGACCTCGCCTCCGGCTTCACCCGACTCCAATGCCCCGATTGTGGCCACGAACGCCTCCTCGCCTTCACCTGCAAGGGCCGCCACTTCTGCCCCTCCTGCCACCAGCGCCGCGTCCGCTCTACCAGCGAATATCTCGCTCCAGCCATCGAACTCTTTCGCCACCGCTTCCTCCAAGCCCTCCGCGACGCCAAACTCATTAGCCCCTCCAAACTCGCCAATCTCCTCGCCTGGAAACACTCCGGCTTTAATATCCACAACGGTGGCGCACAACCCGGCCCCGCCCAGGACACCGCTGGTCGCAAGCGTCTCGCAGAATATTTGCTACGCCATCTCTTCCTTGGGGGTCGTAGCCTTGGCGAAGACCCCTCTCTGCAGAAAATTACTTGAAACACCACCAGCAAGACCGTCATCTACCGCTCCAAACGCCATCACACTACCAAGCGCAACTTCGAGATCTTCAAAGCCCCCGACTTCATCGCCGCCATTCTCCGCTAAAGCTACGAATGGATCCCGGATGACGACCCGGACCTCAACTGGTTCAACCAGGAAAGGGACCCCATCGGCGCAGAGCCCGAGTGCTACGACCAAAGCCCCACCTGGCAGTCCGTCGAAATCCCCCTCGGAGACGGCCGGACTCTCGTCCTCGACGACAGCTAACAGGCAAGAAGCTTGGTGACCTAAAAAAACCGCTGCCCAAAAAACATCTTGACCAGGCGGACAGGGAACCATAGATCCACCTAGAAAATTCGCGCTGAAATATCCCGGTTCCAGTAAAACATGGGATGGATTAGGGACTTTTCCATACGAAACACTGCCCACCGCCATGCCAAACCATCGTCTCCGCCCCTCTTCCCCCCGCAACCCCCTTTCACCCCCTTTCACCCCCCTCCGCTCCGGTCCAAATGCGCCTTCAAAGCCCACCCGCCAAAAGTAAATTCCTAGCAGTAGTCATGACTGCCCCAGATCCAGCCACCACCTCGAACAGATGACCGATCCCCCTCCCAAAAGACGACAAAGTCGTTTAGGGAAAAGCCGGCTTCCCCCTGCGGCAGAGCGGCTCGCCAACGACCAGTCGTCCGACGACTCACCTCAGAGCAGGACCAAAATCCGACCACGGGCGCACGCCACCGGAGCTCCGACCGACCATGCTCTATTGGACGTTTTGGATAAATCCGGGATCACCTCCTCTTTCAGCTCTGAGGAAGAGTATGGCCCGGAATGGGAACAACCCGGGTCGGAAGGCCCGATTCGCTCGACCTTCTTCATTTTATTCTCGGTGATCGCTCTGATCGGCTGCCTACTGCTCGCCATTCCCCTGTTTCGGTCTATGATGGATCCAAAGGAACCGGGCGGTCCGGGGTCTTCCATTCACCTGCCTGCTGAAATCCTGGAACCGATCAATGATCCCGCTGTGTGGGCCAAATCCAACACGATGGCCGCAGACTTCCTTTCGGAAAGCGATCCCCTCAAACGGCTGCAATACGTGCGCAATCCCGAGGAAATCAGAACGCGACTTGAGCAATTTCCCGAACAGGCCCTTTCCGAACCGTCGGCTAGATTTATCGAAATTCCATACATCTACCGCGGGAATCTTACCTACAAACGCTTTGCGGTCACCTTTGACAACGGAGAGCGGCGGCTGCTTGCTCTTGTCCAGACTGAAGAGGGCCCCAAGGTTGATTGGGACTGTTTCGCCCGCTATTGCTCCGCCTCCTGGGATGAACTTGCAAAGGCGCAGGTCGAGGACGCTGAAATTCGGGTATTTGCAAGAGAAGACTCCTACTACAACCATGAATTCGCCGACCAAACGAAGTGGTCCTGTTATGCCCTCTCCAGTCCGGATTCTCCGGTGACCTTTTTCACCTACCTGCCTCTGAAATCCCCCGGGGATCTCAAACTTAAGAAGGCCATCAACAGCACCGACAAGAACCAGGCAAGCTCTCGCTTTACTCTTCGAGTTTCCACCGATTCACAGCAGCCCGAACGTCGCATCCTGGCAATCCGGGAAATCCTCGCCATCGGGTGGGTTAAGCCGGAGTGACAATCACGGCAATGATCGGCGTTTATCCCTCATGCATCGAAATCCCAGACCGAGAAAAATCTTCTCATCGCCGGACCTTGTTCACAATTGATCGGTGTAGAAAAGTTTCAACATTTGGCGCCCCAGATTTCCTTTAACCGGGCCACCGCTTCGCGCCATGGGACCTCGCGATAAAGTGCCACACGGAGCCAGCGGATAAATCTTTGCGTCCTCTGTGTCGCTCGTTTCACAGCGTGTTGCGCCAATGAAAGATGACACCGAAGGGGGCCGGTCGTTGTGCCAAGATTCATGACACCCTGAACTTGTTTGATTTCTCCTCTTTTTCCTTTGATTTGGCAAGCTTTTGACTCGATTTGAGGGGCGCTGAGCCGGAAGGAGCGATAGCGACTGGAGGCTCAGCGCCCCTCAAATCGGCCGCCGACGGGGTCTGCTCCTCATTTCGCGCCTCGCCAGCCCAGGCTCGCTGTTCTTCGCGCTCACTCTCAATGCGATCCACTCGCTTGAAGATGATCGCCAGCTTTTCTTCGATCTCCCGAGCCAAGTTGATCGGGTCTAGAGAGCGACGTGTTTTACGCAATTCCCGCTTGGTTTTCTCAGTCACTTTTGAGCAGCTGAGCAGACGTTCACAAGGCGTCTTGGCCGTGTCGTATTTTTTCCGTACTTTGCTGCCTTCCCGGATTTTTTCTACGAGCTTCATCACGGGTGTGAAGTAGTTTCGCAGTGGCAGCCAGGCGTTTTCGTAGAGGTCATCGACAAGGGCTTTGAGCTCGATTTCACCATACCGTCCATAGCCCAGAAGCTGGCGGACGTGCGTGAAGTTTTTCTGCTCCACATGCGCTTGGTCGTTCTTCTTATACGGGCGTGAACGCGTCCATTTCACCGCTCATATTGTTTCCCGCACTAACTGCAAGAATCCGCTTGCTTAGATGATTTGGGGAGGTCAAGGTGCTGCCATGCCTGCTCCGAGACTGATTATTCCTCATGATTCTGATGGGACGTTGCCGGATTTGGCGGCCTACCATATTTCTTCACGTGTCGTCCATCGTCAGTATCTATTCCAGATGGAGGAGAAGGAGCAATTCCGCATTCTTATGCGGATGTATGAGCGCTACTCGGGTTGCCGGGTGCTTTCATATTGTATCCTCACGAACCACATCCACCTCCTTCTTGAGGTTCCCCC
>JBLHUR010000227.1:0-7045 GCA_047629805.1 Akkermansiaceae bacterium | reverse complement strand
TGACTGCCGACGCAGGAGGGCTCGCACGCGAGCGAGCAGTTCCTTCATCGAGAATGGTTTCACAAGGTAGTCGTCGGCACCGCAATCGAGACCGTTGACGCGGTCTTGCACCTGGCCTCGGGCCGTCAGCATCAAGACGGGCACCTCGAGACCGCGTTGCCGTATTTCCCGGCAGAGAGCATATCCGTCGAGTCCCGGGAGCATGACATCGAGAAGGATGAGATCGACCTTTTCGGTAAGGGCCGACTCCAGTCCTCCGGGCCCGTCCACCGCACTGACCACGCGATATCCTTCGGCCTGGAGAGTCTTCACCAAGGCGATGCGCATGGGGAATTCATCTTCAATGACTAGGAGGCGCATTTCCGGGGGCCTCCTTTGGTTTCAGGGTTTGAATGATCTTCGGCTTTCCCGGTCATGGAGATCGGATGGGACGAGTCGGAATTAGGAGAGCATGTAACTTGAAAAGTAAATCGGGCTCCGCCATCGGCGTGATTTTCGACGCGAATCTGAGCCCGGTGAGCTTCGGCAATATGCTTGACGATCGAGAGCCCGATTCCCGTGCCCTGCTCTTCGCGGCGCAGTTCATTGCCGAGACGCGTGAAGCGTTCGAAGATCCGTTCGCGGTCGGCGGCAGGCACGCCGGGCCCCTGGTCCTCGATCATGAGTTGCCATCCCCGGGCATCGCTCGAGAGAGTGACTCTTACCATACCTCCTTCTGGTGAAAATTTGATGGCATTGTCGAGCAGGTTGATCAGGGCTTGCTGAATGGCCGGGGGATCGACGGAGTGCGCGTGCGGTTCTTCGGTGACAACTGTTTCAATCGTCACCTTTCGTTCGGTGGCGACCAACTCCATGAGGGAGACAGTGTCTCGCACCACGCCCCTGAGATCGGTTTCTACAAAGGAATAGTCCTTCCGACCTTCTTCGATGCGGGCGAAGTCGAGCACGTTCTCGATGAGAGCCGAGAGACGAGCGCCTTCCTTCGACATGAGGCGATGGAACTGTTGCTGGGTTTCCTCGTCAACCTGATGGGAATCCAAGGCATCCGCCATCAGCCTCATGGAGGAGACCGGAGCGCGGAGTTCGTGCGAGACGCTTGCCACGAATTGGCTTTTCAAATCACCCAGACGTCGTTCCCGCCTAAGCGTGCGCTGGATCAGCGACATTCCGGCGAGGGCGGTCAGGAGGGCACAGGAGATAAGAGCGGTCGTCCACCACACGGTGCGCCAGTAACGGGCGTAGAGGATGTTGGAATCGCGTATCCCAATTTCCACCCCCAGGGAATCTCCACCACTGGCCAAGGGGGCCTCGACAGATCCAAGCATGCTTTTTCCCGCGCCGAGCAGACTCAAACTCATCCACTCCGGCGGCTTCTCATCCGCCTCAATTCTACGGGCAAGAGTTCGCAACTCGGCCGGAGTCAGAACTCGGTTCGAGTCGATCATGGCAGGTCCGTCTGGTTCGGAAACAAAGCCGGAGGCATCCGGGTGGGCTCGTAGAATGCCCCGGCGTTTTTCGCTTTCACTCCACTGAGATGCCCAGCCGCTGTCGGGAATTTTTTTAGCAAGAGTCGCAACGAGCGGGGCACTGATGGCGGATGGGGCCTCATGAATCGCGAGGGCAGCGGCCCGATCCGCATCATCGCGAGTGCCGGACACTTTCCAAGCCTCCCAAGCTTCAAGGACCTCGACCGGGATCCCCGTATCGGTGAGTCCCGATTTCACCGCTGCGGTCGCGGGCAGTTCGTCGTAAAGTTGAACCGGCCTGCTTTGTCCGAGTTCTTCCGTCAGGATTTGAAGATAGCGCGGAGCACGACCGGCCCATTCCTCAGCCACCGAGCGAGCCTCAGCCGTGACGGAATGGCGGTATTCGACCAGACCGAAAACCGCGATCGCCGTCAACAGGACAACCGGCGCAAGAACCAAGGTGGCGGCAAAGTTCTTCATTTTCCTGGCCTGGGAACGAACCTTTTACGGTTAGATTGGAATGAAGGTGCAGGGGTCCCCAAACGAATCAAACGCGGGCGAAGGCTTTTCAAGAGACCTCGCTCATCGAGTCCACTGTGCCTTTCCCATTGAGGATGGCTGGCACGATCTGCCAAGGGAGTGGAACCTCCCATGCGGTCCCGCTTGAAATTTTCACTCACCCATGAACGGCCAAACTGATCGACGTCCATCACCAAGGGTTTGTCTACAGTCCTGCCCACTGCAATTGGCCCCACCGGAGTTTCAAACCAATGAGGAGGAGTCCATTGGATACGCTGGACCTTTTCATCCCTCACAATATCGTAAGTCAAAGCCTTCTTCATGAACTCAACGACTTTGGGATCAAATCCTTTCCAAGGTTCCTCTCCGTGATTTTCAAGAAGACGAAGCTCTACGATATCCCCCGGCTGCAACTGAAGATCCGCCTTGCGGTAAAACTCGTCCGGAGTGTCAGCGTTCGTCTTCGCGATCAACTCGGCGAGCGGAATGCGGATGCGCTCGCCATCAAGTCGATCAATCCAAATCTCCCGCATGTCGGGATGAGAAATGGTTGCCCAAGGAGCCACTCCGCTCAGCCTCACTGCGCGGGCGATTTCATCAGGATCCCATTTCTTGAAATCCTTCTCTTTCGAAAAAACTTCGCTCATTGATTCAAGTTCAAAAGTTTCCAGTGGAAGATAGAATGCGGTCAAAAATTGCAGCAAGCTTGGGAAGGCCTTAGCCTCGTGAGCAGGCCACTGCGCCCAAGGGTAGCCACTTTCCGGCTCCAGAACTTGAAAAGTCTCCGCACGGAATCTCTTGGCTTCTTCCGGATCGAGCGGTCCCACCGTCAGCACATCACCATCAAAAAATCGAATACCTTCGGCCGATTCATTTTTTTTGGGGAGATCGATCATTCCCCCTCCATGCTCTTGAGACCTCGTGATACGCAGAGTTTGTCTGGCCGACCCACCAAGGAGTTCAACCAAGGCTCTGGGTGAGACCAGCGGAGCCTCGGCTCGACCCGGATCATACACCCGTAATCCGCCACGAAGCGTGATCTCCTGTCGCGGGCGGGCGGGCCACGCGATCGTGATTTTCAATTCCATCTGAGCGAAGAGCTCGAGGTAGACCTCTGGTTCGAGAGCAACCGACGTCACACCCCGGTTATTAGTCCGACCCGCTTTTGAGATCCAAGGAACCACATAGGCCGGGGCATCCATCTCGGCTGGAAGAAACTCAATAATATCACCCCACCGGAGTTCCGGGTGGGAGTCAGGATCAGTGACTTCAAAAGGAATCTTTTGAAATTGCCCGCTCTCATCAGCCCTTCGCACGTTGCTTCGTTCCATCGTGTAGGTTTGATCCCCCATAATATTCATGGGCTCGACCCAAGCCAGCAAAGCTGCGGCAAGTGACGGAGGTGCCGTGCCGTCGGCGGGATAATCCACGAGAAGGTGGCTGGCGGAAGCAGCCGGAAGGGCCACCGTGATGCCCTTGCTGCGGGCGATTTCAGGATACTGCACCAACTCGGCCAACCAGACTCGCAACTTGGTCACGGGACAGAGATCCACAAGGTCACGCGGGGCCAAACCCTCCGGGGTAGAATCGGCACCACCCTTGATGAGCATTTTGATGACCTCCTTGGCCGCAGCTCCGCCGTCTTCTTGATTGGCATGGGCAGCAGCGAGCATGATGGGTGTCCATTGTTTGTCTCCAAGCCACGACAATTTGGCGGCTGGATCACTGAGGGCTCCTCCTTTCAACAAAGCCTCACAGGACTTTGCAGCGTTGAGGTAAGCGGCGGTGTGCAATGGCGTGAATCTTTCCGCATCAGCTCCCTGAGCATCGGCACCTGCCGCCAAAAGCAAGGCGACGATCTCGGGTTTGCCCGCAGCATAGTGGAGAGGACGCCACCCCTTGGCAGTGCTCGCGGGCTGCCGGATTTCTTTTGCAAAGCTGGAAATTTTATCCGGGTCATTTGGATCCGCACCCAGATCGAGCAGGCGCGTAACCAGCGGCGCGTGACCCTTCCAACAGGCAATGCTCAGCGGGGAGATATCGACGGTCCAATTCTCCGTCGTTTCATGGTTCACATCGGCCCCGAGTTTCAACAAACGGTCAATCCATGCGGGATCATCGGCTGCGATGGCAGCACCGAGAGGAGTCAGAGAAACTGAGGTCGAGCTAAGTTTCGTTTGTTCTTCTCCACTGTAAACACCCCGCTGCGTGTATCGGCGATTTTCCAGATTTTCAAGGCGACCTTGCCCCACCGTGTTGACATCCACGCCCTCTTTCAAGAGCCAGTCGCCAACCGCTTGATGGTTGTTTTGGATCGCCTCAACGAGAGCACGCTGTGCGATCTCAAGTGTCGCGCCAAGTTTCACGAGAAGCCGACAACTGTCCACTTGACCGGAGCGGGCAGAAGAGTAGAGCGCAAGATCCATTTCACGCTGATTACGGCCGGATTTCTTATGCTCCTCCGCCAGAAATGCGACCACCCTGAGCCACCCCCGACGGGCTGCCTTCGAGAGAGGAGAAGTGGTCTGGCCGCCGGCATCATTGAGAGCCAAGGGAACCTCATCCCACATCCGCTCGGGACTGTTCTTGGCGAGCATCATCAGCCGCCGGAGTTCCTTGGTTTCGTCCGGATCGTCGGGGATTCGGTTGGGTATTGCGGGGAGTCCAACTCCCATCGCGGTCAAGTTTTCCCGGCTCAACCGAGCCTCTGGTGTTTCCGGAAACTCAGAAGCGACACGCAAGTAAAGTTTAGCCGCGTCATCATTGACGCTTTTGCTTGCGACGCACTTCGGCAAGACGATAAAGGGCCGACAACCCGATCCTGCGGGCCGCCGTGTATTCCTCCACCAACAATTCGTATTCCCTGGCAGCCTTGGGAAGATCGCGCTCGGCCTCTTCAGCAAAAAGGGCTTGCTGCAAGCGGACCTTGTCAGTGGGCTTCCCGACTTCTTCTCCAGAGAGGGTGCTGAATTGCGCAAGGATCAGGATAATTGCGAAGGCGGTGGTAATCGTCGTTCTCATGAAGGCAATTTAGCAGCGATGAGATTCCTCGAATGTCACCGTTGTGTCATCAGATCCTGCGGAACCCGATCCGTTGATCACACTGAACCATGCAAAGGCTACTCGACAATCTATCGCAAAATAGAGCGGAAGAATTTCTTGCCGTCGACAGTCGGAACGACGTAGGGGCTGGTTGCTCCAACAACATCTTCCCATGAGCCGTCTTCCAGGGTCGTGGACATTTGAAGCTCTCCTTCAAACGCCAAAACGACCTCACCATTCCCGGTGTCAACAAACTCGATTTCGGGGGCACTTCCCTTGGAGATCACCACTGAATCAAGACCTACCCAAGCCCAACCACCACTATGAAAGTCTATAAAGTCGAGCGTATATCTCTCATCTCCAGAAACAAGGCTACCCAGTTCCGCTTCACCAAGAGTGATTGGTTCCCAGAACTGGCTACCCGACTCCGTACGCCCATTGAAAGTCAAATACTGGCCATCACTCACGCGGCGAAGAGCCACCCCAATCGCCCCCCCTCCCGTCGATTCACTAGGCAGACCGTTCAAATTAATATCATCCAAAAAGAAGTTCAGCTGTGATCCGCCAATCAAGGAAAAGCTGATCGAGCCAGTGGGGTTCATGCTAAATTGCGGCGAGCGGAGAATCAGAGTTTCGTGAGCTTGGTCACGCGTATTGGTGCCATCAGATGCCTCAAAGGGCAGTGGCCCAATGAAAGAAGGAGAACTCTGAGGAAGCGGAGGAACAGAATTTCCCACGTTGGGATCACTCTCGTTAATGACGCCTAACCCGGTCGGACCACCGGCGAAAGTTGAAGTCCCCACCTGTTGCCAGCCCTGAAGAGATCCGTCATCAAAGTCATAGGTAATCACAGCATTGGGATCAACGGCTTTGGAAAGAGTTAGAACCAGAGTAGGTCCCTTTTCCGAATCAGGAAAATCGATCCCAAGAATGGGATCCCCCAAGTCACGAACCCCTCCGCGAATCGCCATCGTGACCAACCCGTCACCTGACACCCGGTCTTCCCTGAGAACCGCTAACAAATCAGCATCGCTATGGGGAGCTGCGCTCGTCGCATCCCGGCGTGAGCCCACGCTCGCTTCTCCAGGAACCACGTCTTGATTATCCAGATTAATGCTCCCACTCCAACGAACGACCCCATTGTTCACTGCCGCATGAGGCCCCACCTCATCGGATGCAACCACGGCACCAAATTGCGCGACGGCAGCAGTATAAGTCAGCGATCCAGTGCCCCAATTTTCAGGAACATCGAGCAAATAAATATCAGCAATCGAGTCCGTCGGATTTCCCAAATCAGCCTCCATATCGAAGACATTGACCTTCGCGCCCGTGATTGCAAACCCCTCCGGCAAGACGCTCAGATCAAAGGCAAGATAAGATAAGAACTCGAAATGCCCCGACAGGGTTTGCCCCACGTCAAAAAACACTTCCGTCGGAGCAACCGCACTCACCTCCGCAGCCTTGTAAGCTTCGAGAGGAATTTGAATATCCTGCGCCGAAGAAGAGATTACCAAAGCAAGTAAGACCCCTGGCGTGGACAATGGCCGCAAATAATCGCCTCGCATTAATTTCATGCTCCACACTAGCAATCACGAGTCCCCTTAAAAAGAAGAAAGGTTGGCACTTCGTGCCCATGGGTAAAGATCTCCGGATCACTGAGTGACTCTCTTATTCCCCATCGCCGATACCAACTCCTATCTCGCCGCCGAACCACTGGCTGCCGACTTCCGCATGAAACAACCCCTCGTCCCTTCGGACTCCGTGGATGTTGTCGTTTCCAATTGCGTGCTCAACCTGGTCGGGACCCCTCTCAAAAAGCAGCTCTTCGAAGAAATCTTCCGCGTCCTCAAAAAGGGTGGACGGGCCGTCATTTCCGACATCGTTTCCGACGAAGAGATCCCCTTCATCTCCAAAATGAGCCCTACCTCTGGAGTGGCTGCATCAGCGGTGCCGATACCGAAGAAGAATTCACCAGGCCTTCGAAGAAGCGGGATTCCACGGCATCGAAATCCTCAAGC
>JBLHUR010000226.1:0-7073 GCA_047629805.1 Akkermansiaceae bacterium | reverse complement strand
TATCTGTATCGCTCTAAAACGATAAAACAACCGACTTGTGAAACTTTTCACAAAGTCTGCTCGGCAGCGCATCAGGCCCGTGATTTCGAGAACCGTGATTCCTGCATTTCCCTTCTTTAGTGGGTTACTTGGCAGAAAGAGCGAGCAGGCGGGCGGGGCTGCCTTGACCCTCATTCGGGAAAGATTACTCTTAAATTGAGTAATCGGGGACGGTGAATTCAACGGGCCGACGGTTTGCATTCTCCCGATTGATCTTGTCACAAACCATCTCGCAGAGTGGGTAGATATTGGACACTCAATCAAGACCGGGTCCGGAGATTCCGCAAAGCCCATTCAAATCTGAAGGATCCGACCGCTCAACGCGCGGACTGCGACGCTTGCCCCTCTCGCCATGCTGAAGCATTGACAATGTATTCTATCAATGTCTGGAAAACCGTGTCCGAGCCGAGCGATATCCCGCACGTCTTTCGACCATGAGTGGCCATCCCCCTTCACATTTAAGAGGCTCACCGTCACTTAATGCCTCAAATGGAAAGGCTTTTTCCTTTGGCTTACTGAGAGACTTTGAAAGCAATGCGATTTCCGATCAGTATTTTCATTGCAGCATTTGCTTTATGCCCGCCCAGATTACCTTAGATTCCGATTTCCATGATTAGCCGCCGAAGATCTCTACAAATGCTCGCATCCGGATTCGGGACTGCCTTGGGCGCATCGATGTTCCCTGGGATTAGCCGGGCCGCTTCCATTGGGTCCGGTGGTGGGCCCCAACGGGTCATCTTTTTTATGCAGAATCAGGGGTTCGATCCGGCGACCTGCATCCCGTCGGGGATGACCCACAGTGGTTCTCTGGCGAAGGCGATCTTGCCTGAGCCGATCAAAGCTTTGGAGCCGTTCAAGGACCGGCTCCACATCATCAACGGTTTACACGGTCTCCACACGAGCCCCTCGCACAGCGCCTTCTTCGGAGCACTCGGTGGCTACCGGGGCAGCGATGGGGTCGCTCCCAGCGGGTCGACGATTGATTATGAACTGAGCAAGGCACTTCCAGAGACGCTCCTGCCTCACCTCTGCATCGGCATGGATTCGATGGAGAACATGAAAGGCAAGCCCACGGTGGCCAACCTTTCGGCACGTGGCGCAGGGCGGCCGATCTTTATGCACTCCAATCCGAACCATCTCTACCAGATGCTTTACGGAGGAATCTCGCAGGGTGACATCCGCAGTCATCACGAGGCGAGGTCCAGCATGCTCGATCGCATCGAACAACTAACCGCCGCCAAGGGGGAAACCCTGCCAGCCGCTGACGCCCAACGCTACGGCGAGTTCGTTCAAGGGTTCGGTGATATCAACGGCCTCCGCGAACGGCTCGGCGATGTCTCCGATCACCTCCAGAATTTCGCACCCAAGGTGGATGAGGCCTACACTCGGCCTGAATTCGAAACCGACTGGCACGACCGTCTTCTCGATCTGGGTATTTCCGCTCTCAAGTCAGGCATCACCAGCGTGCTGACGATTGGCTCGGGCCGGGGCGAGATCTTCGGAGCCTGGAAAGGTCTGGGGATCGAGAAACAAGGGCACAACCTCGGCCACATGGATCAGCCGGACAATCCCATCTGGGTCAAGATCCGCGATTACAACAGCCGCATGTTGGTGAAGCTGATGGAGGAACTTGAAAGCGTTCCCGAAGGGAGTGGCACCATGATGGATAACACCCTCATCGTCTACACCAGCAACAACGCGGACAAACAGCACACCAATGGGGCGAACTGGCCGGTGATGCTTTTGGGCAACTGCAACGGCGCATTTAAGACCGGCTGCTTCACTCAGTTGGATGGCAAGCGTCCGATCAATGCACTCTATACCTCCATCCTGCGAGCTTCCGGAGTAGAGATCGACCGTTTCAATATGACCGAAAAGATGGCCGCCAAGTTCGACTCTGGAACGGGCCCACTTCGGGAAATTCTCGCATAATGAAAAGGCTCACCTCTGCGGTGGCGGTTCTTGCCATGCTTGGCGCAGTCGCCCGCGCTTCCGAAACCTACACACCCGGTGAGCCCGTCCGTGGGACCTTCGACGATTACGCGTTCGATTTCCTCGATCATCATTGCATCGATTGCCACGACGATGCTTCGACCAAGGGCGATCTTTCGCTGGAAGATCTTGGCCCGGTCGATGAAACCAACGCTACCATTTGGAAATCAATCTGGGCACAGGTCTCCCTGCAAGAGATGCCACCCAAGAAGAAGACGCAGCCGGAGATTGTCGCTCGACTTCAGTTCTCCGATTGGATCGTTGGCGAGCTACAGCGCGTCATGAAGGGCAAAGGTGGCTTTCATGCCCACCTTGATCCGAAGAAGGGTAACTTCCTCAACCATGACCTGCTCTTCGGTGATCTCCCAAACGGCATCAAACTCGTGCCCACCTCCTCTCCGGCCCGCATCTGGCGGGTCACTCCCCAGGAACACATCACGCGGCTAAACGAGTTGATCAACACCGAGCCGAAGTATGACTCCACGAAGCCCGGCCTCCGCACGCACGGCGACGTGGTTCCCACCAACCACGGCGGCGAACTCAAGCTCTACTTCGGGACAGACCGAATCATCAAATCCCAGGGAGGGACCGTCGCTTACGCTACTTCAGTCAAGAGCGTGCCCGTCGTTCTCTCTTCATCCCGTGGACACGGCTTCGAAAACTACGCCGACTTCAACTCCGTCAACAGCGCCGAGGCGACCCAGATCCTCGGCAAGGCGGAAGATATCCTCCGCTACATGGCCTACGGTCCGCTGAGTATTGCCAATCCCGAGCAGATCACCGACGACCCAAACACCTATAAGATGGAGGGCGACATCCGCGGTCTTCCCACCGCCTTGGTCTACAGCACCAAAGTCGTGCGCCCGCTGACCCCGGTCCATGATTTGATGGAGTCTGCGGACCTCACCGACGAGCAAATGCGCGCCGCGGTGGACTTTCTCTTTGAGACTCTGACCTTCCGCCCACCCACCCCGGAGGAGTCAGATGACTACCTGCAGATCGTCAAAGATTCCATCGCACAGGTTGGCAAAGAGGACGGCGCCTTCATGGGCCTGTCGGCCATTTTTCTCAATCGCGACGCACTCTTCCGGCCGGAGCTGGCTGAAGGCCGCAAACCCGACGAACACGGTCGCGTCATGCTTCAGGATTGGGAACTCGGCTTGGCAGTGAACCACGCGCTGCGTTCCCTCAAGCCCGACAAAGAACTTCGGGAGGCAATCGTCAAGGGCCGCATGCGCACGCGGGAAGACGTCGAACGCGAAGTCACCCGTATGCTCGACGACGATAACATTCGAAAACCGCGGATCCTCAGGTTCTTCCGCGACTACTTCGACCACGATCTGGCTGGCTACATTTGCAAGGACAACAAAGCGCTTGGGGCCACCGGCGCCTCAACGAGGGGCAATGGGCACTACCGGGCCATGTTTGATGCCGCAGCGAGCTCCGACCGCTTGATCGAGCTGATTCTCGAAGAAGATAAGGAGGTTCTCAAGCAACTGCTGACCACCCAGCAAGTGGTTGCTAACAGGGCGGACAAAACTTACTTCGGCATGAAGCGTTCGAAGGAAGAAGTGGTTGCGGCACAGAAGGCCCAGAGGGAAGCGGCCGAAGAAAGCTCAAAAGAAGACGCCGCCAAACTCCTTCTCTTGGAGGCGCAGGTCGGCGATCTCGAGGCCAAACTCAAGTCCAACCCAAAGGAGAGAGAGGCGCGGAGTGCTCTAACGCAACAAAAGAAGGCTCTGGCCGTGGTGAAAAAGAAACTCGCCGCTACCAAAAAAAAGAAGGGAGGCAGCGGCAACCTCGCGGTGGCTCAGGCCGATCTGAGCGGTCCCAAAATCTACGCCCGCGTCAGCCGTCGCTCCTTCGGTGGTGGCAGCATGAAGCCCGAACGGTTTCTCACAATCGCTCCCGCAGGGCAACGCCTTGGAATCCTGACCCACCCAGCCTGGCTGGTCTCGCATTCCGATGCCATGGACAACCACGCCATCCACCGCGGTATCTGGATTCGCGAACGACTTCTTGGAGGCGGCATTCCCGATGTCCCCATCACGGTGGACGCCATGCTACCCGACGAACCTGACAAAACCCTCCGCGAGCGAATGAGTGTCACGCGGGAGGAATACTGTTGGACCTGCCACCGTAAGATGGACCCCTTGGGTCTCCCTTTCGAAATGTATAATCACGCGGGAATCTACCGGACGACCGAGCTGACCAAGCCTGTGAATGCCACGGGTGAGATCATCGATTCTGGCGATCCGGCATTGGACGGACCGGTAAAAAACGCCCTTGAGATGATCCAGAAACTCGCCGAGAGCGAACGCGTCGAACAGGTCTTCGTCCGTCACGCTTTCCGCTTCTGGATGGGCCGCAACGAGACCCTTCACGATGGCCCTGCGCTGCAAACTGCCCACAAGGCCTACCGAGAAAGTGGCGGCAGTATGAATGCCCTGATCACATCACTCGTGACTTCCGATGCCTTTCTCTATCGGA
The DNA here is from genome assembly GCA_047629805.1 of Akkermansiaceae bacterium. Lineage (GTDB taxonomy): Bacteria > Verrucomicrobiota > Verrucomicrobiia > Verrucomicrobiales > Akkermansiaceae > SW10. Next base: position 2,552 of record JBLHUR010000226.1, on the reverse strand, counting down.
AGCGGAAAGAATAAGAGGAAGAGCCTTCACCTATCGCATTCTGCAAAAAGTCATGGGAGCGATAGCAAAATCGAATTGAGTGCCCCTTCGTTATTCGGACCTTCTTGCCCTCATCCATTCGTGAAAATTCGTGCCGATCCGTGGAACCAGCTTATACACTGAAACCTAGCAAACTCCCTCCATGCTCACCCTCACCATCGACTCCAGCTTCCCCGAATGGCGCGACAAAGCCCGCGCCCTCCTCCAAGCCCAAATCCCACCCCAAGAAATCATCTGGCAAGAACCCGGCCAAGCCAGCCTCTTTGACACGCCCTCCCCCATCCCCCCACCAAAAACCACCCCACCCTCGGTCCCCCGCGACTTCCTCTCCCTCGCCCAAACCATCGCCCACCACCGCTCCCCCGACCGCTGGGCCCTCCTCTACCAAACCCTCTGGCGACTCACCCACGGCCGCGAAAAAAACCTCCTCAAGATCTCCTCCGACCCCACCACCGCGCGCCTCCAAAAAATGCGCAAAGAAATCTCCCGCGACATCCATAAAATGCACGCCTTCGTCCGCTTCAAAAAAACCGGCGAAGACCCCGCCACCGGGCGCGAACAATTCATGGCCTGGTTCGAGCCCGACCACCAAATCATGCCGCTCACCGCCCGCTTCTTCCAAAAGCGATTCACCGCCATGGACTGGGCCCTCTTCACTCCCACTGGCTCCGCCTCATGGAACGGCAAAGACCTCCAACTCGGCCCCGGCGTCGCCAAAGTCGAAGTCCCCGAAGAAGAACTCGATGACCTCTGGCGCGGCTACTACAAAAGCATCTTCAACCCCGCCCGCCTCAAGGTCAAAGCGATGCAAGCCGAAATGCCCAAGAAGTATTGGAAAAATCTCCCCGAAGCAGACCTCATCGAATCTCTCATCTCCGAAAGCAAAAACCGCGTCGAAGATATGTACCAAATAGCCCCCCGTCCCGCCACCAGCGGGGGAAAAAACCCCTACCTCGGCCACCTCCGAGACCTCACCTCCACTGACGAAAACATCACCCTCACCCCCGACGACCACGTCGGAAAACCCCTCTCTGAACTCCGCCAACACGCCGCCGGCTGCCAGGCCTGCCCCCTCCACCAAAACGCCACCGCCACCGTCATGGGCGAAGGCCCACCCGATGCTGAAATCATGATCGTTGGTGAACAACCCGGCGACCAGGAAGACCTCATAGGGCGCCCCTTCGTCGGCCCCGCCGGCCAACTCCTCGACCGCTTCCTCGCCCAAGCCGGCATCGACCGCGAAAAGGCCTACCTCACCAACGCCGTCAAACATTTCAAATTCACGCAAAGCGAAAAAGGAGGGAAACATCGCCTCCACAAAAACCCCAACCTCGACGAAATCTCCCGCTGCAAACCCTGGCTCATCGGCGAGCTCCTCCAAGTCAAACCCCGCATCCTCATCCTCCTGGGCTCCACCGCCTGCAAATCCCTCCTCGATCCAAATTTCAAAATCACCGAACAACGCGGTCTCCAGAAAAACTCCACCCTAGCCCACCGCGTCATCGCCACCGTCCACCCCTCCTACCTCCTCCGCATCCAGGATAGAGCCGAAGATGAGGCCCTCTTCCTCCAAGACCTCTACCAAGCCTACGGAGCTTAGACGGCATGCCCCTTGGGTCCCTTCTTGTCCGCTTCGAAGCCTAAGCTCGCCAACGAAGCCCCTCAAAATCTTCTCCCCCAGAGCAGCCACCCAAAACGAAGTCATCGTCTCCGTCGTCCCATTCAATTTTCCATCCTTCACCATCAGCGCACCCTCTATGATCAGCAGCTCTTCATGTATGAAAACCGGACCCACTCGGTCGCGGACCGCGTTGTCAGTATCAGCCAGCCCCACGTGCGCCCCATCGTGCGGGGCAAGGCCGGTAAGAAAGTGGAATTTGGAGCGAAAATCTCGATCAGTCACGTGCGGGGAGGATACGTCTCGTTACACCGGCTGAGCTGGGACGCCTATAATGAAAGTAGTGACCTCGTCAGCCAGGTCGAAGCCTACCGGGAGCACTTTGGCTGCTATCCCGCCTCGGTTCACGCCGACATGATCTACCGCACGCGGGCCAACCGGGCGTATTGTAAGGAGCTCGACATCCGCCTCTCGGGGCCGGCCCTCGGGCGGCCGCGTAAAATTACCGCAGGGAACGCCGCCGAACTCAAAGCGCAGAAGAAACTCGCTCGTCAGGACGAACTGGACCGGATCCCGGTGGAAGGGAAATTTGGGAATGCCAAAGGCAAAGGAACCCTTGGTCTGATCATGGCGAAACTGGCCCACACCAGCGAGAGCGTGATTAACATCGGACTGATCATGCTGAATCTTGACACCTGGCTGAGGGTGTAGAACGACAACTATAATTGAACCCTGACGACAATTAAAACTGACCTTTTGGGAGGAGCAGTTTTCCGGGTGTGGCGATTTCGCTGTTTGACGCCGGGCGGGGTGGCGAGTGCTTCCTTGGGTTGTGGTCACGAGAGCCCAACTCACCAAGCTCGTCTCCGAGCGCAATCAAGGAAAATCAATTATT
>JBLHUR010000225.1:0-7136 GCA_047629805.1 Akkermansiaceae bacterium | reverse complement strand
CATTTACCGAGAGTTGAATCACTTCCCGCCAAAGAAGCCCATCATCTGGAGGACGTCGAGGAACCAGTAGGCGAACACGATGAGGAGGAGAAGGATGAAGACCTTGGCGCCGAGTTCGATGTGCTTTCGAGTGAGCATGACTGGGAAATACAAACGACCGGGGTTTGGGTCAAGGTTTCTATCGCTTTTCGAGGTGGAGTTTGAGGATGCGACTCACCTCCGCGATGGTCTGGGGATGGCTGACGAGACTATGACCGGCGGGAACGATCTTTTCGCTTTTTGCGCCATCCAGATGAGATGACCAGTAGGGGACGATGCCGTCGGAGCTGTCTTTGCCGCCGCCTTTACCACGATCGCCGATAACGGAATGGTAGGTGAGGCCGGGACGGTAGGGGGAATTGGCGAGGGCTTGATAGGGTTTATACCCGGGGGAGAGGGTTCCGATGGAAGTGAGTGGGGGGCGGGTTTGCCCGCCTTGTTGGACTGCTTTGGAAATCTCATCAAGCGTGGCGGTGGCAAGGTCGATGGTGAGGGTTTTAGGCAGGCGAATAATGGAGCTGATCCAGGTAACGAGTTGCCGATCAGCTAGCGGGGAGCCTTGATGTGGAGCGGCCATGAAGATGGCGCGGGAGGGGGATGGAAGAGGGGGATAGAGGCGGACGCTTTCGATGGCGCGGCGGGTTGAGGACGAGACGCGGAGTTGATCGACCGGGGTTCGGTAGGAGGCTTCGTAGAAGCGGTTGCCGGGATCGATGAGGGAGGCGCGTGAGATGACGCCGCCCATGGAATGTCCAACGACGACCATCTTGTTCCAGTTGGTGAGGGAGCCTTTTTTCGAGGCGTATTCGCGGGCGCGGCGGAGTTGGCGGCGGAACTCGGCGGCATTATAAGGCCAGGCGATACCGGTGGGATAGCTGAAGAAAAGGACTTGGTATTTTTCGCGGAACCACTTTTTGCCGACGAGGTCATTATAGAGTGCTTTGTAGGTTCCGGGGCTGGCGTTGAGGCCGTGGACGAAAACGACTGGGATCTTTTCCTCAGAGTAGGGCGTCGCAAAAAAGAGGCCGGCGTGATCGGTGAAGCGGGTGGGGAGGAAGACTTTCAAAAGATCAAGGTCATCGAGATCGCTCATTTGCCAGTAAAGGGCGGCGGGAGCGGACCAATCGACAGCGAGGGGCTCGCTTCGTCGTCCAATTTTCACTTTGGGAGCGCGGCCGCCGTAGAGAAATTTCCAGGTCGGTTGCGAGGTTGAGAAATCGAGAAAGGCGGTGAGGTTAAGGGGAATGCCGGTGGGCGGAGCGAACTCGAAACGTCGGGCCGAAAGAGCTGAGATGGATTTCCAGCCGACAACGGGGACGCCAAGGCCGGGATCAAGGTGCCGTTCTCCGATTTCCTTCAATGAGACACGCGAGGCGGGGACGAGAGCGTCGAGGTCTTCGAGTTTCAAGCCCGTTCCGAGAGTGCGGGATCGGTCGAGAACGGTGCCCATTTTAGCGGCTTTCCCTTCCCAGTCTCTCGCTCCGCAGCGGAGTTGGTCGAAGAGGTGGGAGGTGGCGAGGTTGTAGCGAGCGCGGGCTGCGGGTGATGACTTGCGACCCATTTCCAGCCAAGCGTCGCGGGCTTCATTGAGGTAAGTGGAGGCGGGAGCGCGCGATTCCCGGGGGACGTGATAGCAACGGGGAGGCGAAGGGGTGCCGCATTGGCAGAGGAGAAAAAGGAGGGGGATGAGAGGGAACCACTTCACGACGGGCGGGGTATAGCGAATGTCTCTGCGGAGGGAAAGGTTGCTTGAGTCTTTGGGTGATTTGGAGAAGAAGAGCCGTGTGATCGATAGCACCACCGGATGGATTCTCGTTTCTCTCGCCGCGCTGTGTGTGGGTCTGGGGAAGGCGGGTTTTTCGGGGCTGGGGCTGATCTCGGTCTTTATTATGGCGGAGCTTTTTGGGAAGGCTTCGGTGGGGATTCTCCTGCCGATGTTGATTGTGGCGGACATCAGCGTTTATCCAATGTTTCGTAAATACGCCTCGTGGGCTCCGGTGTGGCGATTGCTTCCGCCGGCTTTGGTCGGAATGGGAGTGGGCTTTTTTCTCCTCGACCGGATGCCGGAAGAGTGGGCCAAGCCAGTGATCGGGAGTCTTATTCTTTTGATGGTGGCCTTACAAGTGGTGCGGAAGTTCTCGCCCGGGTTTTTTGCCAAACTGGCGAACTCCGAAGGCTTTGGGATGGCTGCCGGAGGATTTGCGGGAATCGCGACGACGATTGCCAATGCGGCGGGGCCGGTTTTTCAGCTCTACTTTTTGGCGAAACGATTGCCCAAGATGGAGTTGATTGGAATTGGCGCGCGCTTTTTCCTCCTGATCAATCTGATCAAGCTCCCATTCATGGGCGGGCTGAGTCTCACGACGCCTGAGAGCCTGATGCTAAATCTGGTGCTGGTGCCGATTATTTTGCTTGGGATCTTCGTGGGTCGGCAACTTCTCCATCTCATTTCCCAGCGGGTCTTTGAGTGGATGATCGTCGTCTTTGCGGTGATCTTCGGCTTTCGTTTGCTCTTCTCGTATTAACGACCTCCGCCGGTGATTTGCTGGAGGCGTTGGTAGTTTTGATAGGCGAGGTATCCGAAGAGGGCTGCGGCGAAGAGCATCTTAAATTGGACCAAAGCGATCACAGCCACCACGATTCCTACGATCATGCCGACTTGGAAGACCTTCTTTTGTGAGGTTTCGACTGCAGCGTAGATTTGCCCGCCGTCGAGCGGGAAGACCGGGAGGAGGTTGATAATGCTCCACCAAAAGTTCACGAAGACCATGCCGTAAAGTATCTCAATCGTGACCCAGTGCATCTGGCTTAAGGCGAGGAGGGTATCGGGCGTGATGCCGATCTTGGGGTAGATCAGGATTCCGATCAGATTGAGGCCGGTGCTGAATCCAAGCGCCAGGCATGCGAGCAAGGCAGTTAGAACAAAGAGGCCCAATCCGGCCAGTGGCCCGGCCCAAGTGACCCAGAAACTTTGCTTTCGAGTGAGATGGGTATTGGGATAAGCTAGGCCGCCCATTGCCCAGAGGCGGACGTTGGGATTGACTCCGGTGAACTTGCGGCTGGTGAGAGCGTGGCCGAACTCGTGCACGATGATGGAGACGAAAACGATGAGCATCCAAAGAATGACGCCGATAAAATCTTGGCGGTTGTCGATATTGAATCCTCGACCTAAGAGAAAACCAGTGAGCCAGAACCACGGTTCCACGCGGACCGGAATATTGAAGAGCTTGAATTCGAACACGCCGTGAATCTATGGCGACACTTACGGCAAGCAACCAAAAGAAGACCCAACTTAGCAATGAGGTAAGGATTGCCCGAATCGGCAGCTTCTGGTACCGCCTACGGTCTCATGACGACCGAAAGGCTTAAGGAAGTGCGCGTTTTCGCCCCCGCAACGGTGGCGAACGTGGCCTGTGGATATGATGTGCTCGGATTTGCGATCGATGCTCCGGGTGATGAAGTGGTGGCTCGCCATTCGGACGAGCCGGGCTTGCGGATTACGAAAATCACGGGAGATGACGGCAAACTGCCGATTGAGGCGGAGAAGAACACCGCCGGAGTTGCGGCGATGGATCTTTTGAAACACCTCGGAATGCTCGATTTGGGAATCGAGTTGGAGATTCACAAAAAAATGCCTTTTGGCAGTGGATTGGGTTCCAGTGCCGCCAGTGCGGTGGCTGGTGCTTATGCGGTGAATAAGCTTATCGGAGAACCGCTGACGAAGAAGCAGCTTCTGCCTTTCGCGATGACGGGTGAAGCCAGCGCGGATGGTGCGTGGCACGCGGATAACGTGGGTCCTTGTCTTTTAGGCGGGATTGTTTTCATCCGGGATAATCAGGAACTCGACATTGCCCAGCTTCCGGTTCCCAAGAATCTTTGGGCTGCGGTGGTGCATCCGGATATCGAAATTCTCACCAAAGTGGCGCGGGGCATTCTGCCGACGGAGGTGCCTTTGGCCAATGTGACCCAGCAAATTGGAAACCTGGGAGGATTGATCTGTGGCCTTATTCAAGAAGACTACGGCATGATCAGCCGCTCGGTGCACGACGTCATCGCGGAGCCGCGGCGTCAGAAGTTGATCCCCGAATTCTACCGAGCGAAACGAGCCGCTTTGGCTGCAGGAGCTCTTGGCTTCAGTATTTCCGGTGCTGGCCCCAGCGTCTTCGGACTCTGCGAAGGTGAGGCTACCGCCAAGAAAGTGGGGAAGGCCATCTCGGATGTCTTTTCAAAAGTGGATCTCGGGAATCAGCTTTATATTTCCAAGGTCAACCAGACCGGAGTTAGGGTCATCGGCTAATTTGAAGTTATGTTTCAGCGATTTTACAGCACCAAGAGTCCAGATCGATTTGTCGATGTGAAGGAAGCGGTCTTGCGTTCACTGCCTGCCGATAATGGTCTCTACATGCCGGAAGAACTGGGAGAACTTGGCTCTGAGTTTTGGGAGAATTGGCGGGATCTTACGCTCGCGGAAATCGGAGTGCATGTTGCCAAGGCCGTCTTTCGCGAGAGCGTGCCCGCCGAGGTGATGGAAAAGATCGTGCATGAATCGGCCAACTTTGCGGCGCCACTTGTGACGGTGAAGGAAAATCAACATGTCCTCGAACTTTTCCACGGACCAACGCTCGCTTTTAAAGATTTCGGGGCCCGCTTCATGGCGCGATTGATGGGATGGCTCACGCGTGATGATGACGGAATTTTGACCGTTCTCGTGGCCACCAGTGGCGATACTGGTGGTGCAGTTGCGAGTGCTTTCCATAATGTGCCCGGAACACGAGTCATCATTCTTTATCCCAAGGGGAAGGTGAGTGGGCTTCAGGAAAAACAACTGACAACTCTCGGTGGAAATATCACCGCTCTGGAAGTGGCGGGGACCTTTGACGACTGCCAACAATTGGTGAAGTCCGCGTTTTTGAAGCGGGAGATGTCAGAGGAACTCAATCTCACCTCGGCGAACTCGATTAATATTTCCCGTTTGGTGCCACAGAGTTTTTATTACTTCGAGGCCGCTAAAAATTTGCCTGAGGGAACGAAGCCCACCTTTGTCATTCCGAGTGGGAACTTTGGAAACCTTACCGCCGGCTTACTCGCTGAGAAGCTTGGTCTGCCCATCGATCACTTCGTGGCGGCCACCAATCGGAACGACGTGGTGCCGGAATACCTCCGCGAGGGGACCTATCATCCGCGTCCCAGTGTCGCCACGATCTCGAACGCGATGGATGTGGGCGCGCCCAGTAACTTCGCTCGCATGGAAAACATCTTTGGCAATGAGTGGGAACTGATGAAGTCCCGTATTGTTGGGTTTGCCTACGGGGACAAGGTCACGCGTGAAACGATTCGTCGGATTCATGAAGAGACAGGCTATGTTTTAGAGCCCCATGGTGCGGTTGGTTGGCTGGCTGCCGAAGCCTGGCGCGAGTCCCATCCCGAGGCCCAAACGATCGTTTTGGAAACAGCTCATCCCTCGAAGTTCCTCGAAGTCATGGAAGAAGAACTTGGGGAAGGGGAGATCGAGATTCCCGAGCGGTTGGCCTGTCTTGCGGAGCGTGAGAAGCTCGCTATTCCAATGGGAATTGATGAGGGGGAGTTTCACGAGTGGCTGAAGCGAATGAATTCGTAGCAACTTGGCCTCGCGTAGCGAAAAGGAATTCATCTCTTTTCATTACGATTTCCGGTAACGTCTCAACCTCGATCCGTCAGGAATTGATGTGAAACCCGATTATTGCCCGAAATGTCAGTCTCCCATCGCAGCCAATGCGCCAGGAGGTTTGTGTGCCGCCTGCGTTCTCCGCGATGTCACTGAATCAATCGACTCGCCGGGCTGACGACCACACTTTCCAAATGAGCAAGGAAGATGGGAGCTGGAAACTGATAGGGGATGGACTCTGGATTCAATGCTACCCAATGAACTCTTGTCCTCAGCGCTTCCGGAAAAGGCGCTGAGGACAAGAGTTCAGAGTGAAAGGGGCTACTAAAAAACGCCGACCGGATTTTTCCGGACGGCGTTTTGAAATTTTGGAAGCGGGAGCTTATTCCTCGTAAGATCCTTCCACGCGTGCCGCAACGTCGAGATAGCCGTAGTCGATCTCGTAGATTTGCTTAAAGCACTCCAGGGCTTCGTCCTTCTTTCCCGCCTTGGCGTAAATGACACCCAATGCGTAGAGAATCTCTTTCTTGGTGTTGTCCATTTGCGTCAATTCATCGTTGGCATCTTTGAGCTGCTTGATGGAAAGATCGGTCATGCCTTTGGCATCGAAGGTCCGTCCCAAAAGAAGGAGCACCTTGGTGCGGATGTGCGGGTTCCGAGTGGCTTGCTGAAGGTGGGGGATGGCCTCACTGTAATCCCCGGCATCGTAGAAGGCGTGTCCAAGATCGTAGCGCATCTTGGGATCGGTGGGGTTCTGGTCGACTCGCTGCTTGCACTCTTTCAGACGTTCGACGACACGGGCCTGTTGAATTTCGGCCAGCTGCGCTTGTAGTTCAGCATTGTCCGGATCGGCGGCGGCGGCGGTCTCAACATCTTTAATATACTGGTCTGCGGCGCGGTCCTTGACCTCGTCAGCCTTATTTTTCAGGGCAACGTCCCCACTGGAAAGCTCGTGAGCCCAGCTGTAAAACTGATGGGAAGTGGTCCAGTCTTCAAGCTGTTCATAAGTCAGAGCAAGCTGCTTAACGATTGCGAGATTGTTGGGATCAGCCTCATACTTTGCGGCAAGTTCCCCAGCACGTTCTTCGAGCTGTTCCTTGGTCAGAGATTGGCGGGAGGCTTTTTCAAGCTCGGCTGCTTCATCGCCTTTGACCATGTCCTTGAAACTGGAGTTTTCGGACATGCGGTTTTTCTGCATGGAAGCTTTGGCAGAACAATCCTTCTCACCTTTGACCGCTTCACCGTCGGCAGGGTCCTGCTTAACGATGTCGCGGTAAACGACGGAGGCCTCGGAGTGCATGTCACGGGCCACATAGTAATGAGCCAATTTGTGTGCGATCTTGGTGTTTTCAGGGCTGCCTTTGCGGGCGGTCTCAAGTGAAAATGAGGCCGTTCCCAGAAGATTCATGCGCAGAGCGATATCGTGGAGGACTTCGTTCAAGCCGACACTAAA
>JBLHUR010000224.1:0-7165 GCA_047629805.1 Akkermansiaceae bacterium | reverse complement strand
ACCCGCACGAATCCTTCTTTTTACCGATGGATATGCGACCGAACCTTTGGTGGATCTTGCGGAAAAGCTCAACGATGCCGGGATGCCCTTGGACTACCGTCTCGTGCGGGATGAGATCATTGACGACGATCGAGTGGCCCGTCTCGATGTGCCCAGCCGGACCTTGCTCGGGGAACCCTTTGTCATTTCGGTGACTTGTCGGGGGCATGCTGATGGGCCGCTGGCGCTGGAAATCATGCGCGACGATGAGCGTCTTTTGCAGACCACCATCGAGCTGGTCGATGGGGTGGGGAAGGCTGATTTTACGGATCGGTTGGGACGCGCCGGAGCCTATCGTTACTCGGCACGCATTGCGCCTGAGGTCGATGCCCATCCGGGGAATAACCTGATGGAGCAATGGGTCGAGATTAGCGGTGGTCCGCGTATTTTGCTGCTCTCGGGATATGAGAATGATCCGCTCGCAGTCTCGCTGGCCCGGCAGGGTTTTTCCGTTGAACTGGTGACCGATACGGCTTCGCTCCACCTCGGCCAATTAGCGGGCGCCCGCGCGTGTATTTTTAACAATGTTCCGGCGCACCAGGTCCCGGGAGATTTTCAAAAAGCCCTCGATTTTTTCGTCCGCGATCAAGGCGGGGGGCTGATGATGGTTGGTGGGAAATCTTCTTTTGGCTCCGGGGGCTACTATCAGAGTCCGCTCGATGCCCTCCTCCCGGTGTCGTTGGAATTGAAAAGCGAGCATCGTAAGATCTCGGCCGCGCTTGCGATCGTGATGGACCGCTCGGGGTCAATGGGAGCGGCAGCTGGCGCGGTGACTAAGATGGATTTGGCGAACAACGGAGCTGTCAATGCCATCAATCTCCTCGGTGAAAACGACTACGTCGCGGTGGCGGCAGTGGATAGTGAATCACACCAATTCGTGCCTTTGACCCGACTGCGGGGGCATCGCGATACGGCCATTCGTAAGACCCGTAAAATCCAGGCGATGGGTGGTGGGATCTACGTCTACAACGGACTGAAGGCGGCGTGGGGTCAGTTAAAGAAGGCTCCCTCGAAGACGCGTCACATCATTCTTTTCTCCGATGCTGCCGATAGCGAGATGCCCGGCGATTATAAGGATCTGATCAAGGAGGTGACGGCGAACGGGGTGTCGATTTCGGTGATTGGACTGGGGACGGACAAGGATCCCGATGCGCCGCTTTTGGAGGATATTGCGAAGCGCGGAAACGGGAGGGTTTTCTTTACGGAGGATGCGCGGGATGTGCCGGTGATTTTTTCGCAGGAGACGGTCACGATCGCGCGTTCGGCCTTTCTGACTGATCCGGTGAAGACGGGATCGACAGGCGAGTGGGGTGGGGTTTCTCCCCGCGAGCCAAAGTGGGTCGCGGAGGTCGATGCCTACAATCTTTCTTATCTGAAACCGGGTGCGACCGCGGCCTTGGTTTCGAAAGATGAATACCTGGCCCCGCTCGTTTCCTATCAGCGGGTGGGGGCGGGGCGGACGATGGCGGTTTCCTTTCCGCTTGGTGGGGATCATTCGAAAGGGGCGCGGGCATGGCCCGAGTATGGGGACTTTGCGCAGACCTGTGCGCGTTGGTTGATGGGTCTGGACCTTCCGCCGGGGCTCGCTTTGAAGAACCGGATCGAGGGCAATACTCTGAGTCTCGACCTGCTTTACGACCCCGGGGAGTGGGGCGGAAAGCTTGCGGAAAACCCGCCCGAAGTGCGGCTGAGTAAGAATGGCTCCCCAGCATTTGAGTTAATGTGGCAGCGGATCGCGCCGGGGAGATTTAACCTGAAGCACGAGTTGGAGGAAGGAAGCATCGTGCGCGGGAGTGCGGTGGTGGGGGATTACACCTTGCCCTTCGGCCCCTTCAATGTCGGGAGTAGCGCCGAGTGGGCCTTTGATCGCGCGCGAGTCGAGGAACTGCGGCATCTTTCGGCGACCACGGGGGGGCGGGAACTTCTGGATCTTCAGAAGGCGTGGGTCACTCCCGAGCAAATCAGAGTGACTGATATTAGGATCTGGCTTGCGGGGGTGGTATTGCTCTGCCTCCTGATGGATGCCTTGATTACGAGGGCGGGCTGGCCGCTTTGGACGAAGGAAAAGGTGGTGGGGGGGGCGAGTGCTCGGTTGGCGAAGAGGAAGAAGGTTAAGCCGGTGGGGAAAGCGAAGGCGGAGAAGTACGAGACGCCTGCTACTACCAGTGAGTCAAGGCGGGCGAGGTTCGAGAGGTCGAAGCGGCGGAAGTGATTGGTTGATCGTCATACTCCGGAGGACGTGAGTCCAATGGGGAGCGTGGATGAAATATCCTCGTGGTTCATTTCTCAAGGGCTCCCAGGCAGATCAGTGAGGAGTTGGAATCGAAGATGGTTTTGGGGAGCAGTTCTGCTTCGCCCCGGATTGAGCGGGCGACGAGGAGGGCAAGTTTGTCGTCAGGGTAGCGGGGCCTCGACACTTTTGAGGTATTCTTGAAAGCGTGGGGAATTTGCCTTGGCGAGAAGAAGACAGGCGAGGTGGGGGAAGGGTAAGCGGGTGATCATGGTGTCGGTTGATCGAATTGAACGTCTTCGAAGAGGTCGCGCAGGGGGATGGAGAGTTCGACTTCGGGGAGGGTGAGGGTGGCATCGAGGCCGGAGATGATTTCGCGTTTGAAGGAAGCTCCGTCACGGCGGTAGAGGGTGAGGGCTGGTGAGTCGGTTTCGGCGAGAATATAGGTTTGGAGGGAGGGGAGGGTGAGGTAGTCGCGGTGTTTTTGGGCTTCGTCGATGCGGCGGGTGGACGGGCTTAGGACTTCAAGAATGACAGAGGGGGCCTCGGTGAATTGTTCGTCATCATTGACGGGGTGGCAGATGATCATGCCGTCCGGGTAATACATCGCTTCGTCGCTTCCGAGATCGATCCTGACGAGAAAGTCACTGTTCGTGGGTTCGCAGGACTTGCCCGAGAGTTGATTGCCAGCATGGCGGGCGAAATTTCTGGCGATACGCTGGTGAGCCATACTCCCGCCGGACATTGCGTAGACATGGCCTGCGACAAATTCGTGCTTGAACGACGAGATGAGTTCACCCTGCAAGTATTCATGAGCAGAAATTAGGTTTGCAGCAAGAACTTCGGACATGTGTGCAAGCTAGATGGAAAAGGGGGATATCACAAGTTTGGAGGATGGCGTCTGGCTTTGGGGGGATTACCCAGATTTTTCCTGGGAGGTGGAGTTATTTGGGGAAGTTCTCCGGGGTGACTTTGAACTTTCGGAAGGCGATGGGGCCGTGGTCGCCTTGGATGTAAATGTGGTCTTTGGCGACGAAGCCTTTGCGCTGGGCGGCGCGGGTGGGGCCGTTGAGGGAGATGTTTTGTTGGACGAGTTTTCGGTTGAGGTGGACGGAGAGGAAGCGGGGTTTTTCGAGAAGGGTGCCGTCTTTGTCGAAGCGGGGGGCGCGGAATTTGATCGTCATTTTTTGCCACTGACCGGCGGGCTTGGCGGCGTTGATTTTGGGAGCGTGGCCTTCGAAGCCTTTGGGGTTTTGTTTGTCGTCCCAGCGGTGGTAAACGGCTCCCATGTCGCCGTCGGTGACTTTGGCTTTGCGGTGGCTGTCGAGGATTTGGATCTCGTATCGGCCCATGAGGTAGATGCCGGAGTTGGAGCCTTTTGGGATGAGGAATTCGGTCTCGACGGTGCAGTCGCCGAATTGGTCGAGGGTTTGAAGATAGCCGGCTTTTTTTGGAGTGGAAGCGTTGGTGTAAATCAGGGGCTGGTGTCCGTGTTGGATGATGAGGGCGTGGTCTTTGACTTCGATGGATTGGGCGGGTTGCCATCCCTTTGTTGTGTGAGTGGAATGGTGGTCAGTTTCCGGCGAGGAATGCGATTGATGGAAATTCGGCGACTTTTTGCCACTCGGATGTGACGACTCTAAACAACGGGTGGGAGGTTTTGTTGGATGAAGAATATGAGGTGGCGCGGATTGAGGTCGAGATGCGGGGTGATTGCGGTGCGGGGCGACTGAGCGTAACGTGAGTGATACTTGTAAGGAGATTCATATGGCGCTTCGGGCCCATCCGGAATATCGGCAGTTGTTTGCGGATCGAGTGCAGCGGCACTTTTTCAATGAGGGGGCCTTGACGTTTGGGAGGACAAGCGAGGTCTTGGATTTGCATGCGGGTTTCATTGACCGGGCGATCGTGGGGGAGTCGGCGAGATGGGGAGGTCTGTTGCGCCCGGCTAATCCCTACGATCGGAACGCTTGGTTGAAGGAGGTCTCGAATTTGAGAGCGAGGTATTTGAATCAGCGTGCCGATTTGGCTCTGAGCCAGTTTGGAAATGACGGGCTTTTCCCTGATCTGGCAGCTCCGGTTTTTGTGGGGAGCTTTACTTCACTGAATTTGCGGGTGCTGCGGGATGACGGAGTGGTGATTTATTTGAATGGGGTCGAGGTGGCTCGGTCGGGATTTGCTGCGGAAATCACGGTAGTGACGGCGGAGACGCTCGCGGAGGCTGTCGTTGGATCGGGTGAAGGGACCTTGGTGGAGTTCTCCGTGCCGATTGAATTGCTGAAGGGTGGTGTGAATGTCATTACGGCGGAGCGACCAGTGATCCGGGTTCGTGGCGACCGAGTGTGGCGATCGGAGGGAATCCGGGAATCAGTGATCGGGTTCCATTTGAGAGTGGGACTGATCTGGTCGGGTACGCTTTGGTGAGCCAGCAAGTTGTCCTTAATCGTGCAACGGAGGTGATTTTTGAAGTCATGGGGAAAGCCGGAGCGGATGATGTGATGATGACTCCGGTGGTGTCTGGGGATCTAGAAATTTGGACCAGTGAAGGAGTGACGCTGAAGTCTCAGGAGCCGATGGCAAATGGAATGGTGAGGCGGCTCTGGAGGGTGGCGCCGGGAGCATCAGACGAGCGGTTCTTTTTCCGGTTGCAGTTGGAGCTGCGTTGAGAAGATGGCTGGGGCTCCCATGATCTGGGTTTAGGAGGTAGGCGGAGGGCGCGAAGAGGCTCTTCTACGAGATGATTTCTTGGACGACTTTGGCGGGGTTGACGCCGGTGAGTTTTTGGTCGAGGCCGAGGAAGGGGAAGGTGAGGCGGTCGTGGTCGATGCCGAGTTGGTGGAGGATGGTGGCGTTGAAGTCGCGGACGGGGACTTCGTCTTTGACGACATTGTAGGAGTAGTCGTCGGTTTCGCCGTGGGTCACGCCGCCTTTGATGCCGCCGCCAGCCATCCAGGAGGTGAAGCATTTGGGGTGGTGGTCGCGGCCGTATTGGTCGGGCTTTAATGTGCCTTGGCCGTAGGTGGTGCGGCCGAATTCTCCGGCGAAGACGATGAGGGTGTCATCGAGCATGCCGCGTTGTTTGAGGTCGTTGATGAGGCCGGCGCAGGGTTGGTCGACGTCGTAGGCCTGTCCTCTGATTTGTTTGGGGAGCTGGGTGTGGTGGTCCCATCCGCGGTGGAAGAGTTGGATGAAGCGGACGCCGCGCTCGGCCATGCGGCGGGCGAGGAGGCAGTTGCGGGCGAAGGATCCCGATTTTTTGACTTCGGGTCCGTAGAGTTTTTCGTTGGTGGCGTCGTTCTCGCCCGTGAGGTCGGTGAGCTCAGGGACAGAGGCCTGCATGCGGAAGGCCATTTCTTGTTGCGCGATGGTGGTTTGGATTTCGGGGTCACCGATTTTGGCCATTTGTTCCTCGTTGAGCTTGGTGACGAGATCGAGCATCTTGTGGCGGGTTTCGCGCGAGACGTTTTTGGGATTGGAGAGGAAGAGGACGGGATCGCCGGAGGCTTGGAAGGGGACGCCTTGGTGTTTTGAGGGCAGGAAGCCGGAGCCCCAGAGGCGGGAGTAGAGGCCCTGGACGTTGCTGAAGCCGCCGGTCCAGTAGGCGGAGTTTAGGACGATGAAGTCGGGGAGGTTTTCGTTCATGCGGCCGAGGCCGTAGGAGAGCCAGGCCCCGATGGAGGCTTTGCCGGGGATCTCGGTTCCGGTGCAGAAGAGGGTTTTTCCAGGGTCGTGGTTGATGGCGGTGGTAGAGGTGGATTTGATGAGGGCGATGTCATCGATGACGGAGCCAAGGTGGGGGAGGAGTTCCGAAAGGTGGGTGCCGCTCTGGCCATGTTGGTTGAATTTGAACATGGTGGGGGCCACGAGTTTTTCTTTGCCCTTGGTCATGGCGGTGACGCGCTGGCCTTTGGTGACGGAGTTGGGGAGGGCTTCTTTGAAGCGTTTTTGAAGGTCGGGCTTGTAGTCGAAGAGGTCGAGCTGACTCGGTGCGCCGGCCATGAAGCAGAAGATGACGCGTTTGGCTTTTGCGACGGGGAGGAGGTAGCCCTGTGTTCCCACGGCTCCTTGCGCGGCGAGGTTTCCGAGGATGGTGGCGCCGAGGCCCATGCCGGTGGCGTTGAGGAATTGGCGGCGAGTTTGTGGATCGAACATGGTGGGTCGGGTGATTGAGTTAAGAAGTGATTGAATGATGGGGGCTTGGTTGGGGGAGCTTACCAGATGACGGGGACTTCATACTTTGGAAAATCGCGATCTGAGGAGACGACAGGAAGTTGATGCTGCATGGCGGTTGCGATGATGAGGCGGTCGAACGGGTCTCGATGGTGGAAGGGGAGGGAGGTCGATTTGAAGAAGCAATCCGGAGTGATTTCGAGGGCCATGGCACCATTGCATTTGACGGCTTTTAGGAGGGGTTCGAGGTCTTTAGCTTCGAGAGGAAGCTTGTGTTTTTCTTTGTTGGCTTTGATGCTGAGTTCCCAAAACGAGCAGAGACTAAAGTGTAACTTTTTGGCGTTGCGGATCGAGGCCCTTGCTTTTTGGGAGAGGCGAGTGGGATCTATGGACCACCAAAGAAGGCTTTGGGTATCGAGGAGGACTTCCATGATGTTTAGAGAATTCCTGATTCGTTGAAGTTGGCAAGCATCTCATCGTTCATTTTTTGCCATTCTTTTTCGGTGCAAGGTGGGCGTGTAGCTTTGAAAAATCCTCCCTCGTTCTTGGTGTTTTTCGATTTGATGGGTTGAATCGTAGCTACCGGTTCGCCGCGATTGGTGACGATGATTTCTTCTCCTTCGTTCGCTCTTCTGACGAGCTTGGAGAAGTGGGTTTTGGCTTCGTGCATGCTAACGGTCATTAGACTTAGTTAGTCTAGTAGATGGACTAAGTCAAGGGTGGTCG
>JBLHUR010000223.1:0-7177 GCA_047629805.1 Akkermansiaceae bacterium | reverse complement strand
CTTACGGGAAAGCAACCGCAAAATGACTGCGGCAGCGAGCCGCAAAAGTGTCTTTCGCTTGGGTCTGGAAGACCTCATGAGTCTGTTCGATCAAAGCAATCCAGACCCATCTCAGGAGGCGCGTCGGGGCGAATTTTGGCTATGGCTCCCGTCAGAAACCTTCCACTCAATTTTCCTCGTGTCGTGTGGGACTGCGGGAAAGTTTTTTGAGAGTCGGAGCTTTGGGCTTGTCCCATCTATTGCGGGGACTGGAACCCGGGCGTTGCCCTGGGCTACGTTATACCGCCCCTTTGGGGCTGGGAGGCGGTGTGACCGAGACGGTCACGCCACTTGGGGTTTAGAGTTTCGGGATTAGAAATTAGGATTTCTTCAAGAAAGGATGTCTTTGACGATGTGGCCGTGGACGTCGGTGAGGCGGTATTGGCGGCCTTGGAACTTGTAGGTGAGCTTGGTGTGGTCGACGCCGAGTTGGTGGAGGAGGGTGGCGTGGAGGTCGTGGACGTGGACGGCCTCCTTAGTGTGTTTGGTGGGGTGGGCGTGGATGGGGGCTCCGTTCTGGTCGACGATGTTGTAGCAGAAGTCATCTGTCTGGCCGAAGGTGGTGCCGGGTTTGATGCCTCCGCCAGCGGCCCAGAGACTGAAGCAACGGGGGTGGTGGTCGCGGCCGTAGTTTTCGCGGGTGAGCTTTCCCTGGCAGTATGAAGTTCGACCGAATTCGCCGCCCCAGACGACGAGGGTGTCATCGAGGAGGCCGCGCATTTTGAGGTCTTTGATGAGGGCGGCGGTGGGTTGGTCGGCGTCGTAGCATTGGCCGGAGAGTTGTTTGGGAAGGGTGAAGTGTTGATCCCAGCCCATGTGGTAGAGTTGCACGAAGCGGACGTCGCGTTCGGCGAGGCGGCGGGCCATGAGGCAGTTGTAGGCGTAGGTGCCGCGCTTTTTGACTTCGGGGCCATACATGTTGAGGACGGACTCGGGCTCGTCGGAGATGTCGGTGAGCTCGGGGACCGAGGTTTGCATGCGGTAGGCGAGCTCGTATTGCTGGATGCGGGTGTCGATCTCGGGGTCGGAGAATTCGGCGAGTTTCTTTTCGTTGAGCTCGGCGAGGTCATCGAGCATTTTACGTCGGGCCTTGGGCGAGTAACCGGAGGGATTGGAAAGGTAGAGGACGGGGTCGCCGACGGACATGAATTTGACGCCGGCGTGTTTGGTTGGGAGGAAGCCGGAGCCCCAGAGGCGGTCGTAGAGGGGTTGGCAATTGGGGCGGCCGGTGCCGCGCGAGACCATGGAGACGAAGTCGGGGAGGTTTTTGTTTACGGAGCCGAGTCCGTAGGAAAGCCAGGATCCCATGGAGGGGCGCCCGGGGATTTGCGAGCCGGTTTGGAAAAAGGTGATGGCGGGGTCGTGGTTGATGGCCTCGGTATACATCGATTTGATGAGGCAGATTTCATCGGCGATGCCGGAGATGTGGGGGAGGAGTTCGGAAATTTCGGTGCCGGATTTGCCGTGCTTTTTGAATTTGTATTTGGTGCCGGCGATGGGGAAGGATTTTTGGCCCGCGGTCATGCCGGTTTTGCGTTGGTTCATTTCGACGTGTTTGCCGAGTTCCTCGCCGTGGTGTTCCTGGAGTTTTGGTTTGTAGTCGAAGAGGTCCTGGGGGGAGGGCGCGCCGCTTTGGAAGAGGTAGATCATGCGCTTGGCTTTTGGCGCGGGCGCGGGGATTTTTTTTGCGCCGAGGAGATCGTTCCCGAGCATGGAGGAGAGGGCCGCGATACCGATGCCATTGGCGGACTTGCCGAAGAAGTGGCGGCGGTTGACGAGGAGCTGGGATTGGGAGAAGGGATCGTGCATGGCGACGGGGCTGGAGCCTCCCCCTATTACTATCCAGCGGCTCTCGAAATTGCGAGAAATTGTCCATTTGATGCAAAAATCTCGCTAGCAGACTGAGGGGTCGGTTCAATGAATCTTGTGAGTGAAGTCCGGAAGCTAGATTCGATCGAGGAGCTATGCCGTTTAGTTTTGTTTGGCAAATGGGGGGCAGCATGGTGAGGTATTGACATGAAACTTTTTCGAACGAATCGCGGGGTCTTTTTGGTGGATGGCAGTGGGTGTCGGGCGATGGGGGAGAATTTTTTGGCGAGCTTGTTTGCCTCGGGGAAAGGAGAGGTTGCGGGCTTGCTGGAGAAGGGGACATCGACGCCCGAGGTGGAGGGTGACTTGCTGGCGACGGTGCCGGGGGATACCGAGATTTGGGCGGCGGGGGTGACTTATTTGCGGTCGAAGTCGGCGCGGATGGAGGAGTCGGAGAAGGCGGGCGGAGATATTTTTTATGACATGGTTTATGAGGCGGATCGGCCTGAGTTGTTTTTTAAGTCGATGGGATATCGGGCGGTGGGACATGGGGGGGGGATCCGGGTGCGGGAGGATTCGACGTGGGATGTGCCGGAGCCGGAGTTGACACTTGCGGTGAATGCGGGTGGGGAGATTTTTGGATTTGCGGTGGGGAATGATGTGAGTTCGCGATCGATTGAAGGTGAGAACCCGCTCTATCTTCCGCAGGCGAAGGTTTATAATGGGAGTTGCGCGGTGGGGCCTTGTTTGTTGTTGGGGAGGGAGTCGTTGAAAGATGATGCGAAGATTTTGTTGAAGATCATGCGGGGAGGAAAAGTGATGTTTGATGACTCAACGGATTTGACTCAGTTGAAGCGTGGGCTGGAGGAGTTGGTGGAGGCGCTTTATCGGGAGATGGATTTTCCGAAGGGGGCGATGTTGATGACGGGGACGGGGGTGGTGCCGGGGACGGATTTCACGCTGATGAGCGGGGATGTCGTGGAGATTGAGATTGAGGGGATTGGGGTTTTGGAGAATGTGGTGGGGTGAGAAATTTTCAGGAGATGGAACGTCCAAAGAGGGAACCCGGGGGGAGAAGCACCACGTTGTTCACTCCTTTGCGTCCCGGCAGGTGGGATATCTCAAGGACGTGACTCAAGGCTGCCACGGGCTCACTTTCCCGAGCTTCAGCCGTCTTTCGGAAGTTGAGGCTTTTTCGAAGTAGGGAATCGATTTTGCAGATTGCCCTCCGAACTTTCCTGAAATAAGGTCTACGTTTCATCCGTAAATTCCTCACAATTCTATGAAGTTCCTCCTTCCTCTTCTCGCTCTAACCTCCGTCGCATCCGCGCAAAAGGATGCCCGCTTTGTGCGGATTGACTTACCCGGCAAGGGTCGAATCCTGACCCTCGCCGAAGTCGAGGTCGTCTCCGGGGGCAAAAATATTGCCCGTGCCGGAAAGGCGAGCCAATCGACGACTTCCAACAATGCCGGCGCTGAGCGGGCCATCGATGGAAATAAGAATCCGAATTTCACTTCCGGTGGCCAGACTCACACGATTGAGGGAAAGAAAAATCCTTGGTGGGAGCTTGACCTTGGGAAGTCGGTTCCGATCGAAGCAATTTCGGTTTGGAATCGTGGTGAGGGTGACCTTGGCAATCGCCTTGATGGTTTCACTCTGACCCTGCTCGATACGAAGAAGAAAAAGGTCTTTCAAGCCGAGGGGATTGCCGCGCCGAAGTCATCGGTCGCGATCAATCTTAAGAAGGATGGCGAAGTGACGTTTCGTGGAACCGATGGAAAAGAGGTCAAGCAGGTGAGCGTCCCCAAAGATTATCGGGATCCATCGCCCTTTCAGTTTGCGAAGGGAGACACGGTTGCGATTGTCGGGAGCGGACTTGCTGATCGCATGCAGCACGATGGCTGGGCCGAGACCTTGATCCAAGCCGGTGCTCCCGGAATGGACCTGCGCTTCCGCAACATGAGTTTGACCGGAGACCGTCCAAACAACCATCCCCGCTCCCGGGGGTTCACGCCGATGCTGCAGTATCTTCAGCAAGTGGGTGCCGATGTCATCATCACGATGTTCGGATACAATGAGTCCTTCGATCGGACTGCCGAGCAACATGAGCAGGATCTTACTACGATGATTGCAAGCTTCCGGAAGGCCATCCCGAATGGTGAAAGCATGCCGCGCATCATTTTGTGTAGCCCAATCGCTCACGAGAATCTGAAGGATCGGAACCTCCCAACGGGGCGTGCGAACAATGAGCGTCTTCTGGCAATGACCGAGGCAACCCGAGTGGCAGCCGACAAGAACGGGGTCGCCTTTGTCGATCTTTTTCACCCTTCGCTTGACCTCTACTCCAAGGTTAAGTCGAGCCTGACGCTGAATGGCATTCACTTGAATGTAGATGGCAATCGCTTGATTGGCGAAGTCCTGACCAAGGCTCTTTTGAAGAAGGATGTCGCCGCTTCTCCGAGTCACCAAGCTCTTCGCGAGGCTGTTTTGGATAAAAACTGGCACTGGCATAATCGCTATCGTGCCGTCGATGGCAATGATGTTTGGGGTGGGCGTTCCGGGCTTAAGTTTGTCGACGGTCAGACCAATGCGGAGGTTCTTCAGCACGAGCTGAAGATGCTCGATGTCATGACGAGTAACCGCGATCCCTTGATCTGGGCCAAAGCCCAAGGCAAGGATCTCAAGGTCGATGACTCGAATACTCCTGCTCCGATTCCGGTGATCTCAAACGTGGGCGGTGGCTCAAAAAGTTCCAACAAGGACAAAGAAGGTAACCTGAAATACCTCAGCGGCGAAGAGGGGCTCGGCAAGATGCACGTGCCCGATGGTTTCAAGGTCAACCTTTTCGCAGATGAGGAAATGTTCCCTGAAATGGCGAACCCGGTGCAACTTCAAGTCGATACCAAAGGCCGCCTCTGGGCTGCTGCGTGGGCGACTTACCCGAAGTGGGAGCCGCTTAAGAAGATGAACGATGCTCTCCTCATTTTCGAAGACACGGACAAGGATGGGAAAGCAGACAAGGTGATCGAGTTCGCCAAGGTGCATAACCCTCTCGGATTTGAGTTTTGGAACGGTGGTGTCATTGTGACCAGCCAGCCGGATATTATCTTCCTGAAGGACACCGATGGCGATGATGTTGCCGACGTTCGCTTCGTCATCATGCAGGGCATTGGTTCATCCGACACCCACCACGCGGCCAACAATCTCATCTTCGGACCTGACGGTGGAATCTATTGGCAAAGCGGAATTTTCCTCCAGCACAACATGGAAACGCCATGGGGGCCATCTCTCACAACCGGGTCTTCGGCGATGTATCGTTTTGATCCCCGTCGTTACACCGTGTCACTTGTGGCAGGTAACAGCCCCAACCCGCACGGCACGAGCTTTGACCAGTGGGGTTACCTCTACGCGAACGATGGAACCGGTGGACGTTCCTATCAGGTCCGTCCTAACGGCAACGGCTTCAAAATGTTCCCACTGTTGAACAAGGAAGTCCGTCCCGTGTCAGCCGATGCCATCGTTTCGGGTACCAACTTCCCTGACGAGATGCAGCAGAATTTCCTGGTCTGCAACACCATCGGCTACCTTGGAATCAAGCAATACAAGATGCACCGTGATGGTTTCCCTGATAAGAAACAGAAACTGGGTGAAGTCTGGGGCACTCCGGATGTCGAGCCATTGCGCAGCGATGATGGCAACTTCCGACCTACTGATGCGGTCTTTGGCGAAGATGGAGCTCTCTATGTGGCCGACTGGCACAACGTCATCATCGGACACATGCAGCACAACGTGCGCGACCCGAATCGCGACAAGAAGCACGGCCGGATTTACCGCATGGTTTACGAAGGTAATCCTTTGCAGAAGCCCGTCAAAATTGATGGGGCATCAATGGGCGAGTTGTTGGAGAACTTTAAACATCCTGACATGAACGTTCGTCACCGGACACGTGTTGAGATTAGCGAACGTGATACCGACACCGTGGTGAAAGCGACGGAAGCCTGGGTGAAGCAGTTTGACCCAGCTAAAAAAGAAGATGGAATTCCAATGCTGGAAGCCCTCTGGGTGCATCAGCAACATAACGTTCGAAACACCGACCTTCTTGATCTCGTCCTTAAGTCAGCCGATCCACACGTCGTCAAAGGCGCGGAAACGGTGAAGCACTGGTGGGGCGCTGCCGATCCTACGAAGGGTCAGCAAGAGATCGAAGAGGAAGAGATGATGAAGATCACGAAAGGGGGCATCGAATCTGATACTCCTGATCTTACGACCGTCCGCGTAAATACCATCGTCGAAAGAGTGTCCTTCGATGTGAAGGCCTTTGACCTCAAGGCCGGCAAGAAGGTGAAGCTCATCTTCGTGAATCCCGATTTCATGCCGCACAACTTGGTCATCACGAAACCCGGACAAGCGGATGTCGTTGCGGCCGCCGCCATTGCTCTTGGTGCGGATGGCTTTAAAAAGCAGTTCCTTCCAGAGAGCTCCGATATTTTGGTGGCTAGCAAGCTTCTTGAGAAAGGGGAGACCCAAGAGCTTGAGTTCACTGCTCCTAGCGAAGCTGGTGAAT
Organism: Akkermansiaceae bacterium; assembly: GCA_047629805.1. Lineage (GTDB taxonomy): Bacteria > Verrucomicrobiota > Verrucomicrobiia > Verrucomicrobiales > Akkermansiaceae > SW10. The sequence continues at coordinate 764 of JBLHUR010000223.1, read as the reverse complement.
ATCCCTTCATCTGCACCTTCCCCGGGCACGCCACCATCATGCGTGGGATTATCACGGTGAAGTAATTTTGGAACGAATTCTACAAGAGCACGGAAGGGCAACCTTCCGTGTTTTTTTAATTTCATGAGTAATCCAAATCCATATGCGCCGCCTGAATCGGCGATGGAGGGACCGCGGGTCAGGGCGGAGCCGGAGAGTTTTTGGATTGAGGGAGATCAACTCTTTGTGATCGATAAGGCGATCCTTCCTGATGTCTGTTTACAGACAGGAGTAGTGGACGGAGAGATGACGAGATCCCACGAGGTGCTCTGCTGGCGACCTGGCAGGATCTACCTTTATCTGGCGATCGGGTTGATCGTCGGGGTGGGGATCTTGAAGTTGGTTTTTGCACCGTGGATCTTACTGGGGGGATTTTGGGTGATGCGATTTCTGTCGCGCTCGGTGGTGGCGCAAGTTTGCCACGGCCAAGGTGTCCGCCGTCGAAAGAAGGCCCTCCATATGGGGAAATGGGGCGTGGTGATTGCGGCAACGGCGTTCATGGTTTTTACTTCATTTGCACCAGAGAACAGGCTCCTTGCCGGTATGAGCATGGGATTGTTGGGGCTCTATTGGATAGGCCTGCTTGATCACTCCTACCAAGTGAAGAAGATCAAGAAGAGCGTCGCTGTTTTGGAACAGGTGCACCCTGAGGCTCTTCGCCAACTTGCGCGTTGGCGCGAGGCTCACCTGCGTGAAGCGTGAGTTCTAATGAGTCTTCCTTTGTT
>JBLHUR010000222.1:0-7314 GCA_047629805.1 Akkermansiaceae bacterium | reverse complement strand
AACGAAGACTCATTGCTTCGTCTCGTCACCGCCGTCCTCATCGAGATCTCAGACACCTGGGAAACCGGCAGGGCCTACCTCAAGCTCACCAATTAACAGGAACCAAGAACAACCAACCTCAGAACCAAAATCATCCCCCTCAGAAAAAGTTATTTGCCACTTTTACAGAAAAATATTTGCGCGGCCCAAAGTTCAAGCTCCCTAAATTCAAATGACTGTAAATCGAAATGAAGTTGGTTTTAAAGTCCCGACAACTTCTCAGAGAGGTCTTGTGCAGGATAAAAAGAGGGAGTCCGCCCAGATTTTTTCCCTTCTAGGAAGCCCAGCTTCTCCGGTTTCATAAAATCACTCCGCGCGGTTCCAAAAGCCACCTGATGACTCATTTGGTGACCTCCAGTGGTGAATCGGCTGTCGGGATGCTTGATCGCGCGGTTCATAAGGAGATAGGACCAAGCATCCTTGATTGGAGCATTCACGAGGATCTCCGAGATCGAGATGAATCCAAAGAGCCAGAAGCCCTTCCGGAGCATCAACCAGTAGAAAAGAGCCCGCGCTGTCCGGCCATTGCGATCGACAGAAGGGTGATCATCGGCGAGCTCGAAGTTGTTGCTTTTGAATTGCGGACTCAGGCATGACATCGACCCGTCCTATCAGCGCATCAGCGTCCCTAAAAAAAAATCTTGTGGTGGGTATGGGGGTGTGGAGAGTTCACTTGAAGGACGGGTTTGCGGTCTCACTGCCCGCCATCGAGAGGAACAATTGCCCTGCCCGGAACGCAGCCCACATCGAACCATGAGGATCATACCCATTCTTTCCCATGCCTTCGTGGCCACCCTGCCTGCCGCCACCGGACTTTCTTGATCCCAGGGACATCCCGCAACAACAGCTCGACGGTTTTACCCTTTTACCACCAACCACTTTATGCCTGAAACAACACCCTTTCACGATTGTCTCACCCCCTACAACGAAACTGGGATCTGGAAACATTGGTCCGGCTATCTGGTTGCCCCCCGATACCAATATTCCACGACAGCCGAGTATTATGCCATCCGTGATTCCGTCGCGGTATTGGATACCTCCCCCTTGTTTAAATACCGTCTTACAGGGGCGGATTGCCTCCGGTTTTTACAAACGGTTATGGTGCGCGACATTGCGCAATGTGCGGTGGGGGCAGCCCAATACACCTGCTGGTGTGACCCAGGTGGGTTTGTTCTGCAGGATGGAGTCGTGATGCGTGTTGCCGAAAACGAATTCTGGATGAGCTCCGCCGAACCCAGCCTGCGCTACTTCCGCGCCACTGCCGCTGCGCTCGGAATGCAGGGCATCGAGATCCACGATATCACCACCGAATATGGCATCCTGGCGGTCCAGGGTCCGCACGCCTATTCCGTTCTCTCGCAGTTGACGGGAGCGGTGGATGCAATGGCTTATTTTGAACTCGCGGAAACAGAAATCGCCGGTTGCCCGGTCCTGATTTCGCGCACCGGATACACCGGCGACCTCGGCTATGAACTTTGGATTCGCGCCGATCAGGCACAACCGGTCTGGCAAGGTCTGATCGATGCCGGGAAGGATTTTAACATCACTCCCATCGGCCTCGAGGCCGTAAAAATGGCTCGGGTCGAGGCGGGCCTGCTCTTGCTCAGTGTCGACTTCGAGTCGTCGCGCTATGCGTGGGTCGATGCCCAGCGCGAAACACCCATCGAACTCGGCTGGCGCTGGATGTTGCGCAAGCTCGAGGACGACCCGCGCGAGTTCATCGGGCGGGCCGCTCTTGAAAAACAGATCAACGAGCGCTCAAACCGATGGACCACGGTTGGCTTAAGCATTGATTGGCATGATTACGAAAGAGTCTACCTGGAAGCCGGCATCATGCCGCCGAAACATGACCTCTATTGTGAATCGGCTAAGAGCATCTATCGACGCGGAGGAAAAGAATGGGACTACGCCGGTTATGCCACCAGTTTTCTGTTCTCCTCTATCCTTAAAAAGCCCATCGCGATCGCCAAACTCCCCAACGATCTCGCGAAACCTGGAACCGAGGTCGACCTCGAGATCTCCATCATGCACAAGCCCGCGAATGTGCTCGCCACGGTGCAACGGATGCCATTTTTCAACCCGGCTCGTAAGACCCAACAACCCACCGGAAAGATTTCCTCATGAACAACGACACACACTATGATGCCATCGTCATCGGCGGTGGCCACAATGGCTTGGTCAACGCCTGCTACCTCGCCAAGGCAGGCCTGAAAACCCTGGTTCTCGAACAACGCCCGCTGGTGGGGGGAGCCGCCATTACCGAGGAACTCATCCCGGGCTACAAATTCACGACATTTTCCTACGCCCTCAGCCTGCTGCGCCCGGATATTGTCCAGGATCTAGACCTGGTTACCCACGGGCTCATGGTGCTGCCCATGACCAATGTTTTCCAAGCCGGAATCAATGGCGAATACCTGTTTTTTGGTCCGGACTCCGATGTCAATTTTCACGAGATCGCGCGCTTCTCTGCCGCAGATGCCGAGTCCTACCGCGACCTAAGCCACCTCATCAATCGGGTCTGCCACGCCCTAAAACCACTGGTCGACGAAATCCCGCCCAACAGCATCAGCCAGGACCCAGCCGACCTCGCTGAGATGGCCGACTTGAATCAATACATGGATGACCTGCCTGAGGATGTGAGGGCGATGTTGAAAAAATTCACCCAGTGCAGTGCCGCGGAAATCCTGGACGAATACTTCGAGAGTGACCTACTCAAGGCGCAGATTGCCTCCAGCGGCATCATTGGAACCAAGGCGGGACCACGATCCAAGGAATCAGGGCTGATCTGGCTCTTCCATAAACTCGGGGAATACGACGGCGTCCAAGGCGAGTGGGGTTTCCACAAGGGCGGAAACGGCGGCTTCACCCAAGTCCTCGCCCGTGCCTTCGAGTCACTCGGTGGAGAGATCCGAACCGAGACCGGAGTGGCAGGTGTCATCTATGAAAACGGTGTCGCCAGCGGTGTCCGGCTCAAGGACTCGACACGCATTGAGGCCCCCATCGTCATCAGTGCTCTTGATCCCCGCCGCACCTTCACCCAGTTGGTCAATCCGGACGACCTTCCCGAAGATCTCGTCACCGCAATCGGAGACTACAAGTTCCAGGGCTGCGCCTCCAAAGTGAATTTCGCCCTCTCCGACTTACCGAACTTTCCCGGCCTCGACGGGAGAAAGGACATCTTTACCGGCTTCGCGAATGTTGGCCCATCCTTCGACTACCTCGAAGAAGCCTTCGCCGATTGCCTGGCCGGGCGTTTTAGTCGCAGGCCATTTCTTGATTGCTGTGTGCAATCCACCGTCGACCCCGACATGTCGCCACCGGGAAAACACGTCATGTCCTGCTTCGTCATGTATACCCCTTATCACCTTGCTGAGAGCGATTGGGATACCGAGCGCGAGAACCTGGGCGACACCGTCGAGGCGACCTTGGAAGAGTTCTTCCCGGGCTTCAGCAAACTGGTCGAGCACCGTGAAATCGTGACGCCACTTGATATCGAGCGGGTCGTGGGCTTGAGCGAGGGAAACATTTTCGCAGGCGAAATGTTCACCCCCCAAATGTTCCTCAACCGCCCAGCACCCGGATGGAACCAATACCGGACGCCCATCTCCGGATATTACCAATGCGGATCGGGAACCCATCCCGGGGGCGGCGTCATGGGCGGCCCCGGGAAACTGGCGGCCAAACAGATATTAAAAGACCATCAAGCAAGCGATTGACCCAATGCACCGAGCACACCTGCTTGGACAGCAAGCTTTCTTGGAGCAAGAGGCTCCTTAGCCTGCTCCATGCTGCGTGATTCGAAAAAGTTCATCGGCGTCACTTCCATCCGCTCCCGGAACAAGTGGACGATCCGCGAGGGCGAGAGGCCCGCATATTGCGCTGCGATCGAAAAGGCGAACCCCTCTTCAACAGAAAGTTTTCCTAGCTCTTCCTAGCTCTCAGACAACGATTTCACCCTTCACTTGGATTGAAGCCGAACTCTCGAAGTCCGGCAACATGAAGGCCTTCAAAGAGAAGATGCAGAATCCCCACTACGGAAACTATCTCGATCACGAGAAACTCTTCTCGGGTGAGATTAAACAAGAGGCATTTTCTCTGGCCCGCCTCCGGCGCAAGAGCCCGGAATGAAATTCAGCATCAAAACCCCCGAGATTTATCGGAAAATCATTCTGGGGGAGGGGGCCCTCAAAACCGAAACAATCGAAGCCGCGATCGAAGATCAGATCGCTTTGGCCCTTGGGCGCTCTCCCACTCCTGAGGAACTCGCAAAATTCACCGAATTTGCCCGCCGCGAAATTGAAAAGACGGGCCGCTACTTTGGCCTCCGCAATGCCATGATTGCCGTCATGGTCAGTCCAACCTTCATCTACCGGTCCGAGTTGGGCTTGGGAGAGGTTCAGGAAGACAGACGCTCCATGCTCTCGCCCGCCGAATTGGCTTATGCCATTTCATACGGCCTCACCGACCAAAAGCCCGACGAGGCTCTCCGCGAGGCCGCCAAAACCGGACGCCTCCAAACCCGCGAAGACGTCATTAAGAAACTTCTCACCACGGAGGAATATTTTGTCCAACACAGCGGAGACAACGAAAAGGAAAGACAAGCGACTGAAGCCAGCAAAAAGCTCTACGCCTCCTTCAAAGATAAAAACTGGAAGGGCTATAGTAAGAACGCCAAGACCTAAACCGAGCCATCCGAGGAAGGCCTCAGATTCGCACGTTCGCTCAGTCCTGAGTTTGAAAAATTCAAAGCAAATGACATCCACTCCAGAATGAGTCATCTTCAGAGATTCGAAAATTTGGAAGTGACCCCGCCCAACGACCGACTCTATCGCGGCACCGGTGCGCAAATCAGATCACTCATCGCTTACAACTTGCCGGAGGAAAAGTGGGATTTCCCCGCCAAGCAGCCCTTCGTTCTCGACAAGGCAAAAAGGGCCGGAATCCTCTCCCATCCCAGTTGGTTGATGGCTCATTCTCTCAACGCAACTACTGATCCGATCCGCAGAGGCAAGTGGATCAGAGAGCGCCTTCTCGCCGGCACCATTCCGGAAATCCCTCTCACCGTCGATGCTTCCATCCCGGAAGATCCTCACAAAAGCCTCAGAGAAAGATACGCGGTCACCGAGGCTGAGTATTGCTGGAAGTGCCACGTCAAAATGAATCCACTGGGCTACCCCTTCGAGATCGTCGATGACTTTGGCCGCTTGAGAGAGCTCGAAGTCTTGGAAGGCTTACCCACGAAGGACAAGAAACCGCAAAGCAAGCCCATCAATTCCCACGGGTTTCTCAAAGGCTCCGGCAACTCCAGACTCGATGGCGAAGTAGAAGACGCCTACGCCCTGATCACCCGCCTCGGAAAATCGAGACGAACCCAACAAAGCTTCATGCGATACGCCTTCCACTACTGGATGGGGCGCAATGAATTGCTCCCTGATTCCAAGACCCTCATCAGAGCCGAGAAAGACTACATGCACAATGAGGGTAGTTTTAACGCTCTCATCGTCTCCCTCCTCACTTCAGATTCCTTCCTCTACCGCAAACGCTAAGCACCGGTAAACACCATGTCCTACACTCGACGCAATCTCATCAAAGGAATCTCGCTTGGCGCTGGCTACTCGGTTCTCTCGCCGGTCCTCGGGCAGCTCAAATAACATGCCGAAGGAAATTCTGCCCAGCTCCCGAAGCGCTTCGTCTTTGTGGTCAAGAGCAGCGGGATCATCCCCGAGACCGTGATCCCCCCCAAAGCTCGCCGAAAAGCCTCGGAGCAAGGATCAAGCCATCAACATTTCTCTGAAGGATCAGCTTCTCTAGCCGGCCATGAAACCCCTCGAGTCACTCAAGGAGTACCTCTCCATCATCCAGGGAATCTCCGGAAAAATGTGTGCTCCGGGACACAGCTCAAATCACGGTTCGCTAGGCGCCTGGTTTTCCTCCGGTGAAGGTTCCACCGCCGCCCCCAAGCGTGCCACCGTCGATTCCATTCTCTCGAAAATGTTTCCCGCGGCCATCACACCTCGCGACTGGATTGACCGGCAACTGGGGAACCCGCATCACGGAAGGCGTCGTCTACCCTCTCATCTCAGCCGCCGGAGCAACGATCCCTTTCCAAACGTCCCCGGACACCGTCTTCGAACAACTCTTCGGAACCGTGGCCTCCAACGATAAATATTCCGCCAAGAAACCCGTCAGTAAAAGGAACCTCCTGGACTTCCTCTCGGAGGACGTCAAAAAAAGGCAAAGCGGCCTCCCTGCCACCGAAAAAGCCAAGCTCGATCATGATCTAGACACCCTCGAAAACCTCGGCGATCAAGACGTCAAAATCGCCGCCCTCCGGGAGAGCCTCGAAAAAAATGTCCCCGAGTTCTCCGAGAAATACACCACCCCCGTCATCGAACAACGTCAGGAAGCGCACTTCGACCTCCTCGCCGCGGCGCTAATTTCTGGCATCACCAACGTCGCCACGATGAAAATCGACAATTCAGCAACCTGTTACAAAGGACTGGGTTTGAGCGAAAAATCGGTCCACGGAATCGAGCACAACGAATCCTGCAATGGCAACGATGGCCTCCAGAGCCGCGAAATCATTCGCCGCCATCATTTTGAAATTCTCGCCTCCCTCGCCAACAAGCTGAAAGCAGTTCCAGAAGGGGATGGCAAGATGCTCGACAACACCATAATCATCTACATCAGCCCGTCGGGAAACAAGCACCACGGATCGCTGGAAGAGTGGCCCATCGTGGTCCTGGGAGGGTGCAGGGGAAAACTCAAAATCCCGGGCCGCTACCTCCAATTCCCCGCCCACGGCCAGAAAAACCACAAGACCCTCGGCAACTGGTGGACCAGTGTTCTCAACGCCTACGGCAATTCCTGATGCGAAGTCCAAAGACGGCGGCTGGGAGCCGGCGATCGTCTCGATGCTTCTCAATGGAATCGAAATCACAACACTCCCCGAATGGTTGATCCGTGATCTTGAACTCCAAGATTTACAAGACTTTCTACAACGACTTCGCCTTGCCACTGCCGAGTTGGCTCTCCCTGAATAGCGAAAAAAACGTTCTTCATTTCCCTTCGCGTGGGGTACCTCAATCAAGCAAAAAGAAGGAGACAAGGCGCTTCCTTGTAAATTTTTTGACCATTTTAATGGGGGTCTCTCGTATTATGCCTTGCTGATTCATTCAACTCTACCCAAAGACGAGCCGCCAGAGCCTCCTCCAGAGCGATCGCTTCTTTTCCTGAATAACGTGTGGGAGTTCGTCGAGAAGTGCGGAGCGAAGA
>JBLHUR010000221.1:0-7346 GCA_047629805.1 Akkermansiaceae bacterium | reverse complement strand
CGGATCCCTTTTCCGCTCCCTCGGGTGCCGCAATTTACCTCGGTCCGATCCCAATCACCTCGTCGACCTGGGTCAAGGCCCGTGTCAGGGAGACGAATGGGACTTGGGGGGCGCTCGAGACGGCCCGCTATCAGGTTGGGAGCCTTCCCGTCTTGGTAGTTTCAGAGATTCACTACCGCCCGGCCGCCACCACGAGCGAGGAACAAGCAGCCGGGTTTGTGCGAAATGACTTTGAGTTTCTGGAGATTGCCAACCCTGGGAGTCGGCCCCTCGTTCTTTCCGGGACGAAGTTTGTCCGAGGTCTGGAATTCACCTTTGGCGAATTCACCCTTCTTGCTGGCGAGCGAGCTGTTCTCGTCAAAGACGCAGACGCTTTTGCTCTCCGGTATGGTGACCTTTCGGGGGTCGTCGTGGCAGGGGAATTTGTCGGGAATCTCGATAACGATGGCGAGACTCTCGAGATCGAGGATTGTGATCGCCGTATCCTTCTCTCGTTCACTTACAATGATGCCTCTCCCTGGCCACAGGGCGCCGATGGCGAGGGACCTTCTCTCACTCTCATCAACCCGACGCTTTCTCCCGATGAGCCATCGTCCTGGAGGTCCAGCATCGGACTCGGGGGCTCGCCGGGGACTTTCGATGGCTCTCTTTTTTCGGGTGAGCCCGATGGGGATGAAAATAGCAACGGTGTAAGGAACCTCGTTGAATACGCCCTTGGTATCGAGAGCGCCTCCGTCGAGATCCTTGATCGCGAGTTTGTCGCCCTCTCCTACCGCAGTCGCCTCGGAGCTGACGACGCTGAGATCGAGTTGCAAACATCCACCACCCTCGAAGTCCGTGAATGGACCACTCTCATCGGAGCCACTCCGGTCGTTGTGGTGGGGCCTGACGGCTTCGAAACTTCCACTTTCATCCTGCCCCGCCAGGAAAATCTTTTCATTCGTTTCCGCGTCCGGCTCCGATGAAAACTCCCAATCACCTTAAAATATCTATGAAAAAAACTAGTATACCACTCGCACTGGTAGTGAGCCTGCTCGCTGCAGAGACCGCCAGTAGCGAAACCATTGCGGCTTGGTTTCCAACCGGTAATGACGGGCCACGTGGTTCAGCCTATAGCGCTTCGGCCAATGCTCCCGGAGCTGATATGACCTCAGCCGGAATTCTCTGGACGTCGGCTCGCCGATCCACCCAGCTCGGCTGGAATAACGCGGGGGCCGTCTGGCCCGGTCGTACCGATTTACCCGAATTTTCGCTGCAGGAATACACGAGTTACGCTCTTGGAGTTGCGCGTGCATCAGAGATTCAGATCGACTCATTTTTCTGCGCGATCACCACCTACAGCACTGAAAGGGAGACGGTGAATGGCGAAGTTGTTCTCAGCACTCTTCAGATGAGACTGCGATCGAGTCTCGACGGGTTTGCCGCTGACATTGGCGCGGTCGCTTCCCTTCCGGACGAAAGGGTGGATGCGAATAACATTCCGTTTTTAGTCGATCTCACCGAAGTAGAGGCTCTGCAGTCTCTGACCGAGCCAATCGAATTTCGTGTTTATATGTGGGAGGAGAGCACTGTCGCGGGATTTACACCCTACATTTGGCTGGATCTCGCTGGCGCTGGATGCGTGATTGAAGGAGAGGTTTTATCCGAGACGAACAGCGAAGTTCTGGCTGCTTGGATTCCGACCACGGCGTCTGGTGGGGCACCAGAGAACGCAACTGGGGTGGAGCCACAAAAGAAGGTTCTTTCGCCAGCGGTCGGTTCGATTTCGGCAACTAATGTCAACAGAGGTTCCGAAAATAATGCGCGCTCGGTTTGGCCTGCGATTGTCAATACCGAAGGGTTTGATGAAACGACTTACCTCGAGACCACCATTGATCCTGCTGCCGGATCATCGGTCACCATTACTGATTTTGTAATCAATGCCTTTAATGCCTACGGCTCTGACGGGCCGGAGGGTTGGGCGGCCTCCCTTCGTTCGAGCGGTGATGGTTTTGCGGCCGATATCGCGACGGCGTCTGACAAGGGGGCCTATGAAATTGCCTTCGAGGTATCGGATCAACTCCAGCTTCGAAATATTGCGGCACCGCTCACCTTCCGCGTCTACCTCTGGGATGTGGCGCCCACCGATGGCAAGGCCTATGATCCGTCGATGTTTGTCGATATCGAGGGCTCGGATCATGGCGCGTTTCTCGGAATCCAGGTGATTGGAACGACCGGGGAAGCGGCCTTAAGCCCACCTACCATCGCTTCGGCGGTCTTCACACCCGGGACGGGCTTTGTGGTCGAAGCGGTGAACCTCGTTCCAGGCCGTTTCTATGATCTCTTGATCTCCTACAACCTGAGCGATCCGTTCCAGTCTCTGGGCCTTGAGACGCAAGCCGCCGGGACAACCCTGACCCTAGTCGACGGCTTCGCAAACTTGGAGACTGATCCCAAGGCGTTCTACCGCATTAGTGAAGTGACTCCTCGCTAGATACTCAGATCTTCATCAGATTTAAAACCCCATCCTCACCTGAGGCGGGTTTTTTTGTGAGGGGAGAATGACGGCTTGGTTGGTGAGAGAGCCAACTTTGAAGGTGGCGGACTTGGTTGAGCTAATGGTGCTGAAGGCGCCAAGGTTCAAAGTCGCAGATTTTGATCTGGGGAACAGTGATTCGTTAACCCTCTTTCTCTTCTGTCCGCTCCGGTGCAAGCCGGCGCAGAACCCTCTGAGCAGAGGCAAATCCTTAGCAGTCGGAGCCTTGACGTCACACGCAGATTTCACTGTGATTCAACAAACCCTAACTGGTTCTGAGCGCTCACCATTTTAATCTTTTTTCTCGGAAAACCGAGAAAATCGGTTTGAGAGGATGAAAAAGGTGGGAGCCCAGAGTCCCACGAAGATACCGAATCGCTCGGCGTGAGCCTTGTCTTCGAGTTCGGTTCCTCCCGTGAGAAACCAGACCGAAATAGAGGCGATGATGGAGGCAAATCCTAAAATAAAACAGGCTTTGCTAAGGACGATAATGTGGTCTTTTTTCATGAAAGTATATTACGAATGTGGAGAAATATTAATAATATTTATCCTCTCCGAACGTGAAGTGGTTCCTTCAATATGGCGAGTGAAATCGGGTTTTTATTAAGGTTCTCTTTCGGGCGCTGTTTTTGTTTTCTTCAGCCCGCGAAGGACGTGGATGGCTTCCATCCTGAAAATGTCGCCAAGCTCGCGCTCGAAGATTCCTCGGGATTTGTGCTCTGCACGCCAGCGGGCTGCATGCGTTTGATCAAAGCCGCCGGTGTCGAGACAAGCGGCGCGGAAGCGGTGGTAGGAGGCCGCAGTATGATTGTGGGGAAGCCGCTGGCTCTCTTGCTCATGGCGCGCGGAATTGATGCGACCGGTCACAGTCGCACACTCCCGCACCCGTGACCTCGCCGAGGTCTGCCGTCGTGCCGATATTCTCGTAGCTGCGGTCGGGATTCCCGAGTTTATCCGTGAGGATTTTGTGAAGGAAGGAGCGACCGTGATCGACGTCGGTATTAATCGGGTCGAAGATGCGAGTGCGAAACGCGGCTACCGCCTCTGCGGTGATGTCGCGTTCAATGAAGTCGCGGAGAAGGTGGGTGCCATTACGCCGGTCTCAGGCGGAGTGGGGCCGATGACGATCGCGCACTTGATGAAAAACACGATCAAGGCGGCGAAGTCGATGGGATAAGTGTAAACGAAAGTGTGGCAGAGGGGGAGTCCACAGCGCGGTGTGCGTCCCATGACAACGCAGCACCAAATGCACGCCCCCGCTTATCCCAACTCGCGCCGTCGACTAGGGACTTTTCCTGCCGGAATCCCCGCAACCGCTGAACCAAACCACCGTCTCCGCCCTCTTTCTCCCTCCTCTGCTCCGGGTCCAAAGGCGGCTTCAAAGCCCTCCCGCCCAAAGTGAATTCCATGCAGTATTCAAGCAGCTTCTTTTTTCATGCCACCTATTAATGACAGACTGGATTCATGGCTCGCTGGCTGCTACCAAGTTGATTGAACATGAAAACAACAAAGTCCTCTTTTCTTCTCTTTGCCTCTTCAGTTTCCCTTGCCCAAGCGGCGGTCCTCGCGAGATGGACTCCGGTTTCCGTAGCAAGTGATGCCGTTGTGGGGGCTTTCTACGACAATGCTTCTGATACGCCTCCAGCGGACGAAGTCGCGGCCGGACTGATCGTTTCCACTCTTGATCGCATCGGGGCTGCCGAGGTCGCTGGTAATGCCGGGGCTGTTTGGTCCGGTTCTTCGACGAACGGTGCCACTGGAATTAGCCTGCCGGATTACACGACATTCACGATCACTCCCACTTCCGGGTTTGCCGTGAATTACGCTTCTGTTTCTTATTCCTATCAGACCTATGCCTTCCAGGATCCAGAAGGATACCTACTCTACTTGAGGAGTAGCGTCGATGGTTTCTCTGACAACTTGGCGACGGGCTCTATTGATCCGGGCACTGGCGGCGCTGGGACGGCTTTTTTTGATGCCTCCTCTCTCTCTGGTATTATCGATCCCGTCGAGTTTCGCATCTATGCCTCGGCTCCGAATGCTCCCGCCGGGTCCCGCTGGTTTGACCTCCAAGGTGGTGATTCGGTCACCGATGTCGGTCTGATTGCGGATGGCACGGTGGTTGCCACTCCCATCCCGGAACTCTCTACTGGTCTTCTGTCCGGGCTTGCCTGTCTTGCTTTGACCTTCCGTCGCCGTCGCGGTTAGTCTTGGAGTTTTCCGTGTTCAGGGTCGTGTGTTCCTGAACACGATTCCGATCTCCAGTTAGGGGACGAAAAGAGAGAGTTTTGCGTGTGCAAGACGGTTTTTTTTTTTGGTCCCGGCTCTGATAATTCTTTGCGAAGTGAGTGATTTTTTTCACCGAGCGGGGCGGGGCTCTGATCGTGTGGTAGCATTCCAAGGGCCCTGGTCATTAGAAAGATGCGCTTCTGAAGAAAGCGGCTGACGGTGTTCCAAGAAAACGAAAGCGATATTCCCGACATGCCGACACGATCACTCATTCCCTCGCTTCTCCTTTTGGGAGTGTTACTCCCCGCTCCGCTCAGCGCTGATGAGATCCTTCTTGGCGGGCCTCGAATCTCCGAACTTGTTGCCCGGAACGACTCTGGAATCCAAGATGAGGATGGCGACAAGCCAGATTGGCTTGAGATTTTCAATGCGAGCGAGAGCGAAGTCAATCTGGAAGGTTGGCATCTCACCGACGATGCCGAAAACCTCACCAAGTGGACCTTTCCTGAAGTCGTTCTTGCGGCCCAAGACTACCGCGTCGTCTTTGCGTCTGACAAGGATCGGATCACTCCGGGTGACCCCTTGCACACCAATTTTTCTCTTTCCGCTTCCGGGGAATACCTCGCCTTGGTCCAGCCGGATGGCCTCACCATCGCGATGGAATTCTCTCCGGAGTTCCCCCCTTTACCGGACGATGTTTCTTACGGATTCCAAGGTCAGGATCAACGGGCGGGATTTTTCACCAGGCCGACTCCAGGCTCGGAAAACACCACGCCGATTGGGCTCGTCCTCCGGACCCCCGTTTTTTCAGAAGAAAGCCAGCTCCTGACCTCACGCCCCAGTCTGGTTATCAGTCTCGCGCCGGGCGCGCCTGCCGGAGCCGTGATTCGCTACACCACCGATGGCACGAATCCCGATGCGGGTTCCGAGCTTTGGAGCGGATCTCTGCGACTGCTCAGCACCACGCGGATTAAGGCGGTCGCCTTGGATCCGGCCGGGCTCTATCGTTCCTCCGAGGTGGTCACCCGCCAATTTGTGAAGGTCTCTCCGGACCTGGGCGGGTTCACCTCCAATCTCCCTATCGTGGTGGTTGATTCCTTCGGGAGAGACGTCGATGGAGTGGGCAACACGAGCCTCTTTTTCGATGCCTTCAGCACTTTTATTGGTGTCGATGACGCGACTGGGCGTGCTTCGGTTCTCGGGACGCCAGACTTCGTTGGGAATTCCGGCATTCGGGTTCGTGGATCGAGTTCAGCTTGGCTCTTTCCTAAGAAACAATACCGCTTCGAAACGCGTGACCCAAGCGGGGGAGATCAGGATGTTTCCCTTTTCGGAATGCCTGCCGACTCTGACTTTGTCCTCTATGCTCCGTGGTCGGATAAGACCATGATGAGGAATCACATCGCCTACCGGCAGGGAGAGAAGATGGGGGACTACAGCGTCCGGACCCACTTCTTCGAGATGTTTTTTAACTCCTCAGGGGGCACGGTCGGGATGGACGACTACCAGGGGATTTATGTTCTCGTTGAGAAGGTCAAGATTGCCAAAGACCGCCTCGATCTTGCCAAGCTCGGTCCGGATGATACGGCGCAACCCGAGGTCTCAGGCGGCTACATTGTCAGGAAGGATCGGATCGGGTCCGGCGAGGCTTCGCTCACGACCGGCATCGAACGGGTCCCTCTCCGTTTTGACGAGCCGGATTCCCCCAATGCGGCCCAGATCAGCTATCTTCGCAACTATCTCAATGCCTTTGAGTCGGCCCTTCACGGGCCTAACTTTGCGGACCCGGTGATCGGCTTTCGCGCTTATATCGATGAAGATTCATGGATTGATCAGCACCTTCTCACCGAGGGATTGCGCAATGCCGATGGCTTCCGCCTGAGCACCTACTACCATAAGGATCGCAATGGGCGCATGAGAGCAGGCCCTGCTTGGGACTTTAATCTCGGTTTGGGCAATGCCAGCTTCAACGGCGCCCAGAGTCCGACGGGTTGGCATTACGTAGAGATGGATCAGACCCGCTTCCTTCCGAACTACCCATGGTATTCCGACATGTTCCGCGATCCGGCTTTCGATCTCGCTTACCAAGATCGGTATTATCAGATTCGCCGAGCGCAGTGGAACACCCCGACCCTCATGGCGGAGATCGATGCCATCGCAGCCGACTTGAGCGCTGAGGCCACCGCTCGGGAGTTTGTGCGATGGCCGACCCTTGGGAGAGATACTTACGCGAACGCGCCGGGTTTTCGAGATCGCCTTACTTATCAATCTGAGGTCGATGCTCTCAAGACCTTCCTCACCGAGCGCTTCGCTTGGATGGATACCCAATTCGGTCCACCCCCGGTATTTTCGCTGCCCGCAGGGGAGATCGCTTCGGGGTCGCAGCTCAGCCTCGCGGCCACGGGCTCTGGACAGATCCACTTCACTCTCGATGGCTCGGATCCCTTTTCCGCTCCCTCGGGTGCCGCAATTTACATCGGTCCGATCCCAATCACCTCGTCGACCTGGGTCAAGGCCCGTGTCAGGGAGACGAATGGGACTTGGGGGGCGCTCGAGACGGCCCGCTATCAGGTTGGGAGCCTTCCCGTCTTGGTAGTTTCAG
>JBLHUR010000220.1:0-7434 GCA_047629805.1 Akkermansiaceae bacterium | reverse complement strand
TACTTTCAAAGAACTTTTAACCGGAAGACTGAGCAGGCCCGCTGACGATGAATCGTTCAAGCGAGCCCTTTCGAGTTGTTCTCGGTAGCAGCCGGTAGCGGCTGCTGGGGCAACCCTAAGGATTTTTGATCTCACGTCAACGTTTTAAAACCCCTTTCTTAAAAAAATTGAGCATATCGTCATTGTCCCGTTGACAGAGCACCCGACTTCGACGGATGACGCATCGCACAGAATGCTGATAGATACTGGGTTTGGGCGATTTTAAGGAGAACTGGAGCAGGAAATGACATTGATACCGCTTCTCCTGATTCAGACTTGATTCACAAAATCCGAAAACCCGTCAGTCATCAACTACGGAGCTTGCTTGTCGTGGCTACTTGCAAGCGATAAACTCCTCGGCGTTACGCCACAGCAACGGCAGCTTTGCAGACTGGCCCACTGAGGCGTTCATTGCCACCCAAGTGAACCTCAGAAACGGCCAAAGCGTCACCTGAAAACTCGCCGCACGCGGCTTGCTGCTGGGTGAGGTGGATCTAGTTTGAGGGTTGTGAGATCGAGCTTTCCTTTTTGAGTTTCGGAATCATGACAATCAAAGCAATGGGCTTCCAAAAAGGAGTTCGTCTCAGCCGGAACAGGTAACAGAATGGCTACTACCCGGAGAAAGAGGAGTACTTTCATGGATGACTACGAAAGGATCTACGGGGACTTCGCATTCCTCCTTTCGAGAGGAACCTCACAAAACGTCAGCGCGGCAATCCCGTTTTCTCCCTTTAACAGAGTATCTTGGCTCCACTTAATTTCCTTGAGATAGGTGATCGTTTTTGCCTCCGTCGCCTCTTTCAATTTTAAGGTAAGTGTATTCCCGCTAAGACTGCCCGAGGCGACTCTATCCCCCTCGCCATCGAGATAGAATTGCCCCGCCAAAGCATCATCCCAGAGCAACGGCTGATCAAACTCCAGTGAGATTTCGCTTTTCGAGCCGCCAGGAAAAAACGCGCGGTGAAGATTGGGCGCGGTGATGGCCTCGGTGGGAACCTTGCCATAAAAATCCCGCTCGATTAGGGGCTGAATGAGCCGCGCGAACTCCGCCCAGCCATCAAGTGGATAGTGGCACGTCCCGGGCGGCTCGATGCCGAGGGTGGACATGGCATCCATATTTGAGAAGAGAAACGGGAGGGTGCGCTGCTTCTCACGAAGCCTGTCGCCCGAACCCTCGCGCCCGCCCATGCTGCACGAGTTTGGCCAGATCTGAAAAACATAATACTGCTGCACGTTCGGGAAATCCTCCTTCCAGCTCGCCGCCATCTCAACAAAGAGCCCTTGGTAACTTTCCCAACCAAAACCGCCGCTCGGCCCGGCCGAACCCTGGTCGTTTTCGCCCTGGTGCCATAGGATGCCTCGGATGCCATGGGTCAGCTTCGCCTGTTGCACCCGCCAGAGCATCCGTCCGTATATCGTGGTGAGGTCGGTCGGATCATCAGGGTTACGCTGGTGCTGGTCGATCCGGGTTCCACCGACTGCGGCATTGACGATGAAGATCGGCATCTTCTGGCTCGCGACGAGTTGTTTCGCAAGCTCCATCCCCCACCAGCCAAGCTCCGCCTTCTCCATTTTGCGCCTTCCACACCGGCCGGCACCAGAGATTGCCGGGATCGTCATTCGCATTGCCCGGCGCACGTCCGTAACTGCGGATCCACTCGCTTGTTTCGGGTGGCGATTTCGCACCGGTATCAGTCGCGAGCGCATTCGATTGACCGTCGATGATGTAGGCATCGCCGCAGACCAGATCGTCCACCGTCTCCAGCACGGTATCGCCGGTGCCAAATTCCACTTTGTATTTAATCAGGCCCGGCTTGAGCTTCGTCAACAAGGCATACGCCTTGTCCGCGCCCACCTTCGCCCTCTCAGTCTTCACAAGCTTATCGTCGGCGTAGAGTCTGAGGAAAACCGAGTCCGTGGCTTCTGCCAGAGTCCCGTTGTAGCGGAGCGTGCCTTCGCCTTTTTCGTCCCTCGAGTAAAACTGGCCCTCAATCGGCTTCTCGTCTTTCTCCGGAGTCCGCTCCACCCAGGCATCGTAGGCCGGCTCCGTCACTTGGATCACCGCGCTCTTCGTGATCGCTTTCCCGCCATTGCTCAGCGTAGCCGTGACCGTAAGCTTCCCGCTGTTTTGCGCGCGCTTCAGAATGAGCTTCCCCGGAGCGATCTCCTTAATCACGGCGAATGGACCCGCGCTCCATTCCGTTTTTAAATCGCCCGCGCCCGAGGACTTCATCGCCTTCAAATTCGTCACCTGCGGCACGATCTCAATCGTTGATCGCCCATCCCAGTTCTCTGGCACGGCGAGGGTGAAGATGGGATCGGGAATCGCCTCCTTGATCGAGATCGTGATGTCCTGCGTCCGCACTCCATCCGGATAAACCGCCTGACATTGGAGCGTGACCTCCTGGTCCCCCGCTACGCGACCGGCATCAAAGGTGAAGGAAAATCGATCCACGGCTACAAGCGATTCCTCGTCCTCGCTTTTCAAGGTCCAATACACTTTCAGCGCACCTCCGGCTTTCGCGATGAAATCCACCTCTTGCCCTTCGGTAACCGTCGCCTTTTCAGGGGTCACCGCAAATTCATCCCCACTCTGCACGATCGGACCGACCAGCGTCTGATGCCGCTTTTGATTCTCAAATTCCAGCCTCACCCAATCCGCCGACCGCGCCACTTTTGCAATACGCACTTCGTCAAGATCACCAACAAAATCGTAGTTATTGTACCAACCTCCCAGCCACAAGCGCGACGGCGTTTTGATGTCGAGCTTCGTCGTGGCCTCGGCGTCGAGTTGACCATTGATATAGAGACGGCGCGGCTCCTCACCAAAGACGTGCGTGACATGGACCCACTCGTTCATCGGCAAACGGCTCTCGCCTTTGATGTCTGAAAAGTCGCTATCGATGTGAATGTGTGGTGGGCTTCGGAACTGCATCCGCACCTTGCTTCCACGACCTCCGCCCTCGTTGCCCCAGCCAATGATGGTTCCGTTCGCTTGCTCGGCACGGAACCAAAGCGAGGTCGTGTGCGCACTCCCACCCGATGGGTAGTTTGAAATTTTCTCCCCACCAAAAACACCCGCTTTGCCGGGGAAATTCCGGGCTTTCCCGATCATCCCCGCCGTCAGAGTGGTGCCCTTGTCATCCGATTCCAAAGTGCCAACCTCGTCCCGCACGACTTCGCCAAGATGCCACACGCTGACATAGCCATTGGACTCGTTAAACACCGCCTTTCCATTCGACTCGCTGCCAACGTTCGCGTTCCCCCATAACATCTGGATCATCTCCTGCGCGTTCCCTTTGATCGTTGGCAGGCGCACCCAGATGCTCGCCGAACCTTCAGTCGCATTCCAATCTTCGATCTCATATTTTAATGGCTCGCCTTCCCTTGTGGCAAAACGAAGGTCCGCGCCATCGGCTTTGGCCTGCGCGAAATCGAACCAATCTTTGTCGATCCTTACCAGCACGGGAAAGCCCTCGACGACTGCACCCTCCGGAAGATCCGCGCCGTCCGGCGTGGTGAGAATGGCGAGTTTTCCGGAATATTTCCAGTCGGTGAAAGATTCCTCCGCGTTGGTTGCGAACGGAAGTAGCAAGGAGATGATCAAAAAGGCGATTTGTTTCATAAAGCTATTGGTTTTTAGGGAGTGCGACGAAACGGAGGCCGACGGCGAACTTGCCGCCGCCGTAAGTTGCTCCGGTTGTAATGAGTCCGAATTCACGGATCGTCGACGTGGCCAGATCTAGCTGAACGAACCCGACCATTTCTGCCTGCGCAACATTGCGGTCATCCTTGTCGTAAAAGGTGTGTTTCATCTTCAACGAGCCACTCAACCGTAGCGTGGCGGTTTCCCCCTCCCCATCAACCGCAATGACTTTGGCATCGAGTCGCTGGTGATCGAAGACGTTCTTCGAGACGTCGTTGTTTTCGGTAGAGGGATAAAAATGAGTGAGTAACTTGGCCGACACTTCGGGGTCGATCCGCCATTCCTCGCCAACTTTCGCCACGGGCGGACGAAACGCGGCCCACTCTTTGGAGCTCAGCACGACCCAGTTCTCCACCACCCCTCCCCAGGACCCGCCCCCGCCCAGCGCGCGCGAGACGAGATGCAAGGCGACGGAGTCATTGGCCATTCCGGTCGGCGGGGTTGATTGCGGTTTCGGTTTCACGAGGGTCTCGCCCGCCGGAACGCCGAGCCGTCCGATATTGCGCTTCAGGGTGGCGAGCAGCTTCTCGGTCCGGGCAGCCTCCGCGACGTGCATCGAATCGATGACCTTGCCATCGGGCGAGGTAAGGTAAACATGCACCGTGCCAGCCGACAATTTTCCATCGAGCGCCCCACGGTAGATGCGGGTAAATTCACGACGCTCGTCTGCGGGCTGCGGTCCCTCGCCGTGGTAATCTTCGTTCACGGCATAGACGGGCACGAAATGCGCATTGAGAAGCTTGATGACCTCTGGCTTCGAGAGCGGACCCGCCCTCATTGCGAAAGCTCCGCCTCAGCACCGACCGAGATTGATCCGTCCATCGTGGGTGAAGAGAAAGACTGGCCGACGGTGTTTCTTCGCCAACTGAAGTGCGTGCCGGATGTCGTTTGCCCAGCCGATTTCATCGAGGCGCTTTTCCTCTGGCTTCGGCTGTAACGCTGCGATTCGTTTCAAGACCCAGGCGGGCAGTTCGGCGTCGCTGGCGACGGGTTCCTTGGTCTCAGCTGAGGCGCCAAGCGATAAGATCGCCCACACCAAGGTCACGGTGATTGTCTTCCAATGAGATCTGGAGTGCATCACTCTGATACGCTTCAAGATCAGGTATTGGTCAGGCTATTTCTGCCACCACCCCGCTATCACAAAAATTGAAGTCAGTTATGGGAACAGCTTACCCCTCCCCCGGTGCCGCCTTTTTGAGCGAACTCAAAGAACCTTTCATCCTCATTCGAAACCCGGTAGGATGCGGGAAACGATGAAAACCCTAACCCACATCCTCCTCGCGACTGCCACAGTGCTATCATCCTCGACATTACTCGCTGATGAACCGCTCCCACCGGCGGAGCTCGACCGCCTGCTCACCGTGATCAAACCGCAATCGGGCGAGAGCCCGTGGCGCGAGATTCATTGGCTGACCGACGTCACCGAGGCACGCCAGCGCGCGATCGCCGAAGACAAGCCGCTGGTAAAGAGCCCATGATCAAGTCCTTCCCCTGGGGAAGAGCGTCAGCCTCCGTTATCAGCGACCCAGCACAATTCATCACTTGGACAGGCGGTAAACTCTCACTTCAATCTCTGCTGAACAACGACAAGCCGACTACTCACCCCTTCCCTTCCGAACCAATTGCAGCATCCGTCTCCCCGGACGGCTCCCTCCTCGCTACCTCTTCTTTCGACGGAATTTCAATCACCAAAACTCAAGGCTTTGAGCATCTCGTAACTTTCGGAAAACCGACACTCTACGATGGGTGGCCAAAGCCCATCCCAGCAAGCGTGAGCCCGAATGGAAGAGAGCTCTTCTGGAGTGACGACGAAGGCATCACCCGTCATATTCAATTCGGAGAGGAGTTTTCCTTCTCTATTCTGGAGTTCAAAACCCCAGAACATTCTATTCTACAGGCCGCAAATAATAACCAACTCCGGGTATTCTCAAGTGAATCGATTCGAATCGTCGATTTAAACAATCAACCGGATCTTAAATTTGCCTTCAAAAATTATTTTTCAACTGAACCAATCAGCACAAATCGAGCTGTAGCTTGGGGAAACTCAAACTTAAATATTTTTGATCTCAGTGATGAACCTCCACGCCACATCGCCGAAATATCTTGGGGCGCAGGACAACAGAACATCTTCTCATCCGACGGCAGATTCATTCTACGGGAAGTTCAAGGGGACAACTTCGTCCTCTGGAGTATCGATGAGAATAAACAAATCGCAGAGGTCCCAAAGGCTTCTTGCCCTCATTCATCGACATCATTAATGATCACCAAAAAACGGAACTCTCTATCCTGGCTTTCACGGCAAGGATCGCTCATCGAATACTCTTTCGAGACGAATCGATTTACAGAATCAGCACTTCCAGAGATCCCGAAAATCGGAGGCCAAGCTCTTTCCCCTATGAGCACCCTAAGCCATCCTCATTTCAGCGTTCATCAGGTTGGTGACCTCGTTGAAAAACAGGTCTATCATTTCATTTCTGCCGACACGCAAAATATTGTCAGGTCTATTCAAGGTGATTCCAAGTGGCTCGGGAGTGACCTCTTCAGCCGATTTCTCGGTTTTTGCCCAAATCCCAATTTCGCGTGGTTTCTCACAGGAGATGGCAGGCCCGTTTTATACAACCTTACAAAATCAGTGCCATTACTCCGAATTTCTACTTGGGATGATGGGGCCTTCACGGTCGAGCTGGCCGACGGTGGTATCACCGGTAATGCAAAGGCTCTAAGCAAGATTCGCGTGATCCGCGATAATCCATATAAGACATGGCCGTTCGAGAGCTGGCCGAAAGCCAAAGAATTGACAAATCGAATACTTAAAATCGTGGACCAAACCCTACGGCACTAAGCATCTAAAGCTAGCGGTTCCAGAGTGCTCGCAAATAATTGTTAGAGATACCGCATTGAGACAAGTAGAATGGCACCGGAGAGATTCCGATCCGCAGATCCGCATGCCGAGCTTAAAACAAGGAAAACTCTCTCTAAAGAGATCAGCTACTTCTGGAGCGCCGCCATTTTTTTGAGGATTCCTGGCACGGCTCCTTCGGCATCCTCTTCTCCCTCATACTCTAGGATAACCAGCCCTGGTAATTCGCGGCCCGGAGAATCTTGGGGAGCCTTGGGAGATCCATCGCTTCCCTTTCTTTGGCAACCCTTCCTTTTGAGCGACATCATCAAAGGCCACCACCAAAACGTCGGTTTCCGCATCACCGCCTCCACTCTCATCACCAACGGCAAAACCCTCTCCCTCACCGGCAGCACCAACCAAGGCGACTCAACAAAGAAAAAACGGGGTCGTCTCGTGATAAATTATGTCTCCCCCTAAACGTAAGCAAAAGCTCCAGCTTTGGGAATCCCACAATGCCGATGACCTTAATCCGATCTTGTTTCCTCCTCCTTGTCTCCTTCACCGTGACCACCGTGGTTTCGGCCAAGGAACCGTTTGAGGCCTTTCTCGAGACGCATTGTGCCAGCTGCCACGGCCCGGACAAAAAGAAGGGGGATCTTCGCTTCGATCAGCTCTCGCGCAATTTTCGAATGGGCGAAGACAGCCATCTTTGGGCGGAGGTGATCGAAAAGGTCAACAGCGGCGAGATGCCTCCGGAAGACGAGCCGCAACCGAAGCAGGACGAAATCGCGACCTTCATCGCTGAACTCGACGCAAGGCTCAAAGAGGGCAAGGCGGCGCGGATGGC
>JBLHUR010000219.1:0-7569 GCA_047629805.1 Akkermansiaceae bacterium | reverse complement strand
TCATGAAACGGCGTCACTTCCTCGGCACCACCGCTGCCGGGCTGGCCTTGTCTTCCTGTCGGAAAAATTCCACCGCCAAACAATGGAAGGGGATCGCCATGGGGATCGAAGTCACCGTTAGCTATCAACTGCTAGGAATTTGCTTTTGGCGGGAGGTGGTCGAGAGCATCATGGGAGGAGGAGATAGGGGGTTGTTGGCATGGGCGGCTTCCAATGCCTTGCTGATCCCGCATCCAATTCTGATCAACTCCTCCATCGGGAGCTCTTCCGAACCATCGAGAAAATCTTGGAGGCTACCCGTCTCGACATACGGCATGGCGAGGTAGGGAAGGTCTCCCTCAATTTCCACCGCGTAGATCGGCATGACGTTGTCGTGCTCCAGCTTTGCCGCTGCGCGGGCTTCCCGCAGAAAGCCCTCATTCCAATTCGGATTTGAAGCAAGGTCTGGAGCCAACACCTTAATCGCCACCACGCGTTGGAGATCCGGGTCGTGCGCACGCAAGACGACACCCATCCCGCCTCGAGCGATCTCCCCCAAAACTTCGTAACTGCCGAGCTTATCTGGAATCGACCGCGGTGATGACGTTGCGACAATGCTCTCCGCCAATGAACTGGCGGGATCAAGTTCTTGCAAAAATCCCGAGCCAATCTGGTCCAGCCTTGCGCAACACTGATCGCATGTCGTTAAGTGAATTTCGAGTGTTTGCGAGAGGTCCTCTGAGAGATCACCCTTCGAGAGCGCCTCCAATTCAGAGCGCGACGGGCAGCCTTTGCCTCGCTCAAATGACATCGAAATCTCCCTCCCCGGCGACAGAAGTGATCTCTTCCTTCAACGCCGCGATCACCCGGGCCTTCGCTGCGTAGACCGCCCCCCTCGTCAGCCCAAGTGAGGCCGCCGTTTCGGCCGGGTCCCGGTCTTCTACCGCCGTCATCCAAAATGACTTCCACGCCGGTTCGCTAAATTTCCCCCGGATTCTCTCACTTGCCCACTGAAACACCTGCCGGCGGTAGTCGAGATCCCAGTCCTGTTCTTCGGTAGGGTCAGGCGTCTCGTTGACCAACTGCATCATCGTTGTTCCACCCCGGACATGAGGTTGACGCTGTTGCTTGTTGGAAAAATTGTAAAGCTTGCTGCGGACAACCGTGAAAAACCAGGAACGAAACGTTCCCTTCCCGGGATCGTATTCGAACTTCCCGATGGCGCGGGCGATCGCTCGTAATACTTCTTGAGTGACATCGGACGCGTCCACGTCAGACAATCCCCGCTTTCGACAAAATCCAAACACGAGTGGCATGTAGAGTTCCACGAATTCCCCCCAAGCATCCGAATCACCAGCATCTCTGATCTTGAGCAGGAGCGTTCTTCTTGTCGGTTGGTCGTTCACTTCAGAGATTAGTATCGCAGATCCCGCCAAGCCCAGGCAAGCCTGGTCTTCCGGAGAGGCAGTCTTGAAAAGACCATCGCGATCTCCTCTGAATCGACAGAAAATCCCCAACCCTTTTGATATCGAGGATTGAGGCTTTCAGAAAATGGTAGCAACGGGTGGATTTGAACCACCGATTCAAGTCCTAGGAGTCTGTCGGACTTTGAGAGTTAACGCACTGAGAATCGCGTATTTGAAATGACATATTAAACTGAAGTCAATGAGGTTGAGACTGGAGGCGTTAACGGCCCTCCTTATTGAGACTGACGCTGATATTGATTTCAGTCCGAAAGAATCCTAGCAGTGCAAATTCCTGGAGTAGTAGAAAGATGGAAAATCCCAAAGCAAGATGACACGGATACAAAAAGAATGCAAGCCGCCACCTCAGAAGAGAGGGCGGCTCACATGATCTTTGTAGAGATCGTTTAATCGATCAGGCTGCCTTCCGGCGCTGGCGGCGCGCGGCGAGGCCGAGGGACCCCAGCGCGAGCAGGGTTAAACCGGACGGTTCGGGGACACCTGCCGCTACACCGTCGCTGATCAATAGGGCGGTATTGTCGTCATTCGTTGCAACTGCAACGATATACCCACCTCCAACTCCATCAAAAATGAATGCCACGACCGATTCGCGAACATCATCGTCTCCGAACAGATCGAGTTCAGCAAAGTTCAGGGTTGCCCCATCCACAACCGCACCATTCAATGGAAGCCCTTCGCCATAATAATATTCTGGGATGAAATTAGGAAAAACCTTACCCGCCTTACCCGAAGTCCCAAAATCGATCCCCTGCGAAAACGAATCCCCGGTATTGCCGCTCGACATTTTGGCGTAGAGGGACGAGGCACCCAGATGATAACCTTTCCCCGGAGTGGCTCCTAAAGTAAATTCATGATTTCCTGTCCCGATACTCGTTTTCGTCTCCGGGACGAAATGCGTCACCATCACTGCTCCATTGGCCACGGATGCAACACATCCTGCCCCAGCGGTCACGGCGAGGTAGGATCCTAATTTGTTTTGTTTCGTTATCATTTTTGTTATCATTTTTGTCATTTTTTTCCACTTGCCGCAGGATATGTGACAGAAGCGGTGGGAGATTGGAATTAAAAAATTAGAAGGTGATTTTAAGGGATTGGAATCCCCGGAAACTGGCACCTTGGACACGCTGAGGCTTACTTGGTGCGAGTTGGATGTCCGGAAATATTGTAATGAGACTGCTCAGGGCAATTTTGGCTTCGTGGCGGGCGAGGTGGGCTCCGAGACAGAAGTGAATCCCCATGCTGAAGGCGGAGTGATTGGTGGGATTACGAGAGATGTCGAGCCGATCTGGATCGGGAAAGTGTTCCGGATCGCGATTGGCTGCACCCAGTGCTGGGACGACGATTGCTCCCTGGGGTATTTTTTTACCACCAATGTCGATTGCATGGGTGGCTTGTCGATGAAGAAACTGGACCGGGCTATCAAAGCGGAGCAGTTCTTCCACGGCACTCCCAATGAGCTGAGGCTGTTCCTTGAGGCGAGTGAGCTCCTGAGGATTTTGGAGGAGGGCAAAGATGCCATTTCCAATCAGATTAATGGTGGTCTCATTCCCGGCGCAGAGGAGCAAGGCACAGATGCAAAGCAATTCTTCATCGGTAAGTCTGCGCTCGTGTTCACCCGCCTCAATGAGCTTGCTGATCAAGTCATCGGGCCGCGGTGATTTCCGGCGGTCAACAATGACACGTCCTAGATAGCTCATGAGTTCCTGGCAGGACACGATGGTTTTCTGCAGAGCCTGGGGAATTGGGCGGACCTCGATGCTGTTAATGATGTCGGTGGTCCATTTACGGACGAGATCACGATCGTCCGGGGAGACTCCAAGGAGCTCGGCAACAGTAATTAGGGGTAAGGGGCTGGCGAACTGGCGGATTAGATCCATTTTGCCATCGTTCTGCACTTGATCCAGAAGTAAATCGGTCACGCCTTGGACGGTGGCTTCAACCCGGGCGAGGATCTTTGCGTCAAACGCTTTCACGACGAGGCTTCGGATCCAAGTATGATCAGGGGGATTCCTAAAGACGAGCCATTTGGAAAGCATCCGGGAAAGAGGGCTCCCGTCATTGTGCAACGAGATCTGGGTGAAGTCTTTGCTTTTGAGAACGGCTTTGACATCGTTGTAGCGGAAGAGGAAGTAGCGCCCTCCCCGGCCATCTGGTAAAGGCACCCAGTGAACCGGATCGTGTTCCCGATAATGGTGGTAGGCGGGATAGGGGTTCTCCAGTGTTTCCGCAGCGATGGGATTGAAGATGGCCATGCTTATTCTTTAGTAAGTGAAGTTTGGCCACTCTTGAATAAGAAATGGCGAGGTTCGTGTTCTTCTCCTCCATGGCGAAGGGGGGTGTTCCCTCCTTCGCCATGGAGTTTGGAGTCGGCCCGGGAGGTGTAGACCCGGGGGAAATTCTCGGCGCTGGCGCTACTGGTAAAGTTGCGCATCGCGATGGTGAGGAGACCAGAGAAGGCGGTGTAGTCGGGGCTGACGACATCGACGTGGATGTGGAGCTCGTCCGCGCCCCGCTGGGTCACGAGAAAAGTACTGATGATTCTTCCCTCTTCCACTACGACGCAGGAATATTTTTCCTCAAAACGCTCACGGTTTGCAGTGTCCCAGTATTGTCGAAATTGCTGGGGAGACATTAGGCCCAGTTCCTTGACTAAGGCGTAGACGTCCTCGGCACCATGCTCTCGAATGGACTCCACTTTCCAGCTGGAGGGCATGCGTGACTTGGCCCGTTGGAAAATTTTCTGGCACCGTTGGTTGGCGGGAGTGCCAGGCATGGAAAAGTAACGGTCTGTTTGAGCAATCTCAAAGCCTCGTTCTACGAGTTGCTGATAGAGAAGGTTCTTTTTAAGAAGGGAGAAGTCGGCAAAAAGAGAGGAGGTATCTTCTTCTTGGGCGATGAGGTCGAGCTGAGCAAGGACTTGGCCAAGATTCTCCAGGGTCAAGCCACTGGAACCTGAACTGGCGAGGTGAAAGCGAATTCCCATTTTTCCGGAATTCCTTAGGGGAGCCTTCCACCAGGGGATGACGGCGACGAGGCGCTCAACGGGATGCTCTTTCACCCCGACGAGGAAGCTGGCTCCAGGTGGCACGGGGTGGCCGTTGAGCAGTGAACGGGCGCGGCTGAGTTCGTCTGGAAATGCAGCGCGGATGGTCATGGTGAATAGGCCGTGGCTGCAGTTTTGGCCTTATTGCGGTGCAGCTCGGGTCGGATGGCGGTGACGAGTTGGTCCGGCTTTGGGGTAGCCTTACCGAGGAAGGCTTTCAATGAGTCGAGTTGTGAATCGGGATCGGAAACCATTTCTGGATAGTCGATTTCGATGAGTTGGACATCTTGGAGTTGTCTTAGTTGGGCGAGGGTTTGTTCGACGTGGGTTTCCTGGGTTTGGATGAGGTGTTGCTTTTCGGAGACCGGACTTTGGCCGCTGCGCTCAAGCATTTTCCACTGGGAGTCGACGACTTCCTCGACGGGGCGCTTCATGAAGATGATTCGGTATTTGTGGCGAGGGGGTAGTTGGGAGAGGAGGGCGGAGATGATTTTGATGACTTTTCCGCCGGCTTGTTCGATGAGGCGGGGGTTTTTTTTGAGGGTTTTGATCTTTTCCCATTCCCAGTAGCCTTCGAGGTTGTCTTCATTGGCAGCGCGTTTGCCATCGTGCATGAGGTCCATGCCGGCGGCGCGGAGCATCTGCATCATGAGAGAGGTGCCGGAGCGCGGGAGACCACTCACGATGGTGAATTGGCAGGGTTCGATGGCGGCTTCTTCGGCAGCTTTCTTCGCGGCGGCTTCGCGTTTCTTTTGGCGCTCGGCGTGACGGTCTTTGGCGCGGGCGGCGATGCCGTGGCGGAGTGATTGGAGATCCTTTTCCCGAGCGGTGGTGTTGATGACTTTTTGTCGGACGAGGTCGGCTTCGAGGGCCTCGGCTTTGTCGGACTGTTTGGTGGCTTGGTAGACTTGCTTCAGTGCGGAGAGAGTGGGGACGCTCTCGCGGTCGAGCTGGAGGCAATTCTTGAGGGCGTGTTCGGCTTCGGGCCATTGCTCAAGCTGGATGAGAGCCTGGCCGAGGAGGTAGTGGCCGCGGGGGTTCGCGAATTGGTATCCGATAGCGACGAGAGCGGTATCGACGGCGGCTTCGGGGTCCCGGGCATGCAGGTGACAACGGGTGAGGGTGTTGTGGGCCTGGATGCTGGTGGGGTCGATGGTGAGGAGTTTTTGGGCGGTGGCGCGGGCCTCTTCCCATCGTTTGTGGAAAACATAGTTCCGGCAGGAAAGTTCCAGGACGGGGACTTCATCACCGGCTTGTTCAAGAATTATTTCGAGGTGCTCGAGGGCCTTCTGGTAGTTCCCTTTTTCCACTTCAATGTCTCCTTGAAGAAGATGAGCGGAGACGGATGGGCCGAGGGTCTCGAGACAGATTTCGAGGGTTTCCTCGGCTTCGGCTGCGAGGCCGAGGGCGAGTTGGGTCTTGGCAAGGGCCTGGGCGTAGTCGGTGCGCTCGGGGTAGGCATTGAAGCAGTCTTCGAGAAGCGGAAGGGCTCCGTCATTTTTGCCGGTGTAGAGGTAGGCGCGGGCGAGGTTCCATTTGTTTTCGCGGTTGGTTTCCTCGGCAGCTTCGGTGGGATCATCGGAGATTTCGTCGATGTAACCGAGGGCCACGAAGTGTTCGAGGAGAGTCTGGCTATCTTCTTCGGTAAGAGAGCTGCGATTCTGTTTTTTGCCATCGGGATTTTCCCAGGTTGGGATGGTTTGGACGGGTTGGGTTTCTTCGAAGAGTTCGGTGAGGACGCGGCCTTCCATGTCATCGCCGACGGGCAGGCCGAAGGCGTGGAGGACAGTGGGAGCGATGTCGAGGAGGCGGGCGCCGTAGATCTCGCTGACGGGTTTTATGCCGGGGCCTTTGGCGAGGAGGACGCCTTGATTGCGGTGCCAGACTGTGATGCCGGCGGGAACGCGGGGAGTGAATTTTGGGCGGAGGTGATCGGAGTGGAAGCCGTGGTCGGAGACCAGGATGACGGTGGTGTTCGGCCCGGCGAGCTGGAGGAGCCGCTGGAGCATCATGTCGTGCGCCCGGTAGGTGGCCTTGACTACATGTTGGTAGATTTCGAAATCGTCATCCGGGATGCCTGCCATCTGGGGAGGATGGTAGTGCATGAAGTGATGGGAGATTTCATCGATGGCACGGTAGTAGACGGCCATGAAGTCCCACTCGGGGTCGCTCTCCATGACATGCGTGGCGGCCGAGTGGACGGAGTAGGCCTCGGCGAGGTGCTCGCGGAGGTTGTTGAGGCGCTTGTCGCGGGATTGGTCGATCTTGTGACCGGCGGGGAGGAAGGGCTGGAGGATGTCTTCGTCGATTTCGTGAGGAGAGACGCGCATCTCGTTCATGGTCCCGGCGAGGTCCTCGGGCCAGTAGGTGCCGGGTAAGGGCGGCGGAAAATCGGCGGGGTCCATGTCCTGGGTCGTGCCCTTAAGGTAGCCGAATATGTTGGAGACCATCTTGCCATCGAGGTCTTGCTCTCCTTGAGTGGCGAACCAGGAGACGACGTGGCTGCGTTTGCCGTGCTCACCGAGCATCTCCCAGACTGTTTTGCATTTGCGGGTGGTGGCGGAGACGGGGACGATCTTACCGGAGACGGGATCGACCTCCGTGAAGCCCTCGACACCATGGTGGTAGGCCATCTTCCCGGTGACAATGGAGGTCCACAGCATAGGAGAGAGTTGCGGTTCCAAGGTGGTGAGATTTCCGTGGGTGCCACCGTCCATAAGGGAGCGGATGCCGTCCATGCCGCCTTCCTCAAGGAGGGCGTTGATAATCTTCCAGTCGGCGGAGTCCCAGCCGATGAGAAGGACTTTCTTCTGATGTGGTTTTTTTGTAGCGTTGGACTGAGACATAGTGGAGGAGGGTGAAATCCACAAAGTGCTATTGGCAATAGCCGGATTATCCCATAGCTAGAGCGTCATTGTCGAGAGTTAAGCGACTGCTACTGCTACTGCTAGGAATTTGCTTTTGGCGGGAGGTGGTCGAGAGCATCATGGGAGGAGGAGATAGGGGGTTGCGGGAGAAAGAGGATTTGGGGTGGGTGGATTCTGGCAAGTGGGCTGCGGTCAG
>JBLHUR010000218.1:0-7571 GCA_047629805.1 Akkermansiaceae bacterium | reverse complement strand
ATTTCCCCTCTTCTTAACCTCCATTGCAATTTTCCCCAAGGTTCAAGATTGCCGGATCTCTCTCTGGAGAATGTAATAGAGTCCTCAATGAACCGCCTCCTCTTTGTTGAAGGCGAACATCATCAAAACGTAAAAATTAAAAATGAAACGCCAAATGCTCAATGCACTCTTCGCCGGCCTCGCCCTGACGATGCTGTCGACTCAGTCACAAGCCGCCTCTGATGAGGTGCTCTTTCTCGACAAGGTGTATCCCTTGCTGAAGGAAAAATGCTTGGCTTGCCATGGCGACAGCCCGGACAAGATCAAGGGCGAGTATGATATGCGCACCTACGAGGGCATGCTGGCGGGCGGCAAATCCGGCGAAGCAGCCATCGTCAAAGGGAAGCCAGTCCTGTCGCCGTTCTTCATCTCCCTCACCTGGGATGACGAAGATCTACAGATGCCGCCGAAAGAAAACGATCGCCTCGACAAGGCGCAGATGGAGATCATCCGGGAGTGGATCGAGCGGGGCGCACCCTGGAGCGATCCGAGCGTTAAGCGCACGGTAGCCTGGGGTGACGTCAGCGAAGACGGCATGGTGGTTAAAACCAGCGGCGGATTGGACGACTCCTGGACCTACCGCCGCTACGAGGTGGACGGCCTTTGGGCATATCAGCCAATCAAGAAGGTTATGCCTCCCAACGATGATGCGCATCCCGTTGACTCTTTCATCGATACACAACTGGAAGAAACCGGTATCAAGGTCGCACCGCCCGCCGACAAACTGAACCTGCTGCGTCGTGCGACCTTCGCCCTGACCGGTCTGCCGCCGACTCCCGTCGAAGTTGACGCGTTCCTAGACGACGACAGCCCCGACGCTTTTGCAAAGCTCGTGGATCGTCTTCAGGCCTCGCCGCACTACGGAGAAAAAATGGCCCAGCATTGGCTCGACGTGACGCGCTATGCCGACACCTCGGGTTTTTCCAACGACTTCGAACGACCGACCGCCTGGCGCTATCGCGACTACGTAGTCCGCAGCTTCAATGCCGACAAACCGTACGATCAATTTGTTCGTGAGCAACTGGCCGGCGACGAACTCACAGAAGCAGGACCGGAGGGGCTCATCGCTACGGGCTTCCTTCGCATGGGTCCATGGGAACACACCTCGATGAGCGTAGCGGCGGAAACCCGTCAACAGTTTCTCGACGATGTGACCCACAGTGTTGGGGTTGCTTTCCTGGGACAGCAGATGCGTTGCTTCGCCTGTCACGACCACAAGTTCGATCCCCTTCCCACCCAGGACTACTACAGTTTCCAGTCCTTGTTTGCGACGGTGCAGTTTGCCGACCGACCCTTGCCGTTTTTGAAAAACGAGAACACCCGCTCAATGGCCACGGGCAAAGAACGACTGAAGCGGCGGATTGAGAATGCCAGTAACCGCGATAAATACTTGGATCAGCAAGTGGAAAAGATCGTAGCAAGAAAGAAGAAAGAAAGTGGTCCGAAGGGCATGGACGAGGAGACACTCAAGCAGGTCTACGAACTCGCGAAGAAGGACCAAGAAACCGCCGTTGCCAAGGCCACCCGAAAGCAAAAAATGTATTACGAACGGGAGGCAATGCGCTACGAGCCCTATGGTTACACGGTTTACAATGGACCCTCGCGCGTCACGAATAGCAACAAGCCCATCATGACGATGCCGCCGCTCAAAAAGTTGAAGGGCGAGCCGGAGGCAATTCACATCTTGACCGGAGGGAGCATTGAATCCCCCGCCGAGAAAGTATCCCCGAGTATTCTGAGCGTGGTGAGCGGCTTCGCCTCGGCGAAGAGCCCCTTCGCTAGGACTCAGATTCCTGAAGGGATGAGCGGACGCCGAACGGCCTTGGCGGAGTGGATCACGGATCGCGAGAATCCCTTGACCGCGAGAGTCATGGTCAATCGGGTGTGGCAACACTTGTTCAGCGGTCGGGCCCTGGTCGGCACACCCAACGACTTCGGCAAAATGGGCAAACGCCCCACCCACCCCGAGCTCCTCGATTACCTTTCAATATGGTTCATGGACAACGGCTGGTCCGTTAAGAAGCTACAGTGCTTCATCATGGCGTCAGAGGCCTATCAACGCTCCGCCTCACCGGTCGATTCAGACATTACCCAAAAGGACAGACCGAATCAGTGGCTGAGCTATTTCCCACCACGCCGCCTCCAGGCCGAGGAACTGCGGGATGGAATGCTCGCCATCACGGGCGAACTCAATGACGAAATGGGAGGCCCCGGAACCTTTCCGCAAATCAATTGGGAGGTCGCCTTTCAACCGCGATTGGTGATGGGCACGATTGCGCCAGCTTACCAGCCATCACCCAAGCGGTCGGAGCGCCATCGGCGGTCGCTCTATCATTTCCGGTTTCGAAGTTTAGCAGACCCAATGCTCGAGGTCTTCAACCGCCCAGGGAGCGAGATGGCCTGCGACGTGCGGGATGAAACCATAATCGCGCCCCAAGCCTTCGCTCTGTTTAACAGCGAGTTTGTCCACGATCGCGCCTTGGCCCTCGCAGCTCTCGCTCAAGAAAAGAAGGCGACCTTCCGGCAGCGTCTCGAACTGATTCACCAGCGCCTCTTTGGACGCTCGCCCTCGGACGAGCAAGCCGTCCTTTTCGAAGAACATTATAAGCGCGTGCTGAAACACCATCTTACCTCGACGCCGATCGAAGAGGCCTTGCCACTGACGGTAGAGCGCGAGTCGATCGAAGAACTCACCGGGGAGCCTTTCACCATGGTAGAGGAACTCGACAACCTGAAAGACTACGAGCGGGACTTGAAGCCCTGGGATGCCGAACCCGAAGTCCGAGCCTTGGCGGAGGTCTGCCTAGTGTTGCTGAACAGCAATGAGTTTTCATTTCTATACTAACGACACAAACAATGAATCGACGCGAATCACTTTATGGCCTGGGAGGGACCTTGGGAACGGTGGCATTTAACAGCCTACTCGCCGCCGAATCGCCACTGACTCCAAAGCCCGGGCATCATCCGTCCAAGGCGAAGAACTGTATCTTCATTTTCATGGAAGGCGGGCCGAGCCACATCGACACCTTCGATCCCAAGCCGGTCCTGGATAAACTCCACATGAAGGAATTCTCCCGGGAGAGCAAGTTCGCCTCCGCCATGTCCAGCGGCAAGCGCTTCTACGTGGGGAGTCCATTCGAGTTTAAGCAATATGGCAAAGCGGGGATTCCGATGTGCACGGAGTATCAACATCTCGCGAAGGTTGCGGACGAGTTGTGCCTCTACCGCGGCTGTCAGGGCGAGTCAGTCAACCACCCGACGGCCTGCTACCACATGAATACCGGCAATCGCTTCGGCGGTGATCCCGCGGTTGGCTCATGGGTCAGTTACGGACTTGGAACCTCCAACCAAGATCTGCCGAGCTTTGTCGTCCTCCCTGAAGTGAACTATCCACAGGGTGGATCAGCCAATTGGGCAAACGGCTTTTTGCCCGCCCATTATCAAGGCACAACTCTGCGTGCCAAGGGCTCCCCGATTCTTGATCTCTTGCCCCCAAAAGGTGTGACCCGGGATCTGCAACGGATGAACCTGGACGCGCTGCAGAAGATCAACCAACAGCATGCTGTCGCAAACCCGACGCATGATGCTTTGGCGGCCCGTATGTCGTCTTACGAACTGGCTTTCCGAATGCAATCCATCGTGCCGGACCTCATTGATCTTGGGAAAGAGAGTGATAAGACCAAGGAGGCCTACGGGATCGGCCAGATGGAAACCGATGACTTTGGCAAACGCTGTTTGCTCGCTCGCCGCATGGTGGGGAACGGCGTTCGCTTCGTGCAGCTTTATGCGGGCGGCTGGGATTCTCACGATTACTTGGAGCGCGCGCATTCGGCTCGCATCCGCTCCGTGGACAAGCCGATCGCCGCGCTCATCCGCGATCTCAAACAACGCGGAATGCTCGATGACACCCTCGTTTTCTGTTGTGGTGAATTTGGGCGTTCACCAGACAACGGGGTCCGCGGCGGCGGCGCACGCGTGGGCCGTGATCACAATGCCAAGGCCATGAACATCTGGTTTGCCGGCGGCGGAACCAAAGCGGGCCACATCATCGGAGCCACCGACGAGATCGGGGATCAGGCGGTCGAGGTCGTCCATCCGATCAAAGATCTCCATGCGACTTTGCTACATCTCCTCGGCCTCAACGACAACAAGCTCACTTTCTTTGATCAGGGCCGCTACAAGCAACTCTCCCAAACAGGCGGCCAAGTCATAACAGAGATTCTCGCGTGAGTCTTTCTAAGCGCCCCCCTTCAAAACATTTTACCCGATCTCTGACTCAGCCGTGAAACCCTTCCTCCTCGCTCTCTTCTATTTTGGTTTCGGAGACCTTGCACAGTCTGCCGAGAAGCCTCCCAACATCGTCTTCATCCTTGTCGACGATCAAGGTTACTACGATCTCGGCTGCTATGGTGCGACCGAAGTGGAAACGCTCAGGATCGATGCCATGGCAAAAGCCGGGACGCGCTTTACCGACTACTACGCCGCCGCTCCGATCTGCAGTCCCTCGCGGGCCGGCTTGTTGACGGGGTGTTACCCGCGCCGCGTCGGCAATCATGTCTGGGTCCACCGCGCTGATTCGAGCACCGGCATTCACGCGGACGAACTGACCATCGCCGAGCTCTTAAAGGACAATGGCTACGCAACCGCCTGCATCGGGAAATGGCACCTCGGGTTTCATGAACCCTTCCTTCCGCGCAACCAAGGCTTCGACCATTACTTCGGACTGCTGCACAACCTTGACCCGGTCGAGGTCGTCTATTTCGAAGACAAGGGTGGCGTGCCGCTGATGCGCAACGACGAGGTCGTCAAGCGTCCGGCCGATCCTGCAGAACTGACTAAGTGCTACACCGACGAGGCCATCCAATTCATCGAGAAGAACAAGGAAGGCCCCTTCTTTGTCTACCTCCCACACACCATGCTGCACAACCCGCTCGGGGTGAGCGAAGAGTTCAAAGGTGGCTCAAACTGGGGCCAATACGGTGACGCGATTCAAGAACTCGATCATAACGTTGGCCGTATCTTTGACTCGCTGAAGGAGCAGGGAATCGACGACAACACCATCGTCATCTACGCCTCCGACAATGGCCGTGGCCCAGGACGCATACCGGATCAGAAAATTCGCGGGCGTAAGCTCTCGACCTACGAAGGCGGCATTCGCGTCCCGGCGATCGCGTGGGGACCGGGGCTTGGATTACAGTCGGGCGCAGAGTCATCCGCCCTCGTGCACGCCATGGATTGGTATCCCACCCTCGCCTCCTTCGCAGGAATCAAAGTCCCTAAAAACCGCGTCATCGATGGCCGGGACATCAGCCCTTTGCTCAAGGGGAAAACCAAAGTGATCCCCCATGCCGGAATGAAACTCTCCCTCAACGCGGCGGTCCAAATGCGGCGACCATGGAATCCGGACGGCGAGTGGGCCTCCATCATCAAGCGCAACGAATACCACAACGCCTTCTTCTATCACGGAAGCCAAGGAGCTTTGGCTGCGGTCCGTTGGCAAAATTGGAAACTCTCTTTGAACCCCAGCCTTCAGCTCTACGATCTCGAGAAAGACCCGGGAGAATCGAAGTTGGTTCGCAATCAGGAGATCATCAAAAAACTCCGCGGCATGTCCGTTCTCTTCCAAGAAGAAATGCGACGCGACGCTCGCCCCGCCGGTGAAGCGCCCCTGCCCCCTCGCCTTGATGGGCGCACCGAAATTCCCGCCGCCACCTTGGCGAGCCTCGACGCAAAACTCGATGTGACCTACGCGCGCTACGGGGATCGGACATTGGAAATGGACATCTACCGGCCTAAGGGCAGCTGGGGTGAACTGCCCGCCATCGTTTGTATTCACGGCGGTGGTTGGGGAAAAGGCAGCAAGATTAATCATACCAAGCCCGCACAGGCACTCGCCGTAAAAGGCTTTGTCACGGCCACGATTTCCTATCGCTTGAGCGGTGAAGCCCCCTTTCCAGCTCAAATCCAAGACTGCAAAGCGGCCGTGCGATTTCTGCGCGCCCATGCCAAAGAGTATGGCATCAATTCCGAAAAGATCGGCGCGATCGGTCATTCCGCAGGCGGCCATTTGGTGGCGCTCCTCGCCACTTCGGGTGAGGTCGAAGAACTCGAAGGCGAAGGCGGCAATACGGACTTCAGCAGCGCAATTCAAGCCGCAGTGCCGATGGGCGCTCAGAGCGATTTCATGTCGGAACGCAACCGTGAAAAATCGAAGGAGGCCGAAATCTGGCAACAGTTTCTCAGCGGATCACAGGAGGAACAACCCGCAACCTATCGACTGGCCTCGCCACTGACCCACCTCGACAAACACGACCCGCCCTGCTGGTTTTTCAGCGGAGAGAAAGACGATTCCAGCACCCACGCTGATGAATTTCGCAAGCGCATGAAGGAACTCGGCATTGCTTCAAACCTCACCATCATCCAAGGCGCGCCACATCCCTTCATGGTTCAGCAAGTCTGGTTCGATGAGATGGTCGAGACCGCGAATAAGTTTTTCATCAAGCAATTGAAAACAGGCGGCTCCGCCGAGTGACTCTCTCCCAACCAAGAAATGAAATCATTGGCCATCTTTCAGGGGCTCGCTGCTCTCTTTTTCGCGATCTCGCCGAGTGCGATCGCGGAGGAAGTGACGGCTCTTCCGAAACCGCTCGAAGGCTTATCGCAAAACCTTGCCGCCGTCGGATTGCAGCAGCAGCAGACAAATGGACGGGCCATGTTGCGGCGTCTCAATCGTAGCGAATACGAAAATACTCTCAGCGATTTATTGGCTTTTCCTCACCTTAAAATCGCAAAGTCGCTTCCCGCTGAGGGGTCAGCCCATGGCTTTGATAAGTCAGCCGAAGCTCTCGATTTTTCCCACATCCATGCCACGCGCCTGATGGACGCCGTGGATGTCGCCCTGCGGAAGGCGATCGCTCCCGCCGTGAAGAAACCGAAATCACGAACGATTCGTGTCGGGGTGAGTCACCCGGATAAAATGTGGCGAGATCTTCCCGGTTTCCACCGCTTAATGATCCTTAGTAGTGCGATGCCCCTGTCGGGAATGGAGGTTGATGAAACGGTCACGCGAATTCGAGACGGCTTCCTGGGAGATACCCGAAAATCCGTCGTGGATGAAGCACCCCTTTTTGATTCCGTCGCTCTCTTTATCAACCGCGAGAGGAATCTCAATATGGAGATCTGGCCCTTTGAAATTCCGGTCGCTGGCTACTATAAGATTCGCGTCAACGGATTCGGAGTGCGCAATGATCGCGGTAAATTGGCGCCTCCGGACCGAGTGGAAACGGTCGGATTTTACGCAGAGGATCGGACCCTCGGCTATCTCGATCTTCCGGCATACAAGCCCAGCACGGGCCAATTGACGGTGTCGCTGGAGCCGGGTGATGTCATCAAACCGCTCGTCGCTTCCGCGACCTTCAGCGAAACGCCCAAGGCCTCTTGGGCGTGTCATTTCGTCTGTAAAAGCGGACTGACCTTGACACACGCCAGCCTTCGCGGCGCGCGCTGAAGCGTAGCGAAAGCGCGCGCCGCGA
>JBLHUR010000217.1:0-7644 GCA_047629805.1 Akkermansiaceae bacterium | reverse complement strand
CGATCACTCCTACTACGGCCACCCCCAATTCTACCAACTCACCTCCGAAGGCATCACCCTCGGCACCCCGCCCAAAGACCCCGTCAACGACTACCGCTCCGGAGAAAAAATTCTCCTGAACGCACAAGCCTCCGACGACTTCCTTACCTCCGTCACTCTCGACTTCCACAACAACCGAGAAGGACGCGGTGCCGGACTCCTCTTCCGAACCACCGCACCCTCCGTCGGTTACGATGCCCATCGCGGCTACTTCGTCGGCCTCAAACCCAGCGAAAACACCGTCCTTCTTGGCAAAATGGACGGCTCAGGCTGGCAGGAACTCCAACGACATCACTACCTCATCGATGTCTCAAAAAAACACCAACTGACCATCACCGCCTCCGGCCCAAAATTCACAGTCTCGATCAACGGCGAAATACTCTACACCCACAGCGACACAACCTACCCCACCGGCACCATCGGCCTCAGAGTCGTTGATATTCCCACCACCTTTTCGAACTTCGAAATCACTTCGAACTAGCCCATCACCAGCCAAGTGGTGAAGCCCAAGTAACCTAGGACAAGGAGAGCCCCCTCCCAACGATCGAGCCTCATACGATGCCACATCATCGGCATGAGAATGACGGTAGCACCCAGCATCACGGAGTAATGAA
Source organism: Akkermansiaceae bacterium (assembly GCA_047629805.1). Lineage (GTDB taxonomy): Bacteria > Verrucomicrobiota > Verrucomicrobiia > Verrucomicrobiales > Akkermansiaceae > SW10. Next base: position 6,991 of record JBLHUR010000217.1, on the reverse strand, counting down.
TGAATGTCACTCCGTCGTCCTGCAAAGGAGCGACCAAGCCAGCGACTCCCACCACCGCGAGAAGATTGAAAATACAGGACCCCACCGCATTTCCCACGATGATGTCGCCCTGCCTTTTGAGAGCCGCCACGACTGAGGTCGCAAGTTCTGGAAGTGAGGTTCCAAAGGCAAACAGGGTGAGACCAATAATGGCCTCGGAGACTCCGTAAGAACGGGCGATTCTTTCTCCGCCGTAGACCATACTATCCGCGCCGATCACCAAAGTGATTCCACCCACGATGATCAGGAGAATATTAAAATACAAACGGCCCCGGCCACTGTTGCGAGCGGCTTCAATGACCTCAGGTGGAATCTCGTCGGACTCGTCGGGGTTCTCCCTTTTGGCCGCGACCAAACTCGTGATGATGTAGAGCAAAATCCCCCCGAACAAAAAACCCGCTTCGAGGCGATCCATCACGCCATCACGCATCATTAAAAGAAAAACAGTTGAAGCCACCAAAAGGATAGGCATTTCCCGCCGAATCACCTGACGCCGAATCGCGATAGGGAAAATCAAGGCTCCCATCCCCAGGACGAGAGCGATATTGCAGATATTGGAACCGACGACATTGCCGATTGCCATCCCGCCATTGCCATCGAAGTTTGCTTTGATACTGACGACAAGTTCGGGCGCGCTCGTGCCAAAAGCCACGATCGTCAGCCCAACTACCAAGGGGCTAATTCCAAACCGAATGGCAAGTTCAGAGGCTCCTCTGACCAACCACTCAGCTCCAAAGTAAAGGAGGACCAGGCCACCAAGGACCCATCCAATATCAAGCATTTCTGGCACGGGCGGACCCTGCCCCACTTTGAGCAGTCTCGCAAATACCAAGAAGGGTCATTTTCCAATCTTAATAAGCTCCACCTCGAAAACGAGAGTGCCTGAAGGCGCGCCGGGACGGCTGGGAGTTTCGCCGTAAGCCAAGTCTCCGGGAATCCAAAAACGGCGTTTCTCCCCTTCGACCATGAGCTGCACTCCTTCGGTCCAACCGGCGATGACGCCATTGAGCGGGAAGGAAATGGGCTCGCCACGAGCGACAGAGCTATCAAACATTTTGCCGTCGGTGGTCCAGCCGGTGTAGTGAACGAGGACTTCATCGGTCTCAGCGGGATGAGCGCTGCCCGCACCTGCGGAGAGGACTTTGGAAGACAAACCGGAGCCGGTCTTCTCCGCATCAGCAGGTGAAGCTGCGACGTCATCAGGAGCAGCAATGGGCTCGGCAGACTTGGGACCCTCCTGGAACTCAAGGAGTTCGAAATCAAAGATCAGGTCCCCCTTGGGAGCACCCGGAGGAGGGTTTTCGCCAAAGCCAATCGCAGCGGGAATCCAGAAGCGGCGCTTTTCGCCCTTTGTCATCAGCTGAAGTCCTTCGACCCAGCCCTTGATACTCACCTGATCAAGTTTGAACTGGGCAGGCTTGCCATTCATAACCGTGCTTTCGAGAAGCGTTCCATCTTCCAACCAACCCGTGAAATGAGCCGCGACCATATCAGATGGTCCCGGCTTGGCACCACCATCACCCGCTTCGAGAACCTTGGAAGCGAGCCCCGTATCCGACTTCTCGGCATCCGCTGGAGGAGTGATCTCAGGAGGAGCAGGAGCTTCAGGAGCGGTTTCGATGCTAAAAAGCTCTACGTCAAAGGTCAAATTGCCGGAAGGAGCACCGGGGCTGGAAGGCGTTTCGCCATAGGCCAGCTCGGCCGGAATCCAAAAGCGGCGCTTTTCACCCACCACCATGTGCTGAAGGCCCTCAGTCCAGCCGGGAATGACGCCATTGAGGGGGAAGGAGATCTTTTCGCCACGTGCTTCGGAGCTATCGAACATTTTGCCGTCTGTCGTCCAACCACTATAATGAACCTCTACGGTATCGCGGGGTCCGGGCTTCTGCGAACCGTTTCCGGCTTGCTGAACTTTCGAGGCAAGACCGGAGTCGGTGACTTCGGCATCAGAGGGCGCAGCAGCGACATCTTGGGGAGTTTCTGGTGTTTTGCTCACGCAGTGGCCTTAACGAACCAAAGCGACTCATACCAGAAATTTGCAATTCTAGCCGCTTTATTGCGCTTGCGACCTAGACAAACCGCTCTTCCTAACAAACCCTCCGCCCATGAAGATTTCTGTCACCGGCCGATCAGGCCGCATGGGCCAAACGGTCGTCGCCGCCATTGAAGCGGAGGCCGGGGCCTCCCTCCACTCCACCCACGATTCGGGAGAAGACCTCGCCGCCGCCCTCTCAGAAGCGGAAGCGGTGATCGACTTCACCCTCCCTATTCTCACCGACGAACTCATCGCGATCGCCCTTGCTAAAAAAGTCCCCCTTGTCATTGGCACCACCGGGCATTCCGAAGAACAAAAAACCGCGATCGCGGAAGCCGCCAAAACAATCCCCATCGTCCACGCCTCCAATTTTTCAACCGGCGTCAATCTCCTCTTCCACCTCACTCGGAAAGCCGCCGCCATTCTCGGCAACGAGACCTTCGACATCGAAGTCACTGAAATGCACCACCGCCACAAGGTCGACGCCCCTTCCGGCACTGCGCGCACACTTTTGGACATTCTCAACGAGGAAACGAAAACCTCCTACTCAGACGATGTAACCCACGGTCGTAAAGGCAATGTCGGCCCTCGTCCGACTGGCGAAATAGGAATGCACACCCTCCGTGGTGGCGATGTCGTTGGCGACCACACCGTGATGTTCGCCGCAGATGGAGAACGATTTGAACTCACTCACAAGGCCTCATCCCGCATGACCTTCGCCTCCGGCGCCGTCCGCGCAGCCCTCTGGCTGGACGGCAAGGAACCCGGCCTTTACGACATGCAAGACGTCCTCGGACTCAAATAATATCGACATGGCTTCCCGAACCGGCATCGCCCTAGGCACAAACATTGGCAATCGACTCGTAAACCTCCGTGAGGCGCGCGATCTCCTTGTCAATCTCATGCCCCCTGGCACCACTTATAATCAATCGGGTGTTTACCAATCCGAGCCCGTTAATTGTCCTCCGAATTCGCCGGATTTTTACAACGCTGTCATCGAAATCGATTTTGTCGGCAAGCCTCACGATCTTCTCAAAGCCACCCAAGGCATCGAATGGAAGCTCGGCCGCGCCACCTCCGCCGTCAGGAATGCCCCCCGCCCCATCGATCTCGATATCCTCTACTTCGACAATGTGGAAATGGACGAAGACATTCTCACTCTTCCCCACCCAAGACTCACCGACCGGCGCTTCGTCCTCAAGCCGCTCGCCGACATTCACCCCCACCTCGTCTTACCAGGAGACGAAACCACGGTTGGCGAACATTTACGAAAGCTCGACTCGGATGAATCCGACCCCATCTTAGTTCAAACAGTTTGGTAACCCTTCCGATGAATCTTTTCGAGAAAGCCCATCGCCTTCGGGAAAAAAAAGGCAAGGCCCCCGTCTCCGCTCTCACCGCGTATGACTACCCAACCGCGCGGCTCCTCGATGAAGCCGGTGTCGATCTCCTCCTCGTGGGCGATTCCCTCGGCATGGTCGTCTTAGGCTATCCCGATACCACTCACGTCACCTTGGATCACATGATCCATCACACCGCCGCGGTTGCCCGTGGCGCTAAAAACACCCTCATCCTCGGAGATCTCCCCATCAATACTTATCCCGATGCCCCCACCGCGGTTGCCAATGCCCGACGATTAGTCGATGCCGGAGCACAAGCGGTAAAACTCGAAGGAGGCGTGCGTCAGGCCAAAAAAGTCCGCGCGATTGTTGATTCAGGTATTCCCGTCGTCGGGCATCTCGGCATGCTCCCACAGCGAGTCAAAGAAGAAGGCGGCTATAAGAAGAAGGGCAAAACAGATCTCGAAACCCAAGCAATTTTGGAAGGAGCCCTCGCCCTTCAGGAGGCCGGAGTTTTTGCCATCGTTTTAGAAAGCGTCGTACCAAAAGCCTCCCGCCTTCTCACCAAAACCCTCAACGTTCCTACCATCGGAATCGGTTGCGGCGAGGGAAACTGCGATGGCGAAATCGCGGTCATCACTGATGTCATTGGCTCCTACCCTTGGTTCGTGCCACCCTTCGCCACGCAACGGGCCGATGTTTCCGGCGAAATTACCAAAGCCGTCAAAGGCTACCTCGATGCTCTCAACCGATAAAAAGGAAGCCTTGGAAAAGCGCATGGCCTCGCTGGGTGTCTTCGAAGACGACCTTGTCGAGAAGTTCATTCGCGGCACCGGTAGTGGTGGGCAAAAAGTCAACAAAACCTCGTCGTGCGTCTTCCTTCAACATCCTTCCTCGCACATTGAGGTAAAGGTCCAGCGCGAACGATCCCGAGAGATGAACCGCTTCATCGCCCGCGAAGAGCTCTGCTCCCGGCTCGAAGAAATCGCCGAAAAGAAAAAAACGGCACGTAAGCAAGCTCGCGAAAAAGTACGCCGCCAAAAGCGGAAACAAGGAGTCCGCGCCCGCGCCCGTAATGTCGAAAAGAAACGCAAGCACGGAAAGAAGAAAGAGAACCGTCGCCGCCCCGGCGCAAATGACTAATAGACCTTTCAAGTCTTGCCTCCTCCGGCTCATTACTCAAGATTTCACCCATGCAGACCTACCTCGATCTTCTCACCGACGTTCTCGATAACGGCGAAGAACGAGGCGACCGCACCGGCACCGGAACCCTCAGTGTTTTCGGCCGCCAAGCCCGCTACGATCTGCGAAAAGGCTTTCCCTGCCTCACCACCAAAAAAGTTCACCTCCGCTCCATCATTCACGAACTCCTCTGGTTCCTAAAAGGCGAAACCAACATCGCCTACCTCAAGGAAAACAAGGTGAAGATCTGGGACGAATGGGCCGATGAAAACGGCGACCTTGGCCCCGTTTACGGCCAGCAATGGAGATCCTGGCCCAAGGAAGACGGTTCCACCATTGACCAAATCGCCAACCTCATCGACGGGCTCAAAAACAATCCCACCTCACGCCGACACCTCGTCTCGGCCTGGAATGTCGGAAAAGTCGACGAAATGGCGCTGCCGCCTTGCCATCTCCTTTTCCAATTTTACGTTCATAATCCAGAATCAAAGCGCCCCGGCCTGAGTTGTCAACTTTACCAACGCAGCGCCGACCTCTTCCTCGGCGTTCCTTTTAATATCGCCTCCTACGCCCTGCTCACCATGATGATCGCTCAGGTCTGTGGCTATGAGGCCCGCGACTTCGTCCACTCCTTCGGCGATCTCCATCTTTATTCCAACCATCTCGATCAAGCTCGCTTACAACTGACCCGCGAGCCTTTCGCCCTTCCAACGATGAAAATCAATCCAGAGGTTTCCGACATCGATTCCTTCACCTTTAACGACTTTGAACTGGTCGATTACGAAGCCCACCCCCACATTAAAGCCGCCGTCGCCATATGAATTTAACTGCAATTGTCGCCATGACCCCTGAGCGGGTTATTGGAAAAAATGGAACCCTCCCGTGGCACCTCCCTGATGACCTCAAATTCTTTAAACAGCAGACCGAAGGCCACGCCATCATCATGGGCCGCAAGACCTTCGACTCCATCGGGAAACCCCTCCCTCATCGACAAAACTTCGTCATCACCCGCGATCCAGCTTGGCATCACGATGGCGTCGAGAGCATTCATCAACCCCAGGAGTTGAGAGAATTCCCCCTCGTCGACCAACGGGTCTTCATCATCGGTGGCGCACAAATCTACCGCTTCTTCCTCCCTATCCTGACCGATATCATCATCACGCACGTGCGTGAATCGCACGAGGGCGACACCTACTTTCCCGAATATGAAGATCTCTTTCCAAAATCAGAATTGATTTGGGAACAGGAGGAATTTGTCATCAAACGTCACTTTAAATAACACCACCTAACGCTCAGAAAACATGGCTAACTCATTCGAACTTACCGGGGCCCTCAAGGTTCTCGAGGACCTGCAGACCTTCGCTAGCGGCTTCACAAAACGTGAATTCGTGATCGAAGTCCCCGACGGAAAATATCCCCAGATGGTGAAATTTGAAACTGTCCGCGATAAAATCGACCAACTCAACACCCTGAGCATCGGCGACGAACTCAAAGTCACCTTCGACGTCCGCGGCAACGAATACAAGGGCCGCTACTACGTGAACCTCAACGCCTGGAAGATCGAATCCTCCGGCGGCGGAAGTGGTGGCGGTGGTGGCGGTGGTGGCGCACAAGGCGAAGCCCCCTCTGATCCTCCGCCCAGCTCCTTTGATAGTTCATTCGACAGCGAGCCTGATCCAAGCGACGACGACATTCCATTTTAAGCCTTAACTGTGTTAGGAAGCGATGGCCAGCTGCTTGGGAAACCTAACCCGTCAGGAACATCGGTTTGCCCTCCTTGTCGGGCCTCTTCGGCTGGTCACAATTATTCTCCTAATCCTGTCCTCGGTCGTCCTCTTATTTGCGCCAGACGCCGGGTATCAATTCGTCGTGGTCATCGTGATCGTCATTGCGGGGCTCTCCCCGCTTTGGGTCACGATCCATTTCCTACTTCTGGTTCATCTGCAAATCCCCGGCAGGTCTCTCTTGTCGGTCATCATTCCGGCAACCCTTATGAGCATCCTCATTCTGAGCGGACTCCACGAACTTGCCGAAGCTTTCGAAGACTTTTCTTAATTGATCGCCTCCAAAATAAGTAGCGTGTCACCGTATCCTCGTTGACTGAAACCCTAGGAATAGACCAACTCACGGCTTCACTCTACTTCTTCTTCCGACTCACTGGCACAACTTCGATCCGGTCAATCCCGACCATGTATCGGGCTAAGGCCCTTTCGTTCTTCCCGGTGATGTGAATGTCAATCTGCAAAGGCTCCCCGGGGCTTACATTGACATTCTTGAACAAGATCGGCGTTCCTGGAACAACCGCCTCACTATACCAATCGACCTCTTGCAGCTGTCCATTGATCGTGATTCTAGCCTGCGCATAATCAAGAGCTGTCGTAGGAAACAGGGTGAG
>JBLHUR010000216.1:0-7673 GCA_047629805.1 Akkermansiaceae bacterium | reverse complement strand
CATTAAGGCGGTCCTTGATCGGGAAGCCAGGAAGCCAGGAAAGCCAGGGGCTCTGACTCCAGTCCTGGAGAAGTTCACCAAGGACCATGATGCCGAAGAATCCGAGCACGATAGAGGGGATGGCTTGAATCATTTCGATCGAGGGCTTGATAAGAGTTTGCTCCCGGTGAGTGGCGAGCCGGTTCACGTAAATGGCGGCTCCGATCGAGAGCGGAATTGCGAAAATCAGCGCGATAAAAGAGATGATGACTGAGCCGGTAAAGAGCGGCCCAAGGCCGTAGACATCCGTCCAATCACTATTCGTGATCCACTCGGCGCCGAAGAAAAACTTGGCGATGGATTCGAGAAAGCCGACCTCTTTGTCATATTCCCAGGCGTTCGCTTTCTCGACGCTCCGCTCGACTTTTTCAAAGTAACGCTCTTCGCCCTTCTTAATGTTTCCGACCAGCTCAGTGGCCTTCTCGGATTTGAGGTCGGTGGGGAGCTGATCAATCCCAGCGGCGAGCTGGACCAGCATCGCCTTAACTGCCTTTTCGTGATTTTCCTTGGATTCACTGAGCGGTTTGACGCGCTCGCCATAGGGAAAATTTTCGCGGAGGACGATCGCTTCGGCCTCAGCAAGGGCGGCGGCTCTGGCATCGCCCTTGAGTATCTCGGCACCTTCGAGAATGGCGGCTTTTCGGTCAGCTGCGGACTTTTCGATCTCGACATCCTTGGCGATGTCGGCAGTGATTTTGACAAGTTTGGTGCGGAGATCTTTGAGTTCGACTCCGGCTGAGGAAATTTCGTTTTTGGCTTCAGTGAAGGACTTCATGCCTTCGCTCTGAGTCTCAATGGCCTCGGCGATAAAAGCAGGCGTTTCTTCTTCGACCGGGTCGTAAGTGAGCGCGGCTTGCAGGAGGCTTTGCCAAGCGTCGGGATGATTCTTGAGCCTGCCGAAGGAGTCGATGTTCTCTTGCTCGACATCGTCGGTAAACTCGACAAGAAAGGCCTGATAGTCACTTTGGGCTTTTTGGAGAGCGGCGGGATCATCACCGTCGTGGGCTTCTTCGAGGGCTTCGATGAAGTCCTCGCCATCGTCTTCGATATCGCCGAGGAGGGCTTCCCACGAGTCCTTGATACCACGTTCTCTCGTGAAGCGTTCGTCGTACTCAGCAAAGTATGCCTGATTGGTATAGCTGACGAATTCCTGGTATCCGTCAGCCTCATTCATGATGTGGCCTACGAATTCCTGACCGGATTTACGGTAGACCTTGAGGCCCTCGTGGTGGCTGGGGAAGAAGCGGAAGGCTTCGACCATGAGAAAGAAGCAGATCAGGAAGAGAACGACGATGGAAAGGCCCGCGTTGCTTCCGAAGAAGCCCTTGATCCAGCTTTGCTTATCGAGGCCTAGGACCCTCTTTCCTTTTCGTTGAAAGTGTTTTGCCATGTGCGGTAAATTGGGAGAGCGCTCTTGCGAGGCTACGGGAGAAAGTAAAAGGGCGCATCCTTATTTCAAAGATGCGCCCAGTGTGACGATTCTGTCACAAATCAATGAGAGTCGCTAAAGTTAGTCAACCGCGATGAAGCCGACCTTCTCAACAACCGCCTTGGCAGCAGCGTCATTGATGGCCCAGTCGAGGAAATTTTTGGTCTCCCCGGTAGGCTCGCCGACGGTGTAGTAATAGAGCTTACGGGAGAGGGCATACTCAGCCTTGTTTTTCGGCTTAGCGGAGACATCTTCAACCTTCGCGGCGCGGAGCCCTTCTTTACCAGCGTAGGCGAGACCTACGTAGCCAATTCCGTTTTCGTTACCGGCGACCTCGGTCGCGATCTGCTCGTTACCAGCGAGCTTCTGAGTCTTCGAACCGTAGTCGCGCTTGCCCATCGCAAGTCCCTGGAAGGTCTTATATGTGCCGGATGCGGTGTTGCGGGTATAAACGGAGATTTCGCCGTCCTTGCCACCGATCTCACTCCAGTTCTTGATGTCACCGGTGAAGATACCTTCGATCTGCTTCAGGGTGAGGTTGCGAACGCCGTTCTTTTTGTTGGTCACAACCGCGATCATGTCCCAGCCGGCGACGTGCTCGACGAGCGCGGTGCCTTTGGCGATGAACTTGTTCTTTTCGGTCTCCTTCACGTCGCGGGAAGACATCCCGATCTGGGCGGTGCCGGACTCAAGAGCGGTGAAGGCTTGGGAAGATCCTTCGGCCGCGATTTCAAAATCAGTTTTGTTACCGGCGGCAACGTAGGCGTCTTTCAGCTGAGGCACCATCTTGGCACCGAGGGTATCGGATCCTTTGATCACAATCGTGTCAGCGAGAGCGGAACTCGAGAGGAGGGCTCCGAGGGCGAGAAGTGCAGTAAGTTTCATGGTAGTCTATTGTTTGGTTGGTCGCCGATGTGTTTGGTGGCGACAGGATGACCCTACCTCTCCCCCATGAGGTTCATAACGATCCTACGTGACCGTTTCGTCACATTGAGAACCCCTGCTAGTTCGGGATGGAATCGAGTTTTGCGATGATTGTTCTGGCCTCTTCCGGCGTCATTGACCAGTCGAGGGACTTCTTTGTCTCGCCCGTCGGTTCGCCAATTTATATCGCAGAAGGGCCTGTGAGAAAGCGGATACGCTCCCGACACAAAATTGGCGGGGACCTCTCTCAAGGTGCCCGCCAATCATGGAAAAATGATTCGAGTAAAGTGAACCTCTAGAAATAGAAGCGAACCGCACCCCAGAGCGTAGTCGACTCGGAATCAGCCGTTCCACCGTCCACGGTCTCATACTCGATACCCGTCATGAGCTTAAGATTGTGATCGCAGATGAAGTAGTTGAGGCCCGCGTAGATGGTGTGGTTTTCATCACCCTCGGGATCTTGGACTCCGTCCGCGTTAGCAACACGCTCAAGGTAACGCTTGGTTCCCTTGAAGGAAGCATTGCCATTACCCTTCATATACTGGTAGCGAACAACAGCTTCCAGCTTATCCTCGATCAACTCGATCGAAGGCATGATGACAACGCCGTAAACAGCATCGCCAGCGTGGTCTTCGCCGTAGGTGAGGTTCGTGAAAAGGTCGAATGGTCCGACCTCGGTCTCATGAGTTGCCGAAACAGCCCACTCGTATCGGAAGACCGTGTCCTCGGCCGCGGTGGAATCATTGTAGAGCCCTTGCAGCAAAACATCTCCGCCAAGTCCTTTAAATTCTGACGAGATCATGTAGGCGATTCCCGCATTCCACTCACCAATGACCGGAGCACTTCCGTCGGTTCCGTTTGTGGAAAAGACACCCAAAGTATAGTCGACATCTCCGGTCTCGAATTGAATCACCGCACCGGTAGCACGATCGCCGGCATAAACATTGTTCAAATTCGAGCGTTCGATGGTTTTGATTTTCTTGGAAGAAGACGATTCCTCTCCTCCAAAACCGACCTTGTAACGACCGTAGCCGACAGTCAGGTCTTCAATTGCCCCGACATCACCGAAGTCATACTCCAAGGTGAGTTGGTCCCAATCCGAATAGCCAATGCTGGTGTCGCGGAAGCCACCTTGCGAGAAATTGGCTCGACCGACCGCTTTGAAGCCGTTGAGAAACTCAACCGACATTCCAAAACGAAGGCGGCGAAGCTCGTCGCCATCGCCGCTGAAGTTGTCCCCAGCGACATCGCCATCGACGTAACCCCACTGCTGGTGGGCACGCCCAAAGAACTTGATTTCTTGGATCCAAGGATTTTCCTTGTTCTTATAAATAGTTCCGATGTCCTGAAGAGTCTCGCACCAGTCGCCACCGCCGCCGCCGCCGGAAGTGGGAGGAGTGATATCGGTCGAAAAGTCGCCTGCGAAGGCACCTGCAGTGGTGGCAGCTACGCCCATCCCGATTGCTTGAATTAGTTTGTTAGTCATTTGTGTCGTTTTTGGCACTTGATCTTCAGAGTATTATCCGAAGGGTGGTGATACTCACACAACAAAAGGTAATTTTCAAACGGATTGTGTGACAGCGTCGTCACAATCGGAACCTCAAGGAGGATCCACCCCCATCACAGACCCCCGCACCAAACTGGGGAGACCTCAGGAAACGCCGCGATCAACGGGTATGACGCAAAAGGAGGTTCAGATTGTGCCGCAAGGCAGCGGATAGACCTACGCTTTTGGAGCCGGTTCCGAAGACTCGGCTAAAGACGTCTTTCTTCCCCTCTTCCTCCTTTTTCGAAAGCTTGGCGAACTCGGTATCGAGTGCTTTGAAGAGACTATTGACCATCGTCTTAGTCGGGGTGGTCCAGGGCAAGGCGGCGGCGGCCGGGACTGCGCCCTCAGCGGGCGGCGCGATAAGGGCAGGTCGCGAGATTAGTCCGGTGTTGAGGCGAAGGTCACCCGCCATGATCTTAATCTGGATCGTCAGAAGAGTCCCCGCCGAGTTGTAGCTGAGTTCGAGATACGAGGTCGTTTTCTTTCCGAAACGGGGCGCATGTTCGATGCAGGTAGAGACGAAGATCCCACCGTCGGGACTCGGGGAAACCGTTGGCTGGTGAGTCAGATAGGAGTGATTATCGATGCTGTAGAAGGCAGTGCGATTTTTTCGCCAGCCGTTGAGGGACTCGCCATAGGCTTGCGTATCGATCGTTACCGCACTGGCCGGCAAGAGAAATGACAGCCCGGCGATGACGGTGACGAAGAGATTCTTGGTAATCATAGTTTTCATATTTTCAGAAAGTCAGAAGGCGTAGCGGGCAAAAGTATTCCATCCCCACGAACTGAAGTCATCGTCATCGACGACCTCGGAGAGCGAGCGATATTCCAATCCCGTTCCGATGATGAAGTTGTCGTCATCGAGGTGAATATTAATGCCCCCGTAAAAGGAGCTGAGGGTGCTTGCGATGGTCTCGACTGGAAACTCCGCCGGGTGGATCGCAGCCGCTCCGGTGGAGGGAATCCCCCAACCAGAAACGATCCTGCCAGGGTTTTGGGAGCGGGCGTATTGGTAGCGGCCCACGAAGCTTACGGCGTCTTGGAGCAACCAATAGCGAGCTGCCGTGGTGATCCCATACTCGGTGTTTTGTGAGCTGCGGGCGAGCAGGAACTCAGTATAAAAATCAAGACGCCCGGAGCTGAATTCGGTGCCCGCCGAGACAAGGTGACGATATCCCATCGGGATGCTTTCGCTCCCTACTCCATCCATATTGTAGAGGTAGTCTAAGTGCCATCTATGGTAATTGGCTTCGGGATTCTGTTCGTCCCCACCACGATTTCGGGCGGTCGCGACGCTGGCAAGAAGGTAGCCCTTGCCAGCGTGCGAGGGCATATTGCGGTCGGAATCGCCACTGAACCAGCCAAGCTTCCAGTCGAGGGCTGCGCTCCGCCCCTCCAGCATCGCCCCGAGGCTGCTGGCCGGAGCGATTTGTGACGCGAAGGGCGAGAGCGTGGGGAACCAACGCACAGCGGCATCGCGACTGTATTCCGTCGAGAATGGCGGCGGAAATTTACCGGCGGAAAATCGGACCTGATCATTGAGAGGAATACTCGCTCGCAGAGTTTCCCACCCTTGGGAGTCACCGGAGCTCGAAAAAAGAGCATCGGCCAAAATTTCTACCCCGTAGAAGGTTTCCAAGGCTACACCAATGCGTGCACGACTGAGTTTGCCACCCCTTCCGAGTGCGCGATCTTGGTCCTGATATTCAAAAAGCCCACGCGGAGCAACCTTTGTCGAGCGACCCGCATCGAAGGGAAATTTGGGCGGCAACTCGGTAGCCCACCGCATCGGGAACTTGGGCTCGGCCTTCGGAAATTTCTTTGGAACAATAGCTCCTTTTGACGAAGCGGACACCCGCGCGGCGTGCTCGAAAACATTCTGCGCTTGGTCCACCTCGCTATCGAGGAGATCCAAGGCATCGTTCCCCAACCCACTTACGGCGAGAGCGAGTGATAAAATGGCAAGGGCGCTTTTCATTCTCCTGCTTCGGGTTCTGCCTCTTGGGCCTCCTGAGCTTTCTCAGCCGCTTCGAGGCGGGCCCGCCTCTCCATTTCCTCGCGCTCTTTCGTGGCCTTTTCGCGGGCGGCGGCACGCTGCACACGGCGGAGATATTGCTCGATTGATTGCTTCGAGCCTTTCTTCAAACGCACCGCTTCTTCCAATCGCGGAAGTGCTTTAAGATACTGACCATCCTTCACCATAAGTTGCGCGAAGCCGAGGTTGGCCTTGTAAGCGACCTCAACATCACGGTCATCGACAGCGATGAGAAACTGGGTGCGGGCCTCCATCTTTAATAAGGTGATCTTCGCTTCCTCCACCGTCTGAGCGGCACGTTCGGCGAGGATCTTACCCAACTTGACTCGGGCCGAACCGTTTGCCGGGCTGACTTTGAGCGCTTCTTTAATCAAACGACCAGCGGCATCGAGATCTTGCTCAGCGAGCGCAATGTCGCTCTCGACCAAGAAGGCGGAGACCTTTTCATCCTTCGTCAACTTCCCGGCGGCGCGAGTTCGGAGTTCGGTCATGAGGCGGGCCGCTTCGCGGGAAGCACCGAGTTGAAGAAGGTATTGCCCGGCCTTTAAAGAGCGGGCCACTTTGACTTCGTCACTCAGACGCATCGCGCTGAGGTAGGCTCCGAGAGCCAGCAGAGCTTGTTCTTGGTTGGCGTAAATATCGCCAAGTTGATTGAGCGCGGATTCATCCGCGAGGCCTTTGAGGCGGAGGACTTCGTAGTTCTCGGCAGCGCGCATAATCTCGCCGGATTGGATGAAGCAATTCGCTTGTTGCATCCAAAATATCGCGTCGTCGGGCGACTCATCGATAAGCGTTTGCATCATGCTCGCGGCCTGCCCCCAGTCCTCCTTCAGCAAGAGCGCCTGGACCAAACCAATCTTCCAATCGCGCTCATCTGGATTGAGCAAGTAGGCTTGGCGGAAAGCAGATTCGGCAACGAGAGCCTTCTCCGCATGGAGCATTGCATGCCCGAGTAGCCCGTAGCTGAGGTGGTCCGCGTCGCCCAGATCAAGAGCCTTCATGAGGTGCGGCTTTGCTTCCTCGAGCCGCTCGGAACGGGCGTAGAGAAGAGCGAGATTTTTATGCGCGCGCCGATATTCAGGAAAGCGTTTAATGGCAATCTTGTAAGATTTTTCCGCTTCAGGGACACGCCCGTTTTGGTAATAGAGATTACCGAGAGTAAAGATGAGAGCAGCTGAGACATCTTTGGACTCCACTTCCGCATCGACTGGCGATTTACGCTCCTGAATGAAAGAAAGGAGTCGTTTCTCAGCATCTTTAAAACGACCTGCTGAGAGAATCTCTGCCAACTCAGCAATGAAGCGTGCCTCTTCCTGGTCGACCTTTGGCTCAACCTCAGGAAGGAACCCATAGCTGCCCACAAAGCGCTCGCGAAATTCCGGCGTGCGAAAAAGAGCAGAGGAAACCTTGAGCGATTCCGCGAAGAGCGAAGACAGCATGAGCGAAATGAGACTGGCGAGGCGGAAAAACATTTTCAAAACAGAAGAGTGAGGGAATGGGTCAAAAAATTGAGGGAAACTTTGGTGACGAAGACGTCACCGAACACGAAAGTCGAAGGGCTGCTTGATGCGCGCCTTCGCTTTACGACCATTACGGATGGCAGGTTTAAATTTGTAGCGCTTAAGCGCATTCATGGCGGCCTGATCAAGTCCCGCGATCCCGGAACTCTGGGCGATGGAAACCTCGACGACAGCCCC
>JBLHUR010000215.1:0-7780 GCA_047629805.1 Akkermansiaceae bacterium | reverse complement strand
CTCCGCGCCCGCGCACTCGACGGTGCTAAATGTTCGGCTCTGAACGTAGCAATCTTCATCGTCGATGCCGAAATCGCAGACCCCTCCAATTTGGTTATCACAGAAATCCAACTCCAACCCTCTGGCTACAGACAATGGTGTGATTTTTTGTCAAGTTGACTCATTTCCCCGAATAAGGTTCCCTTCGCTCCTTCGATGAACTTTATCATCCCAATCCCTCTCATATTCCTCGGCGGCCTACTTTCCGCCCAGTCCCTCACCTTGGACATCGCCAAAGACCCTGAATCCGGTGGTTCGAAACTTGAAATCAAGGGCAGCTCAGCGCCTGGCTCCAATCACCTCCTTCAATTCAGTTACGATGCCCAAACATGGTTCCCGATCGCCGACACCGATACGGTTCCCTGGCAGTTTATTGATCCCGATTCCCGCGATCGAACGGGCGGCTTCTATCGGGTCACTCAAAACCCTCTCGTAAACATCTCCTCCCACTCCTCGTGGAAAAACACGGTCGCGCTCCCCAACGACCCCTTCCGCTCAGATCCCGTTCTCACCGGCTTTGGTCAAACCGAGATCCGCTGGATCAAGTTCTCCATTATCCTCGACAACGCCCCCACCGTCTACTTTCAGGACAGCAGCGAATATCAATTCCACTTCAACTTTGCCAACACCCGACTCGATCCCTTTACCGGCATCTCCCTCGCTGACTTCAATGCCACCTCACTTTTCCCGCCAGAACAAGAGCTCGTTCTGGGTGCCCTCCTGTTCTCCCCCGCTCACAAGGAATTTGCCTTCGAATTTGTCGGCCAAGAATCCTACCCGCCCGCGATGCTCCGCTACCTCTACGAGCTTGTGGATGCGGTCGTCGATCGACCCGCCAACTGGTCCGGCCTCTATTTCCCAACATTCGAGCAAGCTGACAATGCCCGTGAAAATGCCGACTACTTCCTAAGCCATGATATTACCCTAGGATCGATCGGTCGCTGGCAAAACACCAATGCTTGCTACTCCGCAGGCTGGGCCCTCGGTCGCCTCATCTTCGTTCCCGGGGCAGAGATCGAAGAGGCCTTCCTGAACGGTACTCTGCTCTCCACCGACATCCTCATCACCGACGGTGTCCCAGCCGAAATCCCCTACGTCGCAGGCATCATTTCCACGACCCCTGGCACTCCCAACTCGCACGTCGCCCTCCTCACCCGCTCCTATGGCGTCCCCTTTGTCTACCTCTCGGATGAATCCGATGCCGAGGACGCCCTCTCTCTCGTTGGTCAAGAGATCGTCCTACGCGGTGCTTCCCAATACTCCGGCGAATGCGATATCGATGTCTTCGCCGCCAAGAAGGTCAGCCCGGAATATCACGCTGCGATTCTCGACCTTAAAAGCAGCCCGCCTCTTGAACTCACTCCTCTCGAAAGCTCTGGAACCATCACGATGGATGTCGCCACTGCCGGGCTCTCGGATATTCGCTACATTGGAGGCAAGGCTGCCAACTTCAGCCTCCTCCGCCAGACCATTCCCGATTCCTCACCTCACGCTGTCGCCTTCACCTTCGACCTCTGGAGTAACTACCTCGCTCAAACGATCGACGGAACATCACTCCAGGACCTCATCAACACCCGGCTCAACACCCACATCTGGCCTCCAAATATCGCCGCGCTCGATGCCGATCTCAAAGCAATCCGCGACCTCATCAAGGATGATTCTGACTTTTCAGCATCGGAGAAATCCACCATTATTTCCGCTCTTCAAACCGCTGGATTTGACCCCCTCAAAAAACTTCGCTTCCGGAGCTCTACCAATGTCGAGGACTCCGATCAATTCATCGGGGCCGGTCTCTACGATAGCTACAGCGGCTGTCTGCAAGATGATCTTGATGAGGACGATGAAGGCCCCTCGCACTGTGATCCCACCAAAGAGAAGGAACGGGGCATTTTCCGCGCCATGCGAAAGGTCTATGCCAGCTTTTACAACCTCAATGCTTACCTCGAACGTCTCCGCCGCCGCGTCAATGAGGATGAGATTGGCATGGCCATCCTCGTCCACCATTCCTTTCCCGACGAGACTGAAGCCGCCAACGGGGTCATCACCGGCCGCTTCCAACCCTCCGGAAACAACACCTTTCTCTTCAGTGAGATTGTCACACAACTCGGTGCAAATTCCGTCACCAACCCCGATGGGAAAAGCATCCCTGAATTAGTCGAAACCAACTGCTACAAAGGGAATTCCGGCACAGATTGCAGCAGCTTTTTCCAAGAACGCTCAAGCCTGCTCCCCTTGGGTCGGTTTTCGATCATGACGTGGAAAAATGACTACCATATTCTCAACGCAATGGCCCTTGAGGTTGCCCAAGCCTATCAAGCCGCATCAGATCTAGAACGCTTTGAACTCGAATTCGAATTCAAGAAACTCACGGACAATTCTTTGGTCATCAAACAGGTGCGAAGAATCCCTGAAATCGAAAGGTCCGGCTCCAAAATCCCCGCTCTCGTGAATCGGCCCGTCACATTTGAGGTCTTCCAAGGCGAAGCCGGTGATCTCTTTTCCAACCATAACCTCAAACTCCGACTCGAAGCAGAAACCGCAAGTCGCATGCTCGACTCCACCGGAATGGCCACAAGCTTCACCACTCAATCCGACTGGCTTCACCACACCGATGGCATCGTTCAATTGAAAACCGGATCCGTCCCTGACTGGAACAAGGCCGACTTCACCGTCCGTGATATCTTCGGCAGGGACTACGCCGTCGATTCCTGGACGGAAATCGCCTTCAAAGGAGGTAGTAGCGATTTGGAGCTCCGCTACCAAATGCCCTCCACCAACGACCTCTCCTCCCAGCCCATCCGCACCCTCGGTGACTTCCGCACCGAACTCCATGCCAATTTCAGCAATCCCCAATTCACCTTCAGCTACGATGTCGGTTTCACCACCACCACTTCACAAGTAGTCATCCTCGTGCCCAGTGTCACCGACCAAGCCCTCCCCCCTGGATCAAAGAGAGTGACCCGAAGCCACACCGAACGATCAGGAACCAATGTGGAGATTAATTTCTATTGGCCTCCCTCCCCCACTGGCCCCACTGCTGGCTACACCGCTCCCCTGCAGAAATGGGATGTCACGACGATCTCCGGCCTTACCACCTCGCCCATTGAGCTACGGGGATACTTTTCGCAAACCTACCGTCCCGGTCATCACAATTTCAGCGAGGAATTCCTTTTCGAACCTCGCCTTGAGGAGGAAATCAGCCCGTCCACACTCAGCGAGCTTGAGGCCCTCGATATCAAGCAATTCTATTTCCTCTTCGGAGGCGTCACGCCTGTTTTTCAGGCCGTCGGCTTTGATAACGAAGTTCGAGACCTCAAGTAACGATTGAGGGACAAAGCTTATGCCTCCAGCTTCTTAGCCTTGCGGCGTCTTTCGAGTGAGATCATGAGGAGGTTTACATCAGCTGGAGTGATTCCCGAAATGCGGGCAGCTTGGCCGAGGGTGCGGGGGCGGATCGTGCCGAAACGATGGCGCGCTTCGGCTTTGAGACCAGTGAGGGCTTCATAGTCCATGTCATCAGGGATAATGGCAGTTTCCTGCTTTTTAAAACGGTTGATCTCTTGTTGCTGGCGATTGATGTGGCCCTCGTATTTAAAATCAGCTTCGAGGACTGGCCAAAGTTCCACGTGGAACTTTTTGCGAATCTCTTCGGGAAGACTTTCCCACCCATTTTCATTCTGGCGGAACCAGTGATCAAGCTTGATCTGTCCGTGAGTTGTAGCGCGGATAAAGGCACGACCCTCTTCCAACTGAGACTTTTTCACGGCGAACTTCCTGGCGTGATCACCTTTTAAGAGACCAAGCCTAGAAGCGATAGGGCTGAGACGCTCATCGGCATTGTCTTGGCGAAGAAGGAGACGATACTCTGCACGACTGGTGAACATGCGGTAGGGCTCGGTGCAGCCCTTCGTGACAAGGTCATCGATCATGACACCGAGGTAAGCTTCATCACGTCCGAGAATCAAGTCCCCCTCCCCTCTTACTTTCAGAGCGGCATTGGCTCCGGCGAGGAGACCTTGTCCGGCCGCCTCCTCATAACCGGAAGTGCCATTGATCTGACCTGCAAAGTAGAGACCGGAAATCTTCTTGGTTTCGAGAGTAGGTTTCAGCTGAGTCGGTGGGCAGTAGTCGTATTCGACGGCGTAGCCAGGGCGCATGATCTCGCAATTCTCCAATCCCGGAATGGCGCGAAGGAAATCAAGCTGCACATCATAAGGGAGTGAGGTTGAAACTCCGTTCACGTAGTATTCATGGGTGTGCCGGCCCTCGGGTTCAAGGAAGACCTGATGGCGATCTTTCTCAGCAAAGCGAACGACCTTGTCCTCAATCGAGGGACAGTAGCGTGGGCCCACCCCTTCGATCTTACCAGAATACATAGGCGATTGGTCGAGGTTATCGCGAATGATGTCGTGGGTTTTAGGAGTGGTCCAAGTAATCCAACATGGGATTTGTTCCACGTGGAACTTTGGATTACCCCAAGGGTTCAAAGTGAAGATGTCGTTTGGACCTTTTCCGATCAGTTCGGGGTGATAGCTGAACAAAGCGGGTGGTGTGTCCCCTTCCTGCTTTTCGCATTTCGAAAGATCGAGGCTGCGACCGTTGAGACGACAGGGGGTGCCAGTCTTGAACCGATCAATTTCAAAACCCAAGTCTTTGAGTGACTCAGAGACAGTCGAGGTGGCATCGCCCATGCGGCCACCTTTCTCGTTCTTCAGTCCAACATGCATAAGCCCACGCATAAAGGTTCCGGCAGAGAGGATGACGCTCTTAGCGCGAATTTCCATTTGGAGAGATGTCTGGACGCCCTTGACCTCATCATTCTCCACAAGAATGGTGGCAACGTTTCCCTGGTGAAGATCCAACCCAGACGCCCCTTCGATGATGTTCTTGATGCGGAATTGGTAAGCCTTCTTATCACACTGGGCACGAGGAGCACGGACCGAGGGCCCCTTGCCAGCGTTAAGCATACGCCACTGAATTGCGGTGGCGTCAGTATTTTCAGCCATGATCCCGCCGAGCGCATCAATCTCACGGACCATGTGACCTTTGGCCAATCCCCCGATGGCAGGATTACAGCTCATCTGGCCAATGGTATCTAGATTCTGAGTCAGCATTGCGACGGAGACTCCGAGACGAGCGGCTGCCAAGGCGGCTTCAACTCCAGCGTGACCTGCCCCGATGACCAGGACGTCGTATTCTTTGGGATAGCGATACATAAGCGAGGCTGGAGACTAGCAAGATTTCCTGTAAAGACAAGCGAGGTAAAGAGGGGGTAAAAGGGAGCTTTGAGAAAATCTAGCCGGACCGTCAAATCGGGTTGATCCAAGAAAAGTCATCCATTCTGAATCGAGCTATGATATTGCTTCTCAAAGGCGCAGAAGCCATCGACTGACAGTGCAAACTGAGACAAGTAAACAACATCCTTAAAAAACAACAGCGGCTCCCCCCGAAGGGCGAACCGCTGTTGAGCACACACGCAACAACAATCTTTGTGTTACACCTATTAAACGTTCAAGATCAGCTGATCTGTCTAAAAGTTTAAGAAAATGAAGGATTCGGGACCTCTCTTTGTGTAACCCCCTCATCATCAGGAGTTAAAGAGTCCTTTGCTTTTTCAGAAGCTTTGCGCCCGGCCGTTTTCCCAGCATCGGCACCCTCGATAAAACCATCACGGACATTCTTTGGAATGAGTTCACTAATGAAGGCACCCGTAAAGACAGAGCCATAGGCCAATCCATAGGCTAGGTCATGAATGGCATCAGCTACCCCGGTTTTTAAATCGGGAGCCTTTTCACGGGCTTTGGCAGCACCGTCGGCTTTGCCAGCTTCAACAGCTTCTCCAAAGGTCTCATAGGAGCGCTTGGTTTCTTGTCCGGTTTCAGGGGTATTTTGGAATTCTTCGTTCATGATGGGTCAGTTTTTATCTGCCTGATTAAACCACACTTCGCCGATTTCATTCATTATAATACACCACGAGTTTTGGAACCACTCCACACACCCTACCCAACACGCAAAGGACATTTTCTTTGAATTCCTTCTCACCTCGTTGCGTCACACCCACCAGCACCAGTTAACCCAAACAAAATAAGAAAATGAAAAAATTACTCATCCTCACTGCCACCCTTTTGACCGGTGGCCTCGCCCTCCCTGCTGCTGCCCAATCTCATTGCGGACACAACTCGGTTTCAGCCGAAGTCTTCATCAGCGGATATCTCCGTTGCGGAACTCCTATCTATTCAAAACGCGTTCGTCACGGCAGCCACTATCACAACGAACGTCTCTCAGGATATGAGCTGCAACGCTATCTCGATCGCCAGCGTCGCGTCGCTGCACAGCGTGACTATCAACGACGCATTGCCCGTGAACGATATGTCCGTTCGCGCTCTGGATACAGAAACAGCAGTCGCTGCCGCTAGGTTCTCCCCCAACCCCCAAGATAACAGACCCTCATCCCAAAAAGATGAGGGTCTTTTTTTCAACGACAAACCCATCTGAGATCGTTAGTTTTTAGAACTCCCTGCTAATCGATGAAACTTTCTCTCTTCATTCTCTCCCTCCTTGCTTCGTTTTTTGTAAACGCCGCCACTCTCACAACTAATGAAATCTTCGTTCGACTCCAAAATTCTATCGAATCAGGAGAGGGTTTAGCCGAGCTCATCACCAGTCTTGAAAACCTGGAAAATAAAGAGCTGACTCCCCTCCTCAAAGAATTCGATCGAACCTGGCCCCAAATGCGTGATCGCTATCTCAAAGACTACGCGGACTTCGCCAAAGCCCGCTTCACCGGATCGGCCAAATCAGAGGCCACGAGAGAAATTCGCAAACATCGGTCAGATTTTATGAAGGTCTATGCGATGGGGGAAGTTCCCATGAAGCCACTCCTCAAAACGAGAAGCATGCCCGCAGTCAAGGCTCTCAAGAAGCTGATCATGCCAAGCGCCAAAGAGATTTTCGGAACCGCTCCACTCCCACTTGAAAAGCAACGGAAGCTTGTCTTGATCCTGGCAAAGTTCCGGGATGGCATTGTCGAGACCGCAGTTCTTCACGACGAAGAAGCAGCGGAAAGAGGAATTCTCCAAACCGAGAAAGATATCATCGCCGCCTTCGGTGGTCTACCGCGCGATGGCTTAAAAATCATCATGGAGAACGACAAGATCGCAGAAAAGGAAAAGATCCCTGACGACGAACGCGAAGGAGTTCGCGAAATGAATGAATGGCGCCTTCTTCTTGGGCTCAATGCCCTCGTCATTGATCCAAAGCTCTGCGACGCCAGCCGTGATCATTCCACAGACATGAGTGAAAAAGGTTTCTTTGCACACGAATCACCCGTGCCAGGAAAAAAGACACCATGGGATCGCGCCAGCAACTTCGGGACTAAGGCCAGTGGCGAAAATATCTACAGGGGATCATCCTCACCAGGCAGCGCGAATAAGGGATGGTTCTACTCGCCCGGTCACCACAAGAATATGTTCAAAAGCGCCCACAAACGGATCGGACTCGGTCACTATAGCGGCCATTGGACCCAGATGTTTGGCTAACGTTGCAGAGGCCTAGACCCATTCCGGGAAACGATCCCGCGGGCGCAAAGATCATCTCCAACTCTTTGGATCTCAATATTTTCGAGAGAATACCGATCTTCTAAATTCACGCTCCCCTCCCCTCCCATCGCTGCTTTATCACCCCCTGTGACGATAGGTGCCAGATAGATGACAAACTCATCGATCAATCCCTCGTCCAAGAA
>JBLHUR010000214.1:0-7863 GCA_047629805.1 Akkermansiaceae bacterium | reverse complement strand
CAAAGATATTGCGCCTTGGTTGCGGAATAAATCTGCTTCAAGGGCTTGAAGAAGAGGGCGGAAGCTTCGGTAATTAACTGAGTGATCTGGGCCATAATTTTTTTTCGGAATCTGGGCCCTCTTAGCAAGCTATTTCGGACGTTTTGCGAATTATCTGAATGTGTTCGAAGTGATTTTCAGGTCCGAAGAACCCCGGAAAAAAAGTGCTCTCAGAAACCACCTCAGCGAGCCACGGCCCCCGGTAAGCTGCATTTTTTAGTCGGACTTTTCTACACCGATCAGGTCTCTCCAGTTAGTGCGGGAAATTACCGCAGCCCCTCTTTCCCCCGTAACCCCCTTTCTCCCCCCGCAGCTCCGGTCCAAGGGCGGCTTCAAGGCCCTCCCGCCAAAAGCAAATTCCTAGCAGTAGTCGTGGCTCTGGAGGCCATCGTTGCAGGACACTACTGAAGTGCCACGCATGGCGAAAAATTTACGAAGCTAGCGCAGCGCGGGTGCTCGGCCTGAAAGAAGGAGGCCTACTTGAAGAGACACTGCTTGTCTGTGGCTCCGAATTCGGCCGCACGCTGATGGGCTAGAACCGCAACGCAAGGCCGTCGGGCGCGACCACCACATCGACGCCTTTTTCATGTGGATGGCCGGAGTTGGCGCGTTAAGAAGGACTACATCATGGGAGAATCGAAGCGCCGCCCCGTGCGTGTTCTAAGCGGCTCCTTTCTTTGACTTGATTTCAGTTTCATTTCAATTTACCTTAAATTGAAATGAGATTGCCTCGAACCCCTCCAAGCTTTCTTGAAATCTTTCGGTCGTTTTCTCCTGAGAAGATGAGCCAAGTGTTCGCAGTCAACGATACACGGCGGGATGAGTATTTTCACTGGGACGATCTCCGGCATCGCACGGCACCAAATGGGCTCTCTCTGGAGGAATATTGGGCATTGCTGAAGCTGAATCGGAAGAATCAGGAACAGCCCATTCCCTTGAACGACTGTAAGGGACGCCCCTTCACCTTTTGGCAAACGAGCAAGATGAGTCGTGCTCTTCATCAGATTGACTTGGGGGCGGGAGGGAATATCGGAATTCCGGAACCGGTCACGAATTCGGAAACGCGGAACTATTATTACGTGAATTCGCTTCTGAACGAGGCCATCACTTCCAGCCAATTGGAAGGGGCGGTGGTCACACGTAAGGTCGCGAAGGAGATGATTCGGAGCAGAAGAACTCCGACGTCACGACATGAACGAATGATCTTCAATAACTATCGGACGATGGAAAACCTCGCAACTTGGAAGGACCAGCCACTGACCCCGGCGTTGGTTCTCGAAATCCAGTCTCTGATTACTGAAGGGACGCTGGACGACGAAAGCGCAACTGGTCGATTCCGGACCGAGCAAGAGAAGGTCGAAATCGTGGACGAAAGGGATTTCGAAGTCATGCACACGCCACCACCAGCCTCGGAGCTGGAAGAGCGACTGATTAAGCTATGCGCTTTTGCCAACGAAGAGGGAGACCAAGAGTTGTTCATCCACCCTGTCGTTCGTGCGATCACCATTCACTTCTGGCTCGCCTATGATCACCCTTTTGTCGATGGCAATGGCCGGACAGCGCGGGCTCTTTTCTACTGGTTGATGCTCAGGAAGGGCTTCTGGCTCTTTGAGTTCATCTCGATCTCAGAGATCCTCGTGAATGCTCCAATCAAGTACGCTCGGTCCTATCTCCTTACCGAGACTGACGATAACGATCTCAATTACTTCATCCACTATCAGCTGAAAGTCATCGAGCGGGCTGTCGAAAATCTTCACACTTTCATCGCAAAGAAGTCCGGCGAAATCTCGATGGCGGGGAGAGCCTTGGCTGACTATGTCGAGCCTCTGAACTATCGACAGGAGGCCCTCATCAACCGTGCAATCAAGCATCCCAACAGCCGATTCACCACTGGAAGTCACCAAATGAGTCATAAGGTGGCTTACGGAACCGCGCGGAGTGATCTCATGAAACTAGAGAAGCTGGGCTTGCTAGAAGGGAAAAAATCTGGGCGGACCACCTATTTCTATCCTGCAAAAGACCTCTCTGAGAAGTTGTCAGGACTTTAAAACCAACTTCATTTCGATTTACAGTCATTTGAATTTAAGGAGCTTGAACTTTGTTGCTTCTGTAATAAGAGAAAAGAAGCTTAAGTTGCTCCTTATTTTGAGATGAATAGACACTATTTTGATCAGTCAGCCCATCGATACCAAAGGATTGAATTCTTGATGATCTTGGCGTTCATTGCGAGCTTGGGCATGGTCACGGCGGCTAAGGCGCAGTCGCTGCACTCAACTGACTATGACTTAAGCCAGACGTTCCGCCTCCATTCCAACCCGGCCTCAAGCAAGAAAATTTATTTGGATTTTGATGGATTCAACGGCTACTATCACGTCTACAATCCGTGGACGATGGACAGCAACGCCGATTCGTTTTCCGATGCCGAAAAGAGGCGCATCCATGAAGTCTGGCAGGCAGTCACCGAAGATTTCCTTGCCTTTGATGTCGATGTCACCACCGAAGACCCCGGAAGGGCTGCTCTCTCCAAAGCGAACGCCTCGGACCAAAGATACGGAGTCCGAGTGGTGATCGACGGGAATGGTTCCCATGATCCCATTCCCGGCGATTCCGAGGGTGCTGGCACCGGCTCAAATGGAAGTAGCTTCTACTCCTACTCATGGGCCATCGACACCTTTGACTACGACGGCGACTACGAAACCTATGTCTTTCCCGACGACCACTCCTGGATCTGGATCGCCGACTCCGTGAGCCACGAAGTCGGTCATACCTTGGGCCTCGATCACGACGGTGAAAGACCGGGCGACGGGGACTATTGGTACGGACACGGGAGCAACGGGGGCCCCACTTACTACTCTCCTATCATGGGTTGGACGGGAGCCGGAGTGAGCCAATGGAGCAAAGGCGAATACGATAATGCCACGAACACCGAGGATGACTTGCAAATCATCACCACGCAAAACGGATTCGGCTATCGGCTGGATGACCATGGGAACACAACCGGAACAGCCACTGCCATGACACTCTCCGGTGGGGACCCGGCACTTGTGGCCGAGGGAAATATTGAGAAGAAAACCGATCTTGACTACTTTTGCTTCATCCTGACCCAACGTTCGCAGGTCCAGATTTCCATTGATACAGCCGTCATCGGACCGAATCTCGACATCCTCGCGACCCTCCGTGACTCGGGTGGGACGCCGGTAGAGACATCGAACCCGCCCAACCAACTCAAGGGCGCCTTTGACCTCGAACTGGAAGAAGGGACCTATTACCTCTCGATAGATGGGACTGGTCATGGGAACCCGTCCAGCAACGGATATTCAGACTATGGTAGTTTGGGATATTTCAGCATCTCTGGAGCGGCCGAGGTGCTCGCTTCCCCAACTCCCTTCCAAGCCTGGGCCGCTTCAGAGGGCTTAACAGAGGGGGTGAATGACGGGGCAAGCCAAGATGCCGACAGCGGAGGAAACAACAACTTCTTTGAATTTGCCTTTGGGGGAAATCCTCGGGTTGACCACGACGACAAGCGTCTTGTGCACAGTTTCCTCCAAGATGGCGACCCTGATTCTGATCGAAAATTATTGATGACCGTGGCGATGCGTTCCGGGGCGGAATCGTCCTTCGTCTCTGGTCCGAGAGCTCCTTTGAACTCAACTGCTGTCGATGGCATTATTTATTCGGTCAGTGGGAGTGACGGGCTCACTCCCTTCGACAATGCTCGGAAGGTAAGTCTCGTCTTCCCGGCAGTGGAAACTGGACTCGGTCCCACACCTGCGGGATACCTTTGGATGACCTTCGCTCTGGATGTGTCAACCGAGAGTTCCACTGGCTTCCTTCGGGCTACCGCTACTCTGATTCCATAAGTCCTGCTGCTCCGAAAATTCCTTTCGCTGAATCCGACCCAAGACTGAAGCAAGCCAATCCGAGGTGATCTTCGCGTCTCTTGTTCCCCGATATCTGAAATCGATGATCGGCATCATTGAAGTATCGCGACCCCCTCGGTGAATTCGACTTGACAAATAGGGGAGTAGCTTGAGTGTTATAGATTTTTAACTCGCTATGACTTCCCAAATCAACCTCTCCCCTCGCCCCCTTCTCAAACGTTTGCATTCCTATTCCGCAACAGCTGTCGCAACTACCGCTGCCGGATTAGGAACTTCTCACTCGGCGATGATCGTTACGAATGTTGATCAGCCTATCATCAACGGCTCCTTGGGCATCCAGTTTAATCTCACAACCGGAAGTTTTGGAGCTGCGACCGCTGAAAGTGGTGGCGCCGTGCAGCCCGACGGTTCCTTCCGAATTGCGGATGGTAACTTCTATGACGGTTTCGTTGAGATCGCCGGGCCATGGAATAAGGATGCGGGATTTGCCAATCCTACGATCGCAGGCGGAACTGCGGCCTCAGTTTATGCCTCCTTACTTGCTGCGGATAGTCCGGTAGGAGGTGCTCTGCTGTTTGGAGCAAAGAATGACTTCCCATCCTATGGCGACTACGCCTTTTTAGCCGCCGATTTTGACAACGCGCGAGGGTTCGTCGGCCTCAGCTTCAATGTCGGAGGCAACCTCCACTATGGGTGGGCCGAAGTCACTGGTCTTGCCGCGCCGGGTGGGGCCGTTCTTCACTCCTTCGGCTACAACGATGTGGCGGGCGATGCCGCGACGACGATTCCGGAGACCAGTTCTTTGCTTCTGATCGCTGCGGGTGCCGCAGGAGTGGGTCTTCGTAGGAAAAGGCAGCTTGCTCGGGCGTAATTTTTTGTTCGTCAATTCTTCTACTCCAAATGTTTGGGCCAGTGTTCCTTTGAGCCATGTCTGGAAAAAATCATGAAAGTCCGGTTTTGAGTGCGTCTGTTTCGGCTGAGGGATCGCCTCCTTGCCTTCAAAGGCGGTTGGTCGGCTACTCGGCGGCTGCGGCGGCCACGGTCGCGGTCTGGAACTCTGGCAGTGCCCAAGCCGAGACAATCGTTTGGGACATCGAAGACCAATTGCTTGCCGGGGTGGGGATCCAGTTCAATTTGACCACCGGGGTCTTTTCGGCTGCCACCGCAACCACGGGCGCTGAGCCAGGTCCTGACGGGTCTTTTCGAATCGCCTTCGGCAATTTTTATGATTCCTATCTGGAACTTGCTGGGCCATTCAACAAGCCAGTGGGGTTTGCCAACGCTATCGTCAACGGTCCCACCCCCGACTCTGTTTATGCCGATTTGATCGGCCCGAATAGCCCCGTGGGAGCGGACTTGCAGTTTGGGGCTAGGAGTGACTTTCCAAACTATGGTTCGTATGGCTTTTTCGTCCCCGCTTTCGACACTTCCCGGGGGTTCGTCGGCATTCGCTTCCAGATTGGGGAAGAAACTCATTATGGCTGGGCTGAAGTCAGTGGGGCCGCCACCCCAACCGGCCCCACCCTTCATTCCTTCGGTTACAATGACGTCCCCGACGAGGCCGCGATCACCTCTGATTCGAGCGGGCCGGGAACTCCGGTGCTCCCGGTAATCACTTCTATTTCGGTCGATGGCGATGATCTCACCATCGATTTTACCGGGCAAGACGGGGTGACTTACTATTTGCGACAATCCACCGATCTTGTCGCTCCCTTCACCAGCACGGAAGTCACCGGAGCCACAACCGATGGTGTGGGCCGCCTGACATTCATCGGAGGAGCTTCCGGACCATGGGGCTTTCTGAGGCTCAGAGCGGAATAGTGCGCGGAATTTTCTCGCCTCATCATGTTTTTTCTCTCCGTCCGGCCCTCTCGCACGATCTTTCCATCAGGGGGACACTTTAGGTGTTTCTTGGTGCGATCGCCAAAGACCGCCGGCAAAACTACCTCCCTCTTTTTCTCGGTGTGACTGATTCCAAAACGAAATCTCTCCGCCTTGCCAAGCGGGTCCTCCTCATTGGATGGGATGCCGCCGACTGGCAACTGATCGACCGCTATCTCGCCGAGGGCAAGATGCCTTACATGCAGCAGTTCCTGGACCGGGGATCTCGCGGGAATCTCGCGACCTTGAAGCCCGTCCTGAGTCCTATGCTTTGGAACTCCATTGCCACCGGGAAGCGCCCCTACAAGCACGGCATCTTGGGTTTTACCGAACCGATGCCCGATGGCCAGGGAGTCCGACCTTCGACCAGCACCACCCGTCGTTGCAAGGCCCTCTGGAACATTCTCACCCAGCAAGGGATGACCTCGAACGTGGTAAGCTGGTTTGTCAGTCACCCGGCGGAACCTATCAATGGCGTCTGCGTCTCAGATACCTTCCAGAAGATCCCGCTGAATAAGGATAACCCACAATCACCCGAACTTCCGCCTTTGGCCGAAGGGGCGGTGCATCCCCCCGAGCTGGCCGATGAACTCGCGGCCCTGCGTATGCACCCCGCCGAGCTCACCGAAGAGGTCATTCTTTCCTTCATTCCAAAAGCGGCCAAAATCGATCAAGCGAAAGATCAGCGGCTCACGACCTTCGCCAAACTCTTTGCCGAAATGGCGAGTGTTCACAATGCGGCCACTCGCCTCATCGAGAAAAACGATTGGGACTTCATGGGTGTTTACTATGATTCCATCGATCACTTTGGTCATGGTTTCATGGAGTATCACCCTCCCAAGATGGATCACATCAGCGAGGAGGATTTTAAAATTTACCACGAAGTGATGGAAGCCTGCTACCGCTTCCACGACCTCATCCTTGGTCGCCTGCTTGCCCTCGCGGGTGAAGATACCACCGTGATCTTGTGTTCTGATCATGGCTATTTAAATGATCATTTGCGCCCACCGGAAACTCCGAGTGAACCGGCTGGCCCTGCGGTTTGGCATCGTGATCAAGGCGTCATCGCAATGGCGGGGCCGGGCGTTCGCAAAGGGGAGCAAATCACCGGAGCAAACCTGCTCGACATCGCGCCGACCATTTTGAACCTCCTCGGGCTCCCCGCAGGCAAGGACATGGATGGAAAGTCCCTCACCCACATCATCGGGGGTGAAGGGTGGACTCCACCTTGGCCCATCGAGAGCTGGGAAGAAGTCGAAGGCGAGGCGGGGATGCACTCAAAGGATGCTCAGGAAGATCCTTTCGCCGCCCGCGAGGCTCTGCGGCAACTCGTAGAACTAGGATACATCGAAGAACCTGATCCAGACGCTGAAAAGGCCGCTCGCAATGCCGCCCGCGAAGCCCAATTCAATCTCGCGAGAGCTTATCAGGACGGGCGCATGATGGCAGAGGCCACTGAAATCCTCGAAGACCTCTGGGACGATCATGGCGAAAGTCGCTTCGGACTGGCTCTTGCCAATGCCTACCTCCGCCAAGGGCAGTTCGAAAAGGTGCGGCCCCTCGCCGAGGAAATCCTCTCACGAATCGAAGAAGCGCAGAATCAACAAGCCGAGCAACTTGAGACCCAAGTGCGCCGAATTGACGAAGAGCCGGAAGCCATTATTTCGGGAGTCCACGAGCGCTGGGAAAAAATGCGCACAAAAGCGGTCCAACATGAGGAAGAAGAAGCCCTCAAAGCCGGTCGTAAGGTTCGCGAGATCGAGCCCAAACCATCACCCGTCGATGCGAAATTTCTAGCAGCAAGACGGAAACAAATGAGCGCGATCGCGGAAGGCTTGCGCTCTCATCACGTTCGCGCTGCTCCGAATGTAAAACTTCTTCTAGGTCACGTGGAGGCGCTCGATGGCCATTTTGAGGCAGCACTCGCGCACCTCAGGGAAGCCGAGAAGGCGGAGCCGCGTCTCCCCGGGCTCCATCTCCAACTAGGGCAGATCTATCTGCGGATGCGTCGTGCCAAAGACGCGGCCCGAGCCTTTCGGCGGGCTCTTGAAATCGACCCCGA
>JBLHUR010000213.1:0-7874 GCA_047629805.1 Akkermansiaceae bacterium | reverse complement strand
TGGATGGCGCTGGCGACGATCTCGGCGGTGCCGGGGTGGGCTGAGTGGGCACGGACGATGACGGGGCAGCCGGCGGCGAGGGCGCTGGCGGTGTCACCTCCGGCGACTGAGAATGCTAAAGGGAAATTTGAGGCGCAGAAGACGGCGACGGGGCCGAGGGGGCGGCGCATCGAGCGAAGGTCGGGTTTTGGAATGGGGGCGCGGTCGGGTTGGGCGGTTTCGATGCGGGCATCGACCCATGAGCCTTCTTCGATGAGGTCGGCGAACATGCGGAGTTGCCCGATGGTGCGGCCTCGTTCGCCGTTGCAGCGGCCTTCTGGGAGGCCAGATTCGGACATCATGCGGGGGGTGATTTCGTCGCCGTGGGCGTCGATTTTCTCGGCGATCGTACGGAGGAATTTCGCGCGGGTTTCAGGGGAAGTTGTGGAATATTGAGGAAAGGCGGTGGTGGCTAGGGTGACGGCTTTTTGGAGGTCGTCTGGGGTGGCTGAGTAAAAGGCGGGTTCCAATTGTTCTCCGGTGGTGGGGTTGGAGGCGTGGAAGGTGGCGGTGCTTTCGGTGGAGCGTGAGGAGGCGAGGAAGGAGTGTCCGGTGATGTTCATGATATTTTTAATTTAAGGATTAGAATTTTAGATTGGTTGAGGGGGTGGGTGGGTTTGTTTAGAGTTTCTGGTTCTCGAATTTAGGAGTCCGCTTTTGTGGGGATGCCGTGTTTAAATGGGTCGGTTTCGTCGATGACTAGGGTGATTTCGGCGGTGATGTGGGCGCGGCCGGTGATGATGGGGGTGATCTTATTTGAATTGGGGAGGGATTGGTAGGTGCCTTCGAAGATGGTGCCGATGATAGAGGCTTGGCGCCAGATTTGCTTTTCGGCGAGTTGGCCGCTGGCGGCTAGGCAGGCGAGTTTTGCGCTGGTGCCAGTGCCGCAGGGGGAGCGGTCGTAAGCGGAGCCGGGGCAGAGGACGAAGTTTTGGGAGTCGGCTTTTATGCCCGGTTGAGGGGGGGCGAAGGATTCGATGTGGTCGATTTCTTCGTGGTTGGCTCCGGTGATGTTTTGGGCGTGGAGGGCGTCGCGGACGGCCTGTGTGAACTGGGTGAGGTGGGGGATGTTTTCTGGGCGGATGGCGGGGCCTTGGTCGGAGATGAGGAAGAACCAGTTGCCGCCCCAGGCGATATCGCCGGTGACTGGGCCGTGGCCGGGGACGTCGACGGTGATGGCTTTGGCGTGGCGGTAGGAGGGGACGTTTTTGACGGTGATGGTGTGGTCGGGAGCGAGGGTGGCGGGGATGATGCCGATGGGGGTTTCGATGCGATGTTCTCCGGGTTGGATGCGGCCAAGGTGGTGGAGGGTTTCGACGACTCCGATGGTGCCGTGGAGGCAGCTGTGGAGGTAGGAGAGGTTATTGAAGAAGACGACGCCGGTGACGCAGGTTGGGTCGGAGGGGGGGCAGAGGCAGGCGCCGACGATGGCGTCGAAGCCGCGAGGTTCGTTGATGAGGGTGGTGCGGAGGTGTTCGGCTTTGGAGGCGAGGTAGTCGCGGGTGGCGATCGTTCCGACGGGGAGGTCGAGGCCGGACACGATGGTGCGGGTGGGCTCGCCGCCGGTGTGGGAGTCGATGAGCTTTATTGAACTTGGGATTTGAGATTTCAAATGATTGATTTCAGATTTGCTTGAGGAAATTTGACTTATAAGCTAACGACTACTTCGATAGAGAAACCGCATTCGTGGGCTAGGCCGGACAAGGACGGAGGGATCGATATTAAGCGGTGCTCATCAATGGTGACGGCGAGATGAAGGGTGTAGTCGGAGCTGTTGGTTCGTAGTTGTTTTAAGAGCGGAAGATGTTTCGTAAGGTCTGTGATGAGAGGATTCAAAATTTCTGGGAGTTCGAGAACCCAGATGTCTAGATCGTTACGGACTTTTTCAAATACTGGATGAGCGATTTCATCTTCTCTTGTGCACCTGATGAGGGCATTTGTGATGATTCCGTTCATCGTTTCTTAGGCTTTGTCGAGGGGGCTTGGTGATTGGGGGTGAGAGGGTGGGGCGTTTTGTTTTTGGTCCTCGCGGTCGCGATTTCTAAATCGCGGTTCCCTTCTTTCCTTGCCAGTTGGACCACCAGTTACGGAAGAGGGTATGTTGTTGGTGGAGGTGTTGTTTTTGGCTGGGGGAGAGTTGGTCGTAGGGGTGGATCTGGTGTTGGTAGGCGGGGTGGCCTTCCAGGACCATGAGCTCTTTGTAGTAGAGGACGAGGTCGGGGCCTTCGTCGAAGGTGGAGAGGACGGTGAGGGCTTCGGAGAGTTCGAGGGCGAGACGGCGGTCGTCGGGGTTGCCCTGTGCTGCTGATTCGCAGAGTTCGATGAAGCGGAGGATTTCTTTGGGGAGGGCATTGCCGACACCGGTGATGGCTCCGGTGGCTCCGCAGTTGACGAAGCCGTGGAAGACCTGGGTATCGACTCCGGCCATGAGGATGAGGGAGTCATCGATGCTGGTGATGTTTTCGGCGGCGTAGCTGAGGGAGGTGGCTCCGCCGAATTCCTTGAAGCCGACGAGGGAGGAGAACTTTTCGCGGAGGGAGAAGAAGAGGTCGGCTTTGGTTTCGAAGCCGTAGTAGGGGGAGTTGTAAATGACGGCGGGGAGGTCGCCACCGGCGGTGAGAACTGCGGAGAAGTGGTGGACTTGGGCGGCGGGGGAGGAGCCTCGGGAGAGGACGCGGGGGATGACCATGAGGCCATCGGCTCCGACTTCGCGGGCGTGGGCCGCGTGGGCGGCCGCGATGGTGGTGTTTTGTGCGCCGGTGCCGACGACGGTGGGGATGCCGGCCTTTACAAGGCGGCTGATTCCTTCCATGCGCTGGTCATCGGTGAGGAGGGGCCAGTCGCCCATGGAGCCGCAGTAAACGACGCCGCGCATACCTTGTTCGATGAGACTTTGGGCAGTTTCAACGAGGGCGTCGTAGTTGATTTTTCCCTGCGCGTCGCAGGGGGTCATGAGGGCGGGGATGCAGCCTTCGAAGATGGGGCGGGTGGTCATGGGGGAATTGTGGTTGATGAAGGAGGCTTTGTCTTGTCTGGATGGAGAGAAATTGATGGGGATTTTGACAAAAGGGATTGGGGAGATAGGATCGGTCCATGCAAACGAGAGAGGGGGTTCTTTTTGGGTCGAGCCTGACAGGTTGTCGTTGGTGTTTCAGTTCTGAGGTTCCGGGGCTGATGAAGGTGTTTTCGAACCGGATGGAGCGGTGTTTTTCACTTAAAGTTTTTGAGGGATATCGTTGTGAGTGAATCGAGACAGGGGGAGTTTTTGGGTGGGCTCGCGCTGCCGTTTGGTGGTGAGGAGGTTTTTGATGACGTCTTCGACACGGTGTATTTTGTGAAGGACGGAGAGGGTCGATATGTTTTTGTGAATGAAACGTTGGTGAAACGGTGTGGGAAGGGGTCGAAGGAGGAGTTGTTGGGGAAGACGGCGGGGGAGGTCTTTGCGAGTCCGTTGGGGGAGGATTTTGAGGGGCAGGATCGGGCGATTTTGGCGGGAGGGGCGGCGATCCGGAGTCAGTTGGAGTTGCACATTTATCCCGATGGGCGGCAGGGGTGGTGTTTGACTTGGAAAAAGGGGTTGCGAGGGAAAGAGGGAGAGGTGCGGGGTCTCTCGGGGATTTCGCGGGATGTGGATGGGGTGGCGTCGAGTCCGAAGGATTTGGAGTCGTTGGCAGAGGTGATGGGCTATGTGCGGGATCATTTGGATGAGCCCTTGAGGTTGGGGGATTTGGCAGTGGCGACGGGGTTATCGAGGTATCAGATCAATCAACGGATGGAGGGGCTTTTGGGCTTGTCGCCGAAGCAGTACATTAGCAGGTGTCGGATCGATGCGGCGTGTCATTTTTTGGAGAGCACGGGGGATTCGTTGAGCGAGATCGCCTTGGCTTGCGGTTTTGCCGATCAGAGTGCTTTTACGAAGCAGTTTGGGCGGATGGTGGGAATGACGCCGAAGGTGTATCGGGATGAAAGGAAGCGGTGATTTTTTAGAGATGAGTGAAGAAAATATTGAAGTAAGGCCAGCTAAGAATTCGCGGCAGGTGGTGACGCAGGATGGGAAGACGCTGACGGTGCCGGATGACTGGGATTTGTTGATGCCGGGAGATGCGGCTTTGAGTCGGAGGATCAAGAAGGATGGTCCGACTTGGACGATGGTGGAGATGAAGGGGCGGAAGAAGTTTTCGCGCGGAATTTGGGCTCCGTCGGATCGGCTTGATGCGCTGGAGCGGGAGTTAAAAAAAGAGAGGGAAGATCCGGGGTATCAGAAGAAGCTGGATGCGGGGAGGGCACGTCGGGCGAAGGAGCAGGTGGTTTATGCGGAGGACTTTGAGCAGGCAGTACGAGATTTCCTGAAATTTACGGAAGAGCATCGGGAATTGGGAGGAAAGATGGCGAAGGCAATCGCGGCGCATGCGGTGCCGGTGGGGAGTGGGACGGTGGCTCGGACGAAAAGGATACCGATTGAACGACGGGCTGAGGCGGCGGTGATCGCGTGGATGAGACATCAGACGACGGCGTATGATGATATGACGATTCCAAGGGAGAAGGGGGCGCGGCGGGAAGTTCGTCGGATGCTGGCGACAAGATCGCGCAAATTGCTGGATCGATATCGAAATGGTATTCCGTTTTCCGGGAGATGTCCTTTGATTTCGGCAGTTAAGGAAAACGGTTGATGGCGAATGAATTCTGCCCGGCTTTTGTCAAATCACTTAGGTGAGTCTCCAATGCGCTTGGCGTAGGACGGCGAACTTGGAAGTCGCGGTGTTCTCGTACCAAACCGTGAGGAGCGTTCCGTCATCGAGCTCGACCGTGCTGGGGTAGCCGAGGTCGCCGGAAGGGCCATCCGCTGAGATTGTGAGTGGATCCGACCATGTTTTTCCGTGATCGGTGCTGAGGCGGGCCTCGTTTCCGAAGGGCTTGCGGCGATGGCCGTAGCTCATGAGGAGTCGTCCATCGCGAAGGCGGGTGAGGAAGGAGGGGAGGCCCCAGACGCCGATTTCGTGAGGGGTGGACCATGTTTTTCCTCCGTCGTGGGACTCGCTTTGGAGGGTTTCTCCGAGGTTCCTCTTGTTGTGATTTCGGAGGTGGACAATGAGGCTGTCCTTGGCGGTTTCGATGGCATGGAGTTCGTGGTAGTCTTGGTGGCGATCACCTGCGCGGGTTGGGATGGCGGCGAGCCATTGCCATGATTGTCCATCGTCGCGAGATTCACAGACGCCGATTTCTTTCCCTTCGGTCCAGAGTTTTTTCCCAGCATAGAGGAGGCGTCCGTCGGCGAGTTGGGTTGGTCCGTGCGGGCTGTTGACGATGGTGGGAACGCGCTTGGACCAGGTGATGCCTCCATCGGTTGAGCGAATGACCCACTGTCCCAATTCCTTTTGGCGCTCTTCTTCCGAGATTCGATTGTGAGCGGCGAACCAAGGTTCGCGTCGGGCGTCGGTGGGGAGATGGCTGGCGTAGGCGAGCGAGGTGAAGGTTGAGACAAGGAGGGAACCTTTGGCCGTTTCGAGAACCCCGGCGTCGCGATCATCGATGGGGCCATCGAGGATGGTGCGGGGAAAGGTCCAGGTTTTTCCGCTGTCGTGGGAGCGTTGGAAATCGATGCGACCGAAGGGGCAGACATGTTGTTCCCGTCCGCCGGAGCAGACGACGAGTAGTTGGCCGTTGGCTCGTCGGGTCAGGGTGGGCCAGCCGTGATAGAGATGGGGCAGTTGGCTGATAGTTTTTATTTCCAGGACGGTTGAGGGAGGGGCGGCGTGAAGTTGCGGGTTAAACCCGAGTGAGCCTGCAAGTCCGAGGGTGGAGGTTTTAAGAAAGTGTCGGCGGGGGAAAGTCATCATGGAAGGATGTTAGATGAAGTCGGGAGATGTCGATGGCAAAGATGACATGTCGAGCAATGAGATTGACCTGACGGGGAGGATCTTCATCATCGTGGTTCATGAATGATCAGCGGTTTGAGACGAAAGAAGAGATGGGGGATGCCGCTGCTGAAGCAGGGGCGGAGAAAATGCGGAAGGCTCTTCAGGAGCGGGGAGAGGTTAATATTATCGTTGCGACAGGGGCTTCGCAGTTTGAGGTGTTGGAGGCCTTAACCCGGGAGAGCGGAATTGATTGGGCGAAGGTGACGGTATTTCATTTGGATGAATACGTGGGTTTGTCGATTGGGCACCCGGCCTCGTTTCGAAAGTATTTGAAGGAACGGTTTGAGGATTGTTTGCCCGGTCCGGTACGTGCCTTTCACTACATCAATGGTGAGGAGGATGCTGGGGCGGAGTGTGCGCGGGTGGGGGAATTGATTTCGGAAGCCCCGATCGATGTCGCTTTTGTTGGGATTGGTGAGAACGGGCATCTCGCTTTTAACGATCCTCCTGCTGATTTTGAAACCGAAAGTCCCTATCTGGTGGTGGACTTGGATGAGGATTGCCGGAAGCAACAGTTCGGGGAGGGATGGTTTCCCTCGCTGGATGCGGTGCCGGAGAAAGCGATCTCGATGTCGGTCCGTCAGATCATGAAGAGTGGGTCGATCATTTGCACCGTTCCGGATGAACGGAAGGCTGAGGCGGTCCGGAATGCGATGGAAGGAAAGGTCTCCCCGGAGGTTCCAGCTTCGATCTTGCAGGAGCATGGGGATTGTTGCCTGTATCTCGATAGTCCGGCCGCGAGCCTTTTGAGTGGAGGAGGGATTTCACAGTGAGTTCGATTGGCATAGGTTTTGTCGGTGCGGGTTGGATGGGGGCAACTTTGTTGAGGCGACTCACTGAACAGGACGGGGTCTCGATTGTTGGAGTTCACCAGCGACGACGTGAACGCGCGGTGGAAGTGCTCACGGATCTGGGCTTGAGTGAGGATCTCTATTTTGACGACTACGAAGTGCTTTTGTCGTCGCCTGATCTCGATGCGGTCTTTGTCTGCAGCACGAATGAGGCGCACGGGCTTCAGGCCATCGCGGCGCTCAAGGCGGGCAAGCATGTCTTTTGTGAAAAGCCCTGTGCAACGCGCTATGATGAGTTTTTAGAGCAGATCGAACTTGAGAAAGCCAATCCCGGGCAGATCACTTTTGTGGATTACTTGATGAATTTTGATGCGATGGAGAACCGGATCCGTGGCATGACGGCAGAGGGAGTTTTTGGGACGATCACGCAGATTCAGGTCAATTACCGGCACCCTATCAACATCGCCGATGACAAGGTTTGGAAGCTTTCGGGCGCGAGGATGGGAGATGCGATCGGGATGGGCATTATTCATTCGCTCTCGGTGATGCTGAACATCATGGCAGAGCAAGGGGCCACTCCGGTGCGTGTCTATGCAACGAGCAGTATGGTTCATCGACGCAACTTCGAGATTCCTGCGATTTGGAATTTGCACATTGAGTTTAGCAACGGGGCTGCTGGTCTTTGTTTTGGAAATGTCGATCAGGCGAACGGTTACGATGCCTATCATAATATTCATGGCACAGAGGGCGGGCTGATCTTTGATTCGCAGTTGGATCGACCGCAAAAGGTTCGCTATTGGTCTGAGAAAGCAACGGAAGGTCAGTGGGTTTATCCTCTCGATGCTCCGCGATGCGAGAGAGAAGGGCTCGTGAAATACCAATGGCCTGCCGATACGAGCACGCCGGATAGCGGAGATGTCATGAAGCATCAAACGGGAGCGTGCGTGGAGCACTTTTTAGAGTGCATTCGGAAAGGGGAGCAATCGTTTTTGAGTTTTGCTAACTCGGCGGCGGTGGCGGATCTTGGATGGGCGGCTCAGATTTCTGCGGCGGAAGGAGGGCCGGTGGACTTACCGCTTGATGAAACGAGAGCTCGGGAGTTTTTCGAACAGAAAGGATAAGAATG
>JBLHUR010000212.1:0-8032 GCA_047629805.1 Akkermansiaceae bacterium | reverse complement strand
TAACCCACTAAAGAAGGGAAATGCAGGAATCACGGTTCTCGAAATCACGGGCCTGATGCGCTGCCGAGCAGACTTTGTGAAAAGTTTCACAAGTCGGTTGTTTTATCGTTTTAGAGCGATACAGATACGGTATGCTATACGCAGCGATTATCGTTCTGATTGTGATGGGACTTGGTGCTGCTGGTGCCGTCGCGGCCTTTTTCTGGGCAGCCAAGAATCAGCAATTCGAGGACGTGGAGGAGGGTTCCCTCACAATCTTTGATCCGGATGAGCCGGTTGGCGAAGCCACCGATTCTTTCCCCGGGTGTCATCCCGGAAATCGAAGATAGCCCCTTTTTCCATACCGTCATGATCTTACATCTGAAAAAAATCCGAGGGCTGCTAACATGGTATTCGGCCTTTCCCCTTTCTAATAACTCAAACTCATGAGTGAAGCTGACATCGAAAAGAGTCGCCAAGAGCGCCTGGAAATTGATCGCGCTGCCCTGAAGCCGGTGGGTATGTTCATCGGGACTTCATTGATCTGGCTCCTGCTGGGGTCTTTCCTCGCCATTGGAGCCTCGATCAAACTCCACAACCCGGAGTTTCTCTCCGAAGCCAATTGGCTCACCTTCGGGAGGGTCCGCCCAGCCCACCTTAACACAGTGGCCTACGGCTGGCTATCGACTGCGGGGATTGGGATCGGGCTGTGGATTCTTTCCCGCCTGTGTCGTGTGCCAATCACGGACTACACCAGTCTCACTCTTGCCGCGGTCTTTTGGAATGTTGGCAATGCCGTGGGGACCTGGGGTATCTTGCGGGGTGATGGAACCTCAATCGAGTGGCTGGAGTATCCTCCCTACGCGGCCCCTTTATTACTGATCTCTTTTGCCTTCGTGATGATGAGTGCGGTCAGTCTTGTGAGAAGAAGACCGCCCGGCCACATCTATGTGTCCCAGTGGTATATCCTCGCCGCTTTTTTCTGGTTCCCGCTGATGTATCTCACCTGCCAGGCTTTGTTCTTCTGGAATCCGATTCAGGCTCCGGCACAGGGGGCGGTCAATTGGTGGTATGCCCATAATACTCTTGGGCTTTGGTTTACTCCGATCGGTCTTGGTGCGATCTATTACCTGATTCCCAAAGTCATCGGCAGGCCGATTCATAGTTACTACTTGTCCATGATTGGCTTCTGGTCATTGGCTTTTTTCTACGCTTGGGCCGGAATGCACCATCTCATTGGAGGACCTTATCCGGCGTGGTTGATCAGCGCCAGTGTGGTGGCCAGCGTCATGATGTTTGTGCCCGTGATCACGGTGGCAATTAATCAACACACCACGATGAAGGGTTCATTCTCGGCGCTGCGCTGGAGTCCGACTCTGCGCTTCATCGTCTTCGGTGGCGTCTCCTATACACTTGCTAGTATTCAAGGAAGCTTGATGGCGATCCGTTCGCTAAACTATCTCACTCACTTCACTCACTATACCATCGCGCACGCCCATCTCGGAGCCTACTCGTTTGCCTCGATGGTTTTTTTTGGTGCGATTTACTACATGATGCCGCGCCTCTTAGAACGTGAATGGCCGAGTGCCTGGTTGATCAGAGGACACTTCTGGTGCTGCTCAATTGGCTTTATCATTTACTTCGTGAGTCTCACCTGGGGTGGCTGGCTTCAGGGCATCGAGATGAATACCAAAGAGACACCCTTCCTGGAGATCGTGAAACTCACCATCCCCTTCCTAAAATCCCGAAGTTGGGCGGGAAGTCTGATGACACTTGGTCACATCTTCTTTGCGATCAACTTCGCTTGGATGCTGGTCAAGAAGCGGAATGCCTCGACCACC
This sequence comes from Akkermansiaceae bacterium, assembly GCA_047629805.1. Lineage (GTDB taxonomy): Bacteria > Verrucomicrobiota > Verrucomicrobiia > Verrucomicrobiales > Akkermansiaceae > SW10. The sequence goes on along the minus strand of JBLHUR010000212.1, from coordinate 6,212 downwards.
GCCACTCTCCTTGGAAAGCAGCGCTCACTTTAAACTCAGGAGAAATCATGAACCGTTTCAAATACATCGTCGCAGGGTTTCTTTTCACTCTCTTCACCTCCTTTGTCGGGCTCGTGCTGTTGCCCATTCTCACTGTTGGAAACCAAACCCCACTGATCGACCCCGAAACCGGAGAGCAAATTCCGCCATCGCTCACTGCCCTCGAATTACGAGGCAAGGGCGTGTATATGTCGAACGGCTGTATGTATTGTCACAGCCAACAAGTCCGCCCGGAGCGTGTCGGGACTGACATCGCAAGAGGTTGGGGAAAACGCCGCACCATCGCGGCCGATTACATGAATGAAGGTCGGACGCTATTGGGAACGATGCGCACCGGCCCGGATCTCGCGACCATTGGAATCCGCATGCCCGCCGAGTCCTGGCATCTCCTTCATCTCTACAATCCTCAAACCACTTCCAAAGGCTCGAATATGCCTCCCTTCCCTTTCCTTTTTGATAAACGGAAAATCGGTGAACAAAAATCTCCTGAGGCCCTTCCACTCAGCGGTGAATATGCACCCGAAGACGGATACGAAATCATCCCCACCGATGAGGTCAAGGCCCTCGTCGCCTATTTGCAGTCGCTCAAATTGGGCCACTACGATGTGAAAGGAGCCCAACGCGCCGTCATTGAATCCAAAGCCGAAATCCGCAAAAAATGAGAACATCAGACCCAGGAAAGGAACCCGGAGAAGATTTTAACGTCCGCGAGGAACATGGTCAGATCTGGCGTGAATACTCCGAACCTTTCGAGAAATATCAGGCAATTCCGTGGTGGATCAAGCACCTCATTTACGCGCCTCTTTTTATTTGGGCTCTCTGGTATTTGATTATTTATACCGGAGGATTCGACACGGATGAATACTACGAAGGTCTCGATCCTGTGAACTATAACCCCACCGTAAAGAATGCTCCCGGTCCAGGTTCGGCAAGTAATCTTGTTGTTGCCTCCGGACCGGATGGAAAGGCAATCTACACCAACGTCTGTGCCGCATGTCACCAAGCGAACGGTCAGGGTCTGCCCGGAGTCTTCCCTCCCCTCGCCGGATCGGATTGGGTGGCGGGAGACGATAAGGTTCTCTCGGCTCTTGTTCTCCACGGTTTGATGGGGCCGATTACTGTCAACGGAACCCCTTATACTGGAGCCATGCCGCCATGGAAAGCGGCATTGAAAGATGAGGAAATCGCAGCGGTCCTCACCTTTGTCCGGTCGGAATGGGGCAATCGTGCAGGGGTTGTGAAGACAGAAACGGTCTCGACCATCCGAAACGATCATGGCGAAAGAGCTCCATGGACCGAGGCTGATCTCAAAACGACTTTCTCCAAATGATTCTATGAGCTGCTGCTGTCAGAATCCGGCCCCTGTTGCTCCGGCGGTAACACCGCAGGCCATGGTCTGGCTAAAACTGGGCATCGCAGCACTCTTCTCCGGCCTGACGATGTATCTCAGCCTCGGAGCCAATATTGGCGATCCCCAAGGAAGCACCCGCACCATCATCCACACCTTGCTCGCGACCGTCAGCCTTGCCGCCATGATTGGGTTGGCTGGCGGCATGTTTGCCGATGCCTGGCGCAGCCTTCGGCGAAGGGAGATGACTCTTGAGCACGCTTTTCTCATTGGAATCATAGGAGCCTTTTCTGCTTCCCTCTCCTGCACCATCACACATCAAGGAGCCATTTACTACGAAGTCGTCGTCGTCCTCATTGCGATCTACCTCTTTGGTCAAACGATCAAAAAGAGCGTCGTCGAACAACAACAAAACCTCTCGGACTCCATCCCCGGTCTCTACGGCACCACCACCGTAATTCGAGATGGAGAAGCCCAGGAGGTCTCGGTCAAGACCATCGCAAAAGGCGAGCACATCATCGTCAGCGAATCCCAAGTGGTCCCCATAGATTGTCAAATCACGGAAGGTCAAGCCTACATCGAACAACAAGCCCACACCGGAGAAACATATCCTCAGGTCAAAGGCTCCGGCGAACGCCTCCTTGCTGGAAGTATCGTCCTTGATGGCAAAATTACCGCAAAGGCCACCTGTGCGGGAACCGACCGAGAGATCGACCGCCTTCTCTCTTCACTAAATTCAGCTTCCTCAAACACGACAAAAGCCGAAGTGCTCGCTCAGAAAATCCTGAGCAAATTCGTGCCCATCGTTCTGGCGATCGCCCTCCTCACCGGAATTATTTGGAGCCTCTTCGGCCATCCTCTAGAAGGATGGCTACATGCCCTAACCGTTACCGTCGTGGCCTGCCCTTGCGCCCTCGGTATCGCCATTCCACTGGCGACACAACGTGGCCTTTCTGCGCTCAAGCTCTTCGGGATCATCCCAAAAGAAGCGAGCTATCTCGACCGACTTGCCGGGATCGACCACGTTGCTTTCGATAAAACGGGCACCCTGAGTCGTCCCTCGCTCGAGCTTGCCAGCTTCGACCTTGAAGAGTCCGTTCCTCCCAAAATCAAAGACTGGGTCGCCGCCATCCAAAAACATTCCAGCCATCCCGTCGCTCGTCCATTTTGGAAATTAGGATCGGCTGAACGGGTCACTTTTCCGGACCTCTTGGTGGAAAATATCCCCGGTCGAGGCATTCGAGCCACTTTTACCAACGAAGGGCAGCCCCAGGAAATTCTCATCGGAAATGACCACCTGCTCGCAGATCTGAGCCTCACCCCACGCGCTGATACCGCAAGTCGCGCTCTTTTCATCATCCAGCACAATCGAATCGTCGCGACCGCACAACTGAGCGAATCCTCGCGTGCCGAAAGCGCACAGACTCTCAAGTCTCTTGCCCAAGCCGGATACCAAATCAGCATCCTTACCGGAGACTCATCCGTCCCTGACGAATACCAGATCTCAAATCTCACCATTAAGTCCGGTCTCACCTCGGAGGAGAAAGCGGACTACCTGGAGCGCGCTGCCAAAACCACTCACGCTCTCTACGTCGGCGATGGACTCAACGACTGCGAAGGCTTCCAGCACGCCCACGCCAGCCTCGCCCTCACCAGTGGCAGCCAAGCGGCTCAAAAGGTAGCCCACGCCACTCTCCTCCACGATGATCTTTCGGTAATTCCGAAAGCCATCGCGGTCGTGAAGCAACTCCAGAAGAACCTGACCAAAATTTTGCTCTTCTCCTTTATCTACAATTCAATCGGCATCACCCTCGCCGCACTAGGTTTGCTTCACCCGATCGTAGCCGCCATCCTCATGTTTACCTCTAGTATCTTCGTCATCAGCTTCAGGGGCCGACTCCCCAAAGGTAGCGGAGAGCGCCTGGTCGAGCCGCTTTCCGTTCCGCGTGAAAAGCGCTTAATTTAGTCCATGAAATTTTGAGGTCCCTCAACAATGATCTAAACAGAAACAACATTGACTAAGCTCCAAACAGCGCTTGCAAAACCTCCGGTGATGGCCGGATCGCATATTCAAATGTTCAAAACAGATCTAGCTACTTCAAAGGAGCTTATGTCATCTCCGGGAGAAGTTGATTAAGTCAGTTTTACGTTCCATTTCTCCCTAGAACCCATCGACGCAACGCTGCGGTTATGGGTTTAGATTGAGTTCAAGTTGCTGGGGTTTGGGAGCGAAGCGGGCGCGGAGGTTGTCGTGGTCGAGTTCGCGGGTGTTGGGGTGGTGGTCTTTGGTGATGATGAAGGGGAGGACTTTTTTTAGGGAGACGCGGAGCTGGATGAGATCTTGGAGGCGGATGGCGCCGTAGCGGCGGATCTTGATGATGCGGTCGGCGTTACGGATGCCGAGCCCGGGGACGCGGTAGAGCATGAGTTTTTCGGCGCGGTTGAGGTCAATGGGGAAGAGGTGGCGGTTGCGGAGGGCCCAAGAGAGTTTTGGGTCGAGATCTAGGTCGAGGTTGGGGAGGGCGTCGGAAACAATTTCGGTGGCGGTGAAGCCGTAGAAGCGCATGAGCCAGTCGGCTTGGTAAAGGCGGTGTTCGCGGATGAGAGGTGGGGCTTGGAGGGGGAGGATGGCGGAGGGTTCCGGGATGGGGGAGAAGGCGGAGTAGTAAACGCGTTTGAGGCGGTAGTTTGAGTAGAGGTCGGTGGAACGTTTGAGGAAGGTTTGGTCGGTCGAGGCGTCGGCACCTACGATGACTTGCGTGCTTTGGCCGGTCGCGAATTTTGATTCGGGTGATTTTTTGCCTCCTTTTTCGCTGCGGACTTTTTTGGCGTTTTCGACTCGGTGGCGGATTTTCCCCATGGCGATACGGGTGCGTTTCAGGGATTTCTCTGGGGCGAATTTTTTGAGGGATTCTTCGTCGGGGAGTTCGATGTTGATGGAGATGCGGTCGGCGAGTTGGCCGGCTTTTTCGATGAGGGCGACGGAGGCTTCGGGGATGGTTTTGAGGTGGATGTAGCCGCGGAAGTCGTGGTCTTCGCGCAGGGAACGGGCGACTTCGATCACCATTTCCATGGTGTGGTCGGCGTTCCGGATGATGCCGGAGGAGAGGAAGAGGCCCTCGATGTAGTTCCGTTTGTAGAAGTCGAGGGTGAGTTTTACGACTTCGGCTGGGGTGAAGGCGGCGCGTTGAACGTTGGAGGAGCGGCGGTTGATGCAGTAGTGGCAGTCGTAGAGGCAGCGGTTGGTGAGGAGGACTTTGAGGAGGGAGATGCAGCGGCCATCGGGGGCGTAGGAGTGGCAGATGCCGGCTCCTCCGGTGGAGCCTATGCCGGAACCGGTTGAGGAGTTTTTTTTGGCGGCTCCGGAGCTAGCGCAGGAGGCATCGTATTTAGCGGCGTCGGCTAGGATTTCGAGCTTTTGTTGGAGTTCCATCGTTCGAGCGAACAGTAGTTCATTTGAGTTAAAAGAGAAGGGGGTTGTTGGACTGTTAGAGTCGTGTAATGGGCTGCGCCCCATTTGACTTTTGGGGGGAAGTGCAGAGGATCGATTCTTCGTTCATGGGCCTTAGATTGTGGGGCGTGAAAAAACCCAGCCTTGTTTGGGCTGGGTTGCGAATGGAGGGTCACGTTGTGCCACCTCTACGAATGATATTTATCAGTTCGTCGATTAGTCCTTGGGGAAGTCGATGCGCATTTGGTCTTCTTCGAAGAGGATGCGGCCGCCCGCTCTGGTAGTGATGTCTTTTTCCATCCATTTGAGCTCTTTTTCGAAGAGGTTGGCGAGGGAGGCGAAGGCGTCTTGGGTGAAAAAGAGGAAGCCTTGGGGGACGCGGGCTTGGCCGAATTTCCCGCCGAAGGCGAGGAGGCTCCAGAGGCGACCTCCGTCTTTGTGAATGTAGGTGGTGAAGCTGCCGTCTTCCTTTTTCTTCCGTTCGATGCGGACGAACATGGAGACGGTTTGAGGGTGCCCTCTGATTTCGCGCTCGATGATGATTTCGGCGCGACCTCCTTCTTCTTCGTCAAAGCGGACCCAGACGCCTTTCATTTTGACGTAGTCGGCGAGCATGCCTTCCTGGCGGGTTTTGAGGGTGTTGGCGAGCCAGGTGTTGAGTTGACGTTCGGTGATATCGACACCGTTGCGGTTTTTGGCGGCGGATTCGATCATGCCAGGGACGCTGGAGGGATATTGCTCGCGGTCATCTTCTTCACGGCCAGCAATGTCACTGAGGTCCTGAGATTGGAAGCTAAGGTAGATTCCAAAGCCCAAGGCGCCGACGAAGGCGAGGGTGAAAAGGATGAAGAAGCGTTTCATGGGGGGAGAGTCGCGGAAGTTGTGGGGTCTGACAAGCTCTCAGGATGAGATTGAGCGAAGAGGCCGAGGTACTTGGATCAACCCTTTGCTTTTGGTTGGAGAAGGGCTTGGTTGGGGGATGCCTCACGCGGGGTAGCGGAGAAGTGGGGGTTCTCGAGGGGCTTGGTTTTGAGGCGTGACTCACGCCAAAGCGCAGAGGTTTATTTTGAGGAAACTTCTGTGCTTGGTGGGTGGGTGGGGTGGACGCTCTGGAGAGCGTCATCCCTTGAGGCGAGCTTAGTCGGAAGACTTTGAGTCCTTTTTCTCTTTTTTTTCCGTTTTGGGAGCTGACTCTTTGGCCTCTTTTTTCTCTCCTGCTTTGTAGGAATCGGAGCGGTAGTCGGTTTGGTAGAAGCCGGAGCCTTTGAAGATGACGGCGCCGCCGGTGCCCAGGAGACGTTTGACCTTGCCATCGCAGCCTTCTTGGGGGCAGTCGGTGAGCTTGTCAGCGCTCATGTTTTGGAAGACCTCGAA
>JBLHUR010000211.1:0-8127 GCA_047629805.1 Akkermansiaceae bacterium | reverse complement strand
CACCAATTCCTTCACCACCTCCGCACCCGTCACCGCAATCGCCTTGATGTCCTCCCGCGAGGCATCGCCAAAGGTCACGCGACGCTGCAGCGTGCTCGTGGAATTATAAATATGCACCACCGCCCGGCGCGCTCCTTTGATCGCCTCAAAAGTCCGTTCGATCAAATGCCGACGCGTCTGCACCAACACCTGCACCGTGACATCTTCAGGAATACGATCCTCATCAATGAGACGACGCATGAAGGCAAATTCAGTATCGCTTGCTGATGGAAAACCGATCTCGATTTCCTTAAACCCCACGCTCACGAGGAGGTCAAACATCTCCAGTTTCTCTTCCACGCTCATCGGAACGGGAAGAGCCTGATTGCCGTCGCGTAGGTCGACGGAGCACCAGATAGGGGCTGCGGTAATGACACGGTCGGGCCATCTCCGGTCGGGCAAAGCGACAGCCGGAAACGGGCGATATTTGGTAATAGAGTCGGATTTCATCGTCTCGGTATATTTAATTTCATTAAAAACAACCTCGACTCTTCAGAAAGGAAACGCGTGCTCTTTGGTAAACAATCCGACCGATCAAAAATGACGGAGTTTGGAAAATGGCCCAAAGGAAACACAGCGACTGCGGGCTCTTGTTAGAGTCCGAGTCGCAATCCTAGAAGAAGAGCCAAAGTGAGCTTCACGAAAGGGAGACAAGACCACCCCCATCGGTTTGTCACCCTCAAAAACCAGCAATTCTGACAATGGCGATTAGCCAATCGCCAATCGCCATCTCCGCAAACCCTCCCGGTTTCTCTTCTCTCCTCTCACAAATGCCTTCCCATTCCCCCGCCCCGATTTCATCTTCCCCGCACATGGCCACCTCACGACAACTCCACTCCGTCATCGACGCCTTCGGCAAACAAGGCTGGCATTGCGAACCCGTCGAAAACCGCGAGGTCATCACCTCCGCCTTCGAAGCGCACCACACCCACATTCACCTCCACGCCCAGACCTTCACCAATCTCAACGCCCTCTCAATCGTCGCCGAGTCCCCCATGAGCTTCGATGAAGAACGCCAGCCTTTCGCGCTCGAACTCATCATGCGCGCCAACAAACAACTCACCCTCGGCAACTTCGAATACGACCTCGACCGCTCCCTCATCGTCTTCCGCATCACCAACGTCTTCGAAAAAGAAGTTTACGACGCCGACATCATCTCCTCCATGGTCCACTGCGCCATCGCCGAACTTGACCGCATCGTCCCCCTCGCCAGCGTCATCAACCGCACCAACGACGACCTCCTCGAAGACATCTCCATCCCCCTCCTCCTCGAACGCGAAGACCTCCTCCCCCCCGTCCCCGAAATGGACGAAGGCGAAGAAGAGGAACTTTAGAGAGGTTTTGACTCCTCACGTCACCTCGGTATGCTCACCCCAGAATGAAAAACGTCCTCCTCTTGCTCCCAATCGCCGCATTCGCCCTCTCTTCCTGTGCAGGTGCTCCTCCCGATGAGATCCCCGTCCCCGTGGAATATCTCCACCCCTCTGACCTCAGTTAGTCCCTCTGCCCGCCCATTGGCAGAGGGCCAAGGGCCAAACTCATTAGCCCCGCCCGAAAACCCCTGCATCGAATCGCATATTCTTTGCCCTCTCTGTCATTCGGCCTTATCACTTCGCCCATGACCGCTAAGAAAAAGACCGCCGCCAAAAAACAAGGACCATGGGCCAAAACGATGCCCGCCAAGCAGTTTGACTTCATGCGCGAAATCCTCGCCGCCCCCAGCCCCATCGGGCTCGAAGGAGCGATGAGCTACGGCGTCCTCAAGCCCATGTTCGACGAAATCAAGCCCACCTCCTGGGCTGTCCAACAGTTCAAAGGCAACGCCGGCCTCGTCCTCGACACTCACCCCGGCGATGACAAAAAAACCTCCGTCATGTTCATCGGCCACGCCGATAAAATACGCCTGCAAGTCCGGAGCATCGGCAAGGACGGCAAGATCTGGGTCAACAGCGACTCCTTCCTCCCCTGCACCCTCATCGGGCACGAAGTCAAACTCTTCTCCCAACAACCCAAAAATCCCGGCACTTGGCGCGTCATCGAAGGCGGCACCATCGAGGCCATGGGCGCCATCCACTTCTCAGAGCCCGCCCAACGGACCGGCGACAAAGGCATCAAACCCGAGATGCTCTTCCTCGAACTCCAAATGCACGGCGAAAACTGCAAGGAGCGCGTCGAAGAACTCGGTATCCGCCCCGGCGATCCCATCATCCTCGACCGCCCCATCCGCAAGGGCTTCACCGACGACACCTTCTACGGAGCCTACCTCGACAACGGCCTCGGCTGTTTCATGGTCGCCGAACTGGCCCGCATTCTCGCCAAAAAGCCTCTCAAGAATATCCGCGTCCTCCACACCATCGCCACTCATGAAGAGATCGGCCGCTTCGGTGCCACCGCCATCGCCGGCGAAATGAGGCCCGATATCCTCATCGGCTCTGACGTGAATCACGACTACGACGCCGCCCCCGGCCTCGGAGCCAAGCGCATGAACAATCTCTCCATGGGCAAAGGCTTCACCCTCACCAACGGCTCCATCACCAGCGCCTTCGTCAACGAGATCATCGAGAAAGCCTGCCAAAAAGCTGACATTCCTTACCAGATCGACTTCGCCGGCCGCGACACCGGGACCGATGCCATGGCCGCCTCCCTCGCCGGAATCGATAGCGCCGCCGCCTCCATCGGCTTCCCGATCCGCAACATGCACACCATCTCCGAGACCGGCCACACCCTCGACGTCCTCGCTGCCCTCCACGGCATGGAAGCCACCCTTCGCGAAATGGACAAAATGAACAAAGGTAAAGGCCTCACCCGCGCCGACCTCCAAAACGAGCACCCCCGCCTCGACGCCGCAAAAAAGGCGTAGCCATCCCCATTTCAACCACTCAACCAATCGCCGGATTCGACTCGCTCGTATCCGGCGATTCCTTTTAACCACTCATAGATCCACACCTCCACCCTGTCCCCCTTCAAAGAAACCTCCGCCCGAATTCGCTGATACTCCCCGTTCCGATCATCCTCCAAGCCGATCCCCTCGAACTCATCGAGTTCCTTCAGCAACTCCGGCCCAATTTCATAAACCTCCCCTTTCACAAGGCCGCCTTCGCCGAGAACCAGCCCCGGATACCAATCAATCTTCACCAGCGTTCCCGTAATCTCAGCGGGACCAAACCAGCGCGCCTCCGCCATCCGCCAATCATTCGAGGCCCCCTTACGAAGCGCGCCATAGACGAAGAGGAGATCACTCATTTCAGGCCTCCCTCAAAGATTCGGTCAACCCATGCAACATAGTTGGTCATCCCGGAATAGATTTCCGAGTGATATTTTTCCTGATAAAACTGCAGCATGGCGCGAGTGAATTTCACCTCCCACTTTCCCACACCGTGCATCTCCGTTGGAATGTTATGAAAGGCATCCGCGAGATCAGCAACTTGCTCACCCTTCCCAGCCCATCCCAAGCATCGCATCTCAACAAAAGCTCTCGCGATCATTTCGTTGAGCTGTTTAATCTGATCGGTAGAAGGCAAGGCTTCCTCACTCATCGTTCGCCTCAAGAATCTTAGAGATCTCAAGTTTCAGGTCTTCGATCCCATCACCTTCCATCGCAGAGATGGGGATGACGGGCACCTTGGGAAAACGGTTTTTGAAGATCTCCAAATTCTCCTCGGCACCTTCAAGATCCATCTTATTCGCGACGACCATCCAAGGAAATTTGGCAAGGTCCTCGTCATACATTTTGATCTCAGTCCGGAGAGTCTGAACATCCTCGATCGGATCGCGCATTTCGCTTCCGGGCATATCGACCACGAAGAGCAAAACGCGACAACGCGTGATATGGCGGAGGAACTCGTGCCCCAGTCCGCGGTTCTCATGCGCCCCTGCGATGAGGCCGGGGATATCGGCGACGGTGCAGCGTTGCTGTTTCGCCAAAGTGACCACCCCGATCTGCGGCGTGAGAGTTGTGAAGGGATAAGACGCCACCTTGGGCTTCTTCGCAGAAACCTTACCCAGGAGAGTCGATTTTCCCGCATTCGGGAAACCAACGAGACCGACATCCGCGATGCGCCGCAGCTCGAAGTAAAAGATCCCTTCATCCCCTTCCGTGCCGAGCTCGCGCTCTTGCGGGACTTGATTCGTGGAAGTGCGGAAGTGGAAGTTCCCCTTCCCGCCTTTCCCGGGAATGAGCAGGGTAAACTCCTGCCCTTCCTCGGTAAGATCACAGACGGGAACCAGGTCAACCCCTTCCTCACTGCGTTCCATCGCGACCGCTTCAGTGACATCAACCGCCGGGCTCCGATAAATGACCGTTCCGGGAGGAACCCGGCCGATCTTTGTCTTCCCATCACGCCCGTGACGCTTGTAGCTCGTCCCGTGCGCGCCATCTTCAGCGAGCAACTTAGGATCGTAGTGAAAGTTCCGGAGGTTATCCGTATTGCCATCGACAATCAGGACCACCTTACCACCGTCGCCACCGTCCCCGCCATCGGGACCACCACGGGGGACACCCTTTTCTCTCCGAAAGCTCACCACTCCATGCCCGCCATCGCCGGCCCGGCAGTGAACTCGAATGTGGTCGACGAATGATTTATCTCTCTTCATGTGGTGATCTTTCCAAAGGTGTTCATTAACGAGACCTCAAGCGCGAGAGCCTCCACGACATTTGTTTCCAACAAACGTCGCAGCTCCTCCATGGCCGCAACCCGTCGTAATAGCACGTCTAAATCTTCATTCGCCACCGCTTCCGCCATCACCGTGGCATACTCAGGAAACTCCAAGCCCTCGCCTCCCGCCTTAATCCGGAGCAAATCCCCCACCCAGGCGTGGATCGTCTCGATCATCAGAGCCCGCTCGCCCAGGTAGTCCGCCGAGGCCTGCGCGAGGTGGATTTTCTCGCGATCGTCCATCCACTTGGCATCGACGATCTTCTGATACTTGACCTTCTCCTCTTTAAAAATCGCGGCGTATGCCTTCTCAATCTCAACCTTGCGTTGTCGGAGCAGCCCTTCCAATCCCGCCTTTACCGCCAGTCCCGATTCCATCTCGCCAATCCCCTCGCGCGTTACCTTCTCCAGCATCGGCAAAATCCGCTGCACCTGCTCCGGCTTCTCCGCACCCGGCGTCGGAGCCAGCGCAATGTGCACGCAGCGCGACCAAATCGTCGCCAGCAACTTCTCCGGCTCGCTCGACAGCAGCAGGAGCAAACTCTCCCGAGGCGGTTCCTCAAGCGTCTTCAAAAAAGCATTGGCGGCCCCATCTCCCATCCGATCGGCGTCCACAATCACCCCGATTTTCCAAGTCTCATCCGGCGAGGACTGGTGCATCATCTTCTCCAGCGCCCGAATGTCATCCACCGCGATCAGTCGCGACTTCGACCGCGGCCTCACCACCCGAATATACTCACCCTCCTGCGCATCCAACAAAGGCGCAACAACCTCCACCGGCTCACCCCACAAATCATCCCCATCCGCCTTCGGCCCATTCAAGAGATGCCCCATCTTGGCTGCCAGCTCCTCCTTGCCGCTCCCCTTCGGACCCGTCACCAAAAAGGCATGCGCAAGCCGACCGCGCTCATGCGCCGCCGCGATCAGTTCAAAGGCCTTGGCCACCGTAAACGCCATGCGCGCAAGCTATCGTGACCGCGCGCGCCCCGCAAGACTAGAGCCACAGCAAGGGCAAACCCACGGAGCCAAGAAGCCTCCCCAAGGGCCAAATTTATACCAGCCTCGCCCAGCGGACGAGGTTTCCCCCGCCCCCACAGGCTGTTCGCTGAAGGCGGACCTCATGCCCTACGGAAGGACACTCTGGAGAGTGTCCGCCGGAAAGTCGGGCAACATTGATCGGCACTCCCACAAACCGTAATCACCGTTTGCATCTCCTGCTCCAAAAACTCCGCGTGACTCTTCGAACGCCAAGTGCCGATCTCGATTCCAAGCTCCGCCATCACCTCAATCGCTATAGGGTGAACATAACCGGAAGGAGAGCAACCCGCACCTTCTGCCATCATCTCGCCACCAAATAGCCCCTTCAGAAAACCTTCAGCCATTTGACTACGGCACGAGTTTCCTGTGCAAAGAACGAGTAACCTTCTTTTTCTGATTCGACTCATTTAAGATTCAGATAGTCACCAAAAAAAAGCGTACAACTTCACAGAGCAAGAAACTGCCTCGGCTTGTCTTACAATTTCTTCTCATTATTTAGTTTCAATCCCTAATATGCGCGAAGCTTCATCTCGCATCTTTGGATCCTTGATCTTCGATAGCCAGACTTCCGCTACCTCATTTTCTCCGTTGTCAACAGCTACTCGGCCCATTTCCATTAATACCGAGTTGCTTTCTTCAACGCTTAGCTGCGATTCGTTTTTCGAAAACCAATCAGCTAACGCAGTTGGATCTGATTGCGCTAGCTCTCCGAAAGTGAGCTGCAGGAGTGCTCGCTCCCCTCCAGACAAAAGGTCGGTCGCAAAATCGACACCTTTTTCCCTTGCCACCTTTTCAACTACTACTTCGACAATCTCAGGAGAGTCAAGCCTATCAACATCTCCTTCTTTCAGAAGATTTAATAAGCTATCAACATTATTGACTCTTTCCACACTTCTCAAAAGCATTGAGGATGCCTGATCTTTACTGATTAACTTCGCGTCAAGGCACATCTCGACAGTTTCAAACGATTTGCGAACTCGCTGATCGGGATCAGTAGCGTCGATACCTGAACCCTTAAGATAGGGAGCAATACTCATGAATGCCTCCACAATTTTTTCAGCACCGTCTATTTCGGCCCCAATCTCTAGTATTTGATCAATCTGCGGCCCATACGTTAGGGACGTTATGCTTAAAGTAAGACCATCAACCAAAGCACTCTTTTCAGACTCAAAATGGGCCATACTATATAGTTCTATGAATTTACTTGGAGGCAGAGAATCCATCCGCGCGTGGCTCGCAACCACCGATAATAGCTGCTCCCGCGTTCGCCCAGGGTTCGTATTGTCTAAAATGAAGGCTCCAATCCAAAAAGGCTCTCCCGTAACACAAAAGGACTGGACAATGTTAGCCTTCTCCGAAGATGAGAGCAGTTCCCAAGATTCGGGGTCTCGGGTTTTGAGGAACGCTTCATAACGCTCCAAACTGGGATCCGAAGGTAATAACGATCCCTCTTGCGGAAGGCGATTCACTCTCTTTGCAGGTTCAGAACCGGCCTGATTTGAACGCTCCCCACCGAAATTCGGCGAGGCTTGATCCAAAAATGGCGTATCATTTGCTACGAACAAAAAGATTAAGGCCGAGAGAACTAGTAAAGACGCACTAATAAGTAATATTTTAGATTTCATTGATCAGGGTTAAATTCACAAGATGACAAACGGGGAACTTGATCCGGCAAGAGAGTCTTTAAGAGAAATAGCTTTATAATCGCACTAGATAGCTAGAACCGAACCAACTTGATTCTCTTTTACAATATTTTTAGAAAAAACACAATATCAGCTATCTGAGAAACAAACTACATGATTTAGAGAGTTTTCCGCTGCTAGCTTTTTCTAAACATAATTATAAATATATTAAGCAGGTTTCCAACTTACATTGGAACGCCCTATTTCTTATTACCAGCACCATCCTTCTTAAAGGGACCTCCAGCATCGCAGTCATTACTTCTTTCGAACGTACCACCCATGTTTGATTGAAAGGTTCCATTCACTGTGCAATAGCCCGCACTTTTAACACCGTTCTCTGTCTTTACGCAAAGGTAGACATCATGGGATAGAATCGCCTCACCTTCTGCGTTCCTAATATGGTATTGGCAGCATGTCTGACGCTTCCGTCTTGATGGGTCACATAATGGGCCAGGAGGTAGCGCGTTGCTCGCATCGGCATGACTCGTCGTAACCAATCCGCCAAAAATCAGCGCACTCCTCGCCCCAACCCCCGCTGCCGCGCTTTTCTTAATAAATGATCTCCGGGTCCGTCTTGCTGGTTTTCCAGGGCGTTTGGTTGGCTGGGCTATTCTTGGATGGGGGCTGCGGTTTTGATGAGTTTCACTGATTTTTCGCGGTGATCACGGTAGTATTCGAAGGCGTCGTTGAGCGATTCAAATTCTTCAAACGGG
>JBLHUR010000210.1:0-8256 GCA_047629805.1 Akkermansiaceae bacterium | reverse complement strand
CACCGCCCCAGCCCCCCTACCTTCAAGCACTTGCAACTTCATGAATCCACCCTACCTCAAACCTCAACCTTGTCGATTTTAAAACCAGCCTGGCATGTATTTGTTGTCGATTTTAAAACCAGCCTGGCATGTATTTTGTGGCATGTATTTTGAGGGAGTCGGGCTCCCGGTGATTGGCTTGGGCGCGATGTTGTCGAGTGAATTGGCGAAGGGAGCACCGGTGAGCCTTGGGAAATGTGCGGCAGCTTCATTGAAGCTGGCGGGAGAGGTCCCGGCTGGTATTTCTTCGACTTTGACTTCCTCGAAGGTTATGATCGCTGGAGTGATTGCGGTCACGATTGGAACCGCGATTCCTGCGGCAATGATATGAGATGAGATTCGGAGAATCGAGGATCGCCGGGATTCGTGGATTGCGGGAAGTGAGATTCAGAGGTCAGATCTGAGGCGCTCGAAGCCGCGGAGAGGAACGACCAAGGATGCGGTTTCAGCTCTTTCGATGGAACAAAACAACCTCCTGGGGATTTATTCCCAGGAGGTTGCTTGTAGCGAGGTTGATCAGATGGCGATTATTCCTCAGTCGTCGGCAAAACAAACCGGAAGAACTCCTGATTCCCGGTGGGAACGAACTCGAGTTCAATATTGCCCTTGGCATTCTTGCTCAGGCTCTCCGGATTGACATTGAAGTCGCGCCACTTCTTCATGTCGGTGGAAGTGATGACATCCAGTTCAAGGATGAAGTTGCCATGCGTTCCTTTCTTAATAACCGGATTGACGGTCATTGACTCAATCTGCTCCATTGTCATGAATCCACAGCTTGCGAGGTCGGTCTCTTTGACAAGCAAGGCCCGCAGGTTCATATCGCCGGTGACGACATTGGGATCCTGATCCCAGCCCAAGAAGAGGTAGCCGGGAGCTGGTGTGACCGCTGGAGGCTGTGGAAGCATCCCTGCGCGCACTCTCTGAGTCAGGTCGGTCTCATCGGACTGGTTTCCGTTTGGCCCCAGTTCGAAGACGATCGTTCCTCCCATGGTCGGAACATCGATCTTATAGGCAAAGGCCTGCCCGCCCTGGTCATCGCGGAAGGCCGCTACCGATCCCCCGGACTCGCCCTTCATCTGGACAACCCCGACGAGGGTGGAGTCAGCAAGTTTGACCGATTGGTTGACCGCTTGTTCGGAGGGGCCGATCAGTTGTTCCGGAGTGTAGAATTTTCCGTTGGACTGGCGGGCAATCAGGGCGGTGACATTCCACGATCCCGAGAACTCAGCAGAGGTTGCCCGGGAGAAGGTTCCCGGATAAGCGGCTGCTGATGCTTCGGTTCTTGGGTTTGCCGATCCGCCGGCCGAGGCTAGGAAGTAGCCGGTGTTCGCCTCGGCCAACTCGAGAGTCTCGGGATTCAGGACGAGCGCAAATTTCCGCTCGCCTTGTGAGTTCCCGGAATCTTCATCGACAATGAGAACATCGGCGTCCGAGGTCTTGATCCACTGGAGACCGTCCGGTGAGGTGGTTTTATCGGCCCCGTTCCGATCGGAAGAGTGGGTGTCGCCATTCGGCTTCACTCCCTTGCTTCCAACCTGCAGGCTCAGGGCACCATCGATCGCCGGGACAATTCGGCGGGCCTCAGCAGAGATGAAGTCCGGAAGTCCCGATTCCAGAGAGAGCTCTGAGATGAGATTGACGAATTCCACCGCAAGTATGCCACCTTCCTGCGTCAGGTTCTGGATGTAGCGGAACTTGGTGATGTCAGGATCGACAGCCGGGTGCTCGGTCTTGGTATCACCATTGAAGTAGGTGTAGCCAGAAGGCTGTTCGGTTTCCCACTTGAACATCTCGGTGTCCTTTGTCGCGACAGCTTTGAATTTTCCCCAACCGGCCCATTGATAGGAGGTGGGGTAGAATCTCACGCTGAAGAGGTTGGCGGCATCCGGGTCCGTGAGGTAGCCATCCATCATCTTCTCGGATGGATTCGGAGTATCGATTCCCAAGGCGGGGTAGTCGCCATTTGCAACCGCCATGCCATAGAGTTTGCCGTGGAGCAGTCCGTTTCGAGCGAGGAACTTATCGCGTTCCGAAGTCTCTGGATCAGACTGATCAACTGCCTGTCCGTTGGCGTCCATGCCCTTGCGACCGAGATAGATCTTCAAGGGAGCGGGTTCTTGCTCGTGGTTGTAGCCGGCACAGACAATGACGACAAAGTCAGACTTGCCGGGATTGACTGGGAGAAGCTTCTCGTAACCGGTCTGACCGAGAGCCGGAACGGTGTAAGCAATTCCGTTTTTGACATCAATCGCGAGCGAGGCCAGGCCCATCGTTTCATTCGGGTCAATGACGAGAGGGGTCTCGCTATCGATCCGATACATGCTGGAGATCTTCCACTCCTCGGCACAAAGCCAGACATCGTCCTCGAATCCGATGCCATTGCCGCCATCTTCCTTGGGCAGAGCATAGCGGTGAGCCTTCTCAAGGTGAGCTCCGCAGAAAGACTGGAAGAAGAAATCCGCATCAGACAACTTCTGGTTAGGAGCGAAGTCAACTTCACTGCCATCAGGAAGCGATTGGTTTCCCCAGCGACCTCCATCTTCACGCGATACAACAAGGTTGCCGAAGACGTTGTAGACGGTGTCGAAGAGCTTGCCTGATGATTTGAGCATCTTGGCGGCAGGATCTGAGTTGGTCAGGAATGATGCGAAGCCTTCGCGGTCGTAATCGAGGGTGTGGATGTGGGAACCGGTGAAGGAGGCCCCGCTTTCCATGAACCAAGGATAAGTCTCGCTCGACATCGTGGCGTAGGACTCGGATTGGTAGGCAAAACGAAGGGTCTCGTTATCGGCAAGCCAAGCGGCATTTCCGTCAGGATATCCCGTGAGGGTGTATCCGCTGACGGGATCGTATTCGCCTACCGTCGCGATTACTTTCATTGCGGAGAGGTAGGCGAAGTTCGTGTCGCCACTTTCTCCATCGACGAACTCACTGGGTTGATTCGCGACTGAGGCTTCGGCCATCAAGGCGGTCACCTCGCCAATACGCTTGGCGGCTTTGACGTCAGCAGAGAAGGAATCGTTCTCAGGATCAACATCCGAAAGGTGAGTCTCGGCGAGCCCCGGGTAGGGAATGGTGATTTGGTAGGAGAAGGCTTGTCCGCCTTGGTCGTCGCGGAAAGCGGCAACCGAACCGGCTGATTCGCCTTTCATCTGGACGACGCCAACGATGGTCGACTCAGCAAGCTTCACCGACTGGTTCAACTGCTGTTCCTTTGGTCCGGCGAGTTCGTCGAGTTGGTAGAATGAACCATCCTCTTTTTTCTCGATGAGAGCCGTGACGTTCCAGGACCCCGAGAACTCGGCCGAGGTCGCCCGAGAGAAGGTTCCCGGATAGGCCGCGCTTCCGGAGTTGGCGCGAGGATTGGCCGATCCACCGGCCGAGGCCAGGAAGTATCCGGTTTTATCAATCGCGAGTTCCAGGGTATCGGAGTCAAGAACGAGTGCAAATTTGCGCTCCCCTTGTGAGTTCCCTGAATCCTCATCGACGATGAGCAGGTCGGCATCGGCGGTCTTGATCCACTGCAGACCATCGGGAGAGGTCGTTTTGGCTCTTCCGCTGCGGTCGGTGGCGTGGGTGGCCCCGTTGGGCTTGATTCCCTTATCGCCAACTTCTAGGGAGAGGGAGCCATCGATTGCCGGAATGATTCTCCGAACACTGACCGAAAGGAATTCGGGGAGTCCGGGGGTCGCCGTCATTTCAGAAACCATTTGGGTGAAGTCGAAGGCCAACATGCCACCTTCTTGGGTCAGGTTCTGGATGTAGCGGAACTTGGTGGTGTCAGGATCAGCAGCGGGATGCTCGGTCTTGGTGTCTCCGTTGAAATAGGTGTAACCCGGTGCTGGAGTTTCGGATCCCCAGAGAAACATCTCGGTATCTTTAACGGCCTTGGCATTTCCCGATCCCCATCCCGTCCATTGGTAAGAGGTCGGGTAGAAACGAGCCTCAAAGGTCTCGGCTGCGTCGGCATCCTTGAGGTATTGGTCCATCATTTTTGTCGAGGCATCCGGAGTCTCAATTCCCAAGGCTGCATAGTCGGCATCGGCAATGGCGAGACCGTAGATCTTGCCATAGAGAAGGCCGTTTCTAGCCAGGAAACGATCCCGCGCTGGCAGGGAGGGATCCAGGATGTTGACGATATTGCCATCCGGACCATAGCCCTTTCGTCCAATGTAGATTTTCAAGGGTGCCGGTTCCTCGTTGTGGTTGTATCCCGCACAAACAATTGCGACGTAGCCGGTGCAACCCGGATTGATCGGTAAAAGTTTCTCGTATCCGGTTTGCCCGAGCGCAGGCACGGTGTAAGCAACCCCATTTTTGACATCAACGGCCAGCGAGGCCAAGCCCATCGTTTCGTTTGGGTCGATCGTAACCGGACTGCTGCTGTCCTCACGATACATGTTCGTGATCTTCCATTCCTCGGCGCAGAGCCAGACGTCATCTTCAAAGCCACAGCCGGGACCTCCGATCATTTTGGGGAGGGCGTAGCAGTGTGCCTTTTCAAGATGTGCTCCGCAAAATGATTGAAAGAAGAAGTCAGCATCAGATAACTTTTGACCTGGGTGAAAATCCACTTCGCTGCCATCGGGAAGGGTTTGGTTTCCCCAACGCCCTCCTGCTGCACGGCTGACAACTTCGTCACCAAAAGCATTGTAGACGGTATCAAAGAGTTTTCCGGACCGTTGAAACATTGTCGAGGCGCTCTTATCGTTTTTGAGGAAGTCGGCGAAAGCTGTTCGGCTGTAGTCAATGGTGTGAATATGAGAGCCGGTGAAGCTGGCCCCGTTCGCCATTTCCCATGGATAGGTCTCACTGGACATGGTGGCATAGGATTCAGATTGGTAGGCAAACCGGACCGTAGTGTTGTCCGCAAGCCAGGCCGCATTGCCATCGGGATATCCGGTCAGGGTATGGCCGGTCACCGGGTCATACTCTCCAACCGTTGCAATGGCTTTAAGGCGAGCGAGATAGGGGAAGTCTGTGTCTCCGCTTTTTCCGTCGAGCAACTCGCCGGCCTCGTCAGCCACGGAAGCTTCTGCGAGCACTGCGGCAACTTCGCCGATGGTCTTCGCGGCCCGAATCGATGGGATGAGCGAATTGTCGTTCGGATCAATATCCGAGTTGTGGTTTTTCTTGAGCCCCTTCAGAGGGTCGGCTTGGAGCGATGCAGGCAAAGCCGCAAGGAGTGCGAGGTAGTAGGAAGCTCGAGGCTTCGGTCGGCTGATTTTCATGGTGTAGTTTTTGATGGTAGCTGAAAGATGGGTCCGGATGGGCTCCATCTGTCATTCGCAAGTTATGAAGTTTTAGATCACTTTAAATGTCTATCGTGAGACAATATTGCCACCTGTAATTTTTCCGGTGTCAGCCTTTGGTCTTATATTTAAAATATCTTTTAAAGGCTGTTGAGGAACTCGAAAAGTGCTTCCTTGTCATCGCGCGGGAGAGCGACGAACTGATCGCATGAATCTTGCCCCTCCCCCCCGTGCCAGAGGATGGCTTCGATGACATTCTGAGCTCTGCCGTCATGGAGGAAGAAGCTATGCCGACTGACGACATGCTGAAGACCAATTCCCCAAAGAGGGGGAGTGCGCCATTCACGACCCGAAGCCTCAAAGTCCTGGCGGCCATCGGCCAAACGCGGTCCCATATCGTGAAGTAAGAAATCGCTGTAAGGTCTAATCGTCTGGCTCGCCAACTCCGGGAGACTCGCATCAGGGCGCGTGACCATTTCCGGGATATGGCACGAGGCACATTTGATTTGATGAAAAATCTTTTCACCTCTTTGGACCCCGTCCTCTTCAATCTGTCGCCTTGCGGGAGGCGCGATCGTGGCAAGATAGGTTGTCACGCGATCGATGATCTTATCCGAGGCTTCAGGGGTAGCGCCGTCCTTGTGAGTGCCCAATGCAAGGGTCTCGTGTTGGTAAGGGCTCAATGCTTCACGCGGATGGAGTCCTGAAGTGATACCAATGTCGTTTAAGAAAGCATCGGCGACCTGTTGCTTGAGGGTGGCTTGAGAGGCCTTCCATCCGAATCTTCCAAGACCTTTCTTCCCTTTCTCACGGTCCCAGACCGTGTTGGGTCTCCCTGAAATGCCATCGCCATCTCGATCATCCGGATCAGCAAAAGAAAGGATCGTTTCGTCCGCCAGGGCATCGATCAGGCCCATGCCATGAACAGGGGGCGCAAGGCGATTGCTGAACCTGATCTCGTCGCTGAGTGGCCCCATGGAGAGATTCGTGACAACGAGTTCCGGTTTGCGAAGAAAGAAGCTCTCTTGGTTGGCAAACTTAGTGAGGGTTCTGGTATACTTGATACGAATTCGTGCCTCTGGCTCCAGCGTTGGGAGGGCAAAGTCAGAGAGCTGGGTGCCATACCTGGGATCGCCTAAAGGACCGCCATCGTCGGCTCGCCCGGGAATGCTAATTCGCGTCACCATTCCGAGTTTGTTCACCCCATTCATAAGAGGGCGACCCTTCCCATCGTTCGTATGACAGGCCGAGCAAGAGCGGGCGTTAAAGAGCGGCCCGAGTCCGTCACGTCCGGTGGTAGAGGCTGGCGCTTCGATCCAGTTTTGATTGAAGAACGAGTTGCCAATCGAGTGGTGACGGAGAGTTTTGGGGCTGATATTTGCCAAGGGTCGGGAGAAGGCCTTGTTGTTTTCAATGAAGACGGTGGTCTCGCCCCCACTGTAGTATTCGGCGGGGAGTTTCTTTCCCCAGAGAATCATTGAGAAGAAGATGAGGGAAAGCAGTGGGAAGTATTTCATGGGATGCGTTTATTGTGAGGCCTTCTTGGACACTCCCAGTGAGGTCTTTTCAGCAAGGATGAGGAGATTTTGATTGAGATGCTCCAAGCTCTCGATGCACTCCAAGATCTTGACCCGACCTGGGGCGTCCTCTTCGCCCCTGACCGCTTGGTCGAAGGGGACCGGGATTCCTTCGGCGAGAAGCAAGCACTGGTCAAGATTCCGGGTGATTTCGGCTGCGAGCGCGGGGGCGGCGGCTTCGGCGAGCTTTCGGATGCCCGGTCCCTTTACGGCTTGAAACTCTCCTCTCCAAACGTTTTGAATCCCTTTAATATTGTAGCAGAGATCGAGATGGGTCGTGTCGGAGAAGCAGGAATGTTCATCTTCTTGGTTCCGGGTGTCGTAGGCCACCGCGAGTCGCTCACTGGCCAACTCAAAGCCAGAAAGCATCGACATGCCGGTAAGGATTTTTGAGAGCGACTGCCCGGCGGGTGCCGAGGTGAAGCGGTCACGGTAGTTCTCTTTTTCAGGTGACCACTCAGCGGCCAAGGTGCTGAGATGAGTCACCAGAAGTCGTGAGCACGCTTGTAAAGCATCGCGTCGGCGCTTGGCATTTTTTTCGCTCGTGTAGTCCGCTAAGGGACGTTGGCCTGGAGAGTTTTCGAAAAAATCCTGTCCCCAGAGCAGAAATTCGATGGCGTGATATCCGGTGCAAATGTCGGCTTCTCCTCCTTGTTCGTTGAGTTCAAAGAGAGTCTCTTCATCGATGCCGCGAGCTTTGGCCGAGTTGTTGATCAATCCTGCCTCCGGCTTTCCTCGTACGTAATCGAGATAGGCTTCATCGATAGGCCACGCATTGATCCAACCTTCAAAACCATTCTCGTCATCGATGGGCCCATCGTAGAATCGCGCGACCTCGGTTTGGGAGTAGGGCAGGCGGGACTTAATCCATTGTGCCTTTATTTTTGAAAACCCCTCCCCGGTCGGCTTTCCCACAAAATCACCGATCATCTCATCGAGGATTTTGGCCTCGCCGAGAGTCTGACAATAGGTTGCGTGGAGAACAGTTGCGTAATGTTCCACGAGTTCCTCTTTCAAAGAGGCCAAGCATGGAGTGATCGAAAACAGAAGGAGCTGGAGAGATATCTTCACAAGGCAGGACAATGCCGTGAGATCCCAACAATGGGGATGATATCGTGTTACGATTCTGTGACGCCCATGATGAGCGAACACCAATCTAGAGCGAATGGCACTCGGTTAAGCCACTTGATCGAGGATTTTGAGGGGTGGTTCGTCGCCGCGAAAATGCTCGAAATATGAGGGTCTTGGTTTCTGCATCCAACGGATGCATTTGGGTCTTGGTTTCACTCTTCGGGGCTCATTTCGGCCCGGCCTTTCCTCCACGTAACGCTCGGCGATTCGCTCGCAAAAACCCCCTGCTTCCCGGGTTCTCAAACGGGGCCGCCCCG
>JBLHUR010000209.1:0-8261 GCA_047629805.1 Akkermansiaceae bacterium | reverse complement strand
TCATTTACGATCCAGTGGTTCTTGGGTAGTAACAATGATGAATCTTGGTGAGAATAAAAACCTCTGGCAGGAGTTTCGCTCCGGGAGATCGGAAAGGATCTTCGCGGAGATTGTGAAGCACTATTCCGGGATGGTGTATGCGACCGCTTTGCGAGGCTCGGATGGGGCCCATGGATTGGCGGAAGAGATCATGCAGGAGGTCTTTTGTAACCTGGTCAAAAAAACAGGTCGGCTGCCTCAAGATCTTTGTCTGGGAGGATGGCTGTATCGCCATGCCTGCCATCTCACCGCTAATCGGAGGCGTTCCGAAACCCGACGCCGCAAACGCGAACTGATCGCAGCTGAAATGATGAATAATCCCGTGTCAGAACTCCCGCCGGAGATTGTTGAAGAGCTTGATAAAGCTCTCTGCTCACTTCCAAAAACGTCCCGCGAAATGCTGGTCATGCGATATTTCGAGGCGGCCGATTATCGGATGATCGCGAAACAATTCGGACTCACTGATGAAGCCGCTCGCAAGCGGATCGCGCGATCACTTGAAAAGCTTCGTAATCTTTTCGCGAAGCGTGGCCTTGGGGTTTCGAGCGTTACGTTGGCGGCAGGATTATCTGCGTTCTCCACTGGGAAAGTGAGTGCCGCGAAGCAGGTTGAGATGGTTGGTTGCGCTATGAAGATTCCGGTGAGCGAAGCAGGGGTTTTGCTCAACCTATCAGCTTTCATCGCGGGTGCCCTTGCGGTCTCGGCGGTGGCGGTGGGTGTTCAAAAAGTGGCGGGCTCAAGTGGGCCAGTATCTTCGATTCCAAGGACGGAATTTTCAGATCGATCGATCAATGCGGGGCGAGGGGGGCTCCGGGACGAGCAACTCAGCCAAGAAGATCTCATTGCACGCATCCAGAGACTCAGTGATGGTCCGCAACAGGCGCTCACTAGGTTGGAACTTCGGGCCCTGCTAACTCAAGTTCCAGATGAAGAGATCCCAGCTTTTTCTGAACTCTCAATTGTTGGACTCTCGCCGGATGCCTGCAAATTTTGCAATCGGTATCTCTTTGGTCGATGGTTTAATAATGATCCTGCGGTCGCACTACTGGCGGCGATGCGTGGGGATTTTAGCGACCGTTCAGGTTTAGGGTCATTTATGTATCGTGGGGGTGCTCATAGTTGGGCTAATCGAGATCCTCGCGCCATGAGGGAGTGGTTGCTTAAGAATTGGACTGAGATTGAAGCATTCGGTTATAGCGATTCAACTGGGTTGATGGCCCCTTCCCTAGGGGATAGCGCAGTTTCAAGTTTGATGTGGAAAGAGGGAATCGGGAAAGCTCTTGAGTCGCTCGACACTTTTCCTTCCGAGATTCAAGCTGGATTGCTTGAGAGTCTTGTCTTGGCTAGGACCAGCAACCAAGCCCTCAATACGCCCGTGATCTATCGGTATCTCAAAGATCATCCGGATGAAAAATCCCTATGGACGAAATTTCTCCGAAGCTGGGCCGAGGAAGATCCTGCAACGATGCTGGCGACCCTCGATCAAGAGCCTTCCGAAGAGCGTTATCGGAACAAGCTGCTTCTTTTCGGTGGGATTCACCCGTCGGGACCTGAGGTGGAACAGGCTGACGGGACGATTACCATGAGCACCGCTGACGGGGTCGTTTATGCTTCTCTCGCGGAGCGCGAGCGACAGGTCGCAGAGGCGGGGATTAATGCCGGATACTCGATGGTCGAAATCCGCCAAGCGATTGACGCGTCTCATAAGGTAATCTCGTCTCGGCATTCGTTTTTCGAGTGGACTGATGACATTCTCGAGGCTGCTGAACTTGAAATCTTGCGAACGAAACTCACAGATTTTGAGAAATCGCAGACACCGAAGAACAGCCGTATGGATTATGCGGCTGTCTACCATTCGGCAATCTGGAACAGTGCCACGCTTCCGGATCAACCTTTCCGGCAGGAAGTTTGTGAGAGCTTATTTGGAAGCTTTTTGCGGCTTGCTCCCGATCTGGCGCGTGATTTTTCAAAAATGGCACCCCTTCCAAATGAGCTGAAGGAGAAATTCCAAACCCTGGCCAAGTAGACCTCATGATGAAATATTCACTGACTCTTGGAGCATTGTTGGCAGCGATTGGATGGGCGATCGCTTGGCCCAAGAATGAGCAAGGGCAGGACGTGGTAGGGCCTTCAACGGTCCGAGTTACCCATCAGGTCTCTCGTTCACCGGAGCAATTAAGTGGCTTGATCGATCAATTGAAGGACTCTACGGACAGCCGTCGGCAGAGTGCCGCTGCCCGCGATTTGGAGGGAGTGAGGCGGAGCGAAATTCATGAGCTCTTGCTGGGAATGGTTGGAGAGTTTGGTGATGTCTTTAATTTTCCGGTCGCGGCCAAGTTGCTCTTTGTCGAGTTGGCACGGCGTGACCCGGCGGAAGCGGTGGCTTGGTCGTGGCGAAATCTCCGCGAAGCTCGAGGCTGGGCTCATGCTTTCGAGCAAATCGGACCGCAGTGGGCTTGGGATGATCCTGAAGGATTTTCGCAGTTTGTAAAAACACACTTGAGGGAAAGTTCGTCACGGAGAGATCTCACCATGGAGGAACTCCTCGCGTCATCAGAGCCGGTCTTAAGTGATGACGAAACCAACGACGCCCAGCTTTGGCTTATGAAATCATCGCCCCGCTTGGCTTTTCAGCTTCTTCGTCTGTCAGGTTCGCGAATGTTGCGTGGGGAAATGATTGCAGCTTTGAACTCAAAGGCTGAATTCGAATCTGCATTGAGTACGTGGGATGACTATGACCAAAAAGAGGAAAGCAAAGTTCGTGAGGCCTACGATGCGGCATTTGCCGAAGTGGATTGGCAAAAGAGAGAATCAGAGCAAAGGAAGATCTTGAGAGGGATTGAACATGAGCTCGAAAAAGTGAGGCACCCAAGCCGAAATTCAACCGTGAAGGCGATCGTGAGGCGTTGGAAAATAATAAACTCCGAGGAGTTTGCAGAGAGTTCCTTTGCCGATTGGGACCAGAATAAGTAGGGCCTTAGTTCTTTAGGCCTTTGTATTCTTCATCTTTCTTCGGCTGGGTGAGCCAGTAGGTGTGGGAGTAGAGCTTACGGTTGTAGCCCTGCCAGTAGGGATTTTCCTGCCAGTGCGGGGTGTCTTCCAAGGCTTCCTGCCACTTGTTGAGCTTGAGCCAGAGGTCGGCGACTTTGTCGGGCATTTCTTGGTAGAGGTTTTGTTGCTCGGAAATGTCGTTGGCGAGGTTGTAGAGGGCGGGTGGGGTGTGGACGTTGATGAGGAGTTTCCAGTCGCCTTCGCGGATCGCGGAGCCGCGCATTGTCATGCGCCAGTAGAGGGCCTGGTGAGGGGCTTTTTCAACCTTGCCCCGTAGGAAGGGAAGGAGGTTGCGACCGTCATGGTTGACGATCTTCTTTTTCCCTTTTTTTGTGATGCGAGGAGGAAGTTGCTTTCCAGCAGCGGCGACGAAAGTGGGAAGCAGATCGAGCGCAGTGAAGGGGTGGGTGAAGGTGGTTCCAGAAGGGAGCCCCTTGGGCCAGGAGAAGATGAAGGGGACTCGGATGCCGCCTTCGAGGAAGGAGCCCTTCATGCCACGGAGGGGAGCATTGCAGGCGTGGGAGGCGGTGACGCTGCCGCCGTTGTCGGAGTAGAAGACGATGAGGGTGTTTTCAAGGAGCTTTTGCTCGCGGAGGTGGTCGAGGATTTTGCCGATGTTTTGGTCCATACACCACTGCATCGCGGCGTAGGTTTGGCGGCGTTTTCCTTTGAGGTGGGCGAAGCGTTTGAGATCCACTTCTTTGGCCTGCATGGGGGTGTGCGGGGTGTTGTAGGAGAGGAAGCAGAAGAAGGGTTTGTCGCCCGGAGTCATTTGGGCGATCGCTTCGTGCGTGAACCAGTCGGTGAGGTAGGGGTGATCGATCTTTTTGATGGGATCGGTGTTCCGAAGGAGTTGGTTTTTTTCGGGCGTGGGGAAGTAGGTGTGACTGCCTGAATGCATGCCGAAGAAGTAGTCAAAGCCGCGTGCGTTGGGGAGCATGCCGGGGACGGAATCGCCGATGTGCCATTTGCCGATGATGGAGGTGCGGTAGCCGGCGGACTTGAGATGATTGGCGATGGTTTTTTGCTCAACGGGAACGCCGAGTCGCTCGGGGAGGGTGGGGAAGGATTTGTTGAGGTTATGCTCGAAGCCGAAACGTTGTGGGTGGCGTCCGGTGAGGAGGCCGGCGCGGGAGGGGGCACAGACATTGGCGCAGACGTAGCCATCGGTGCAGCGGATTCCCTCGGCAGCGAGCTGGTCTAGGACGGGAGTTTCGACTTGGAGTGAGCCGTAGCAGCCGAGGTCGCCGAAGCCCATGTCATCGGCGAGGATCATGAGGATGTTCGGCTGTTCTGCTTTGAGAGGGATGAGCAGAAAGAGAGCGAGAAGGAAGTGGCGCATGGCGGAGGATGACGAACCGATAGGGAGATGGCAATCTGGGTTTCGGGACAATGAAAAACCCCTCATCTGTCAAAGATGAGGGGTGATTGGAAAGGTGGAGGGCGGGTTAGTCTTGCTCCTTAATCATTCTGAGGAGTTCGTCCTTCAAAGCGAGTCGCTTTACCTTCCTTTCGTGGGTGTAGTCGACGGACCGTGTCTAGAGTGTCCTCGATACGGTGAACTTCTTTTTCGGTCTGGTGGAATTCGTCAAAAAGCTTGGCGAAGTGAGTCTTCTTCTTCTTGCGTTGATGGAGGACCTCGACCTCGAGAGGTTCTTTGCGTGGGGCGAAGTCTTACCAGAGTTCGGCATGGGTCGTCGGAAAGGGATCACCGCTTGAGAGCGGGCAGGGTATCAGCTTGGAGAGCCAGAACAGCGACGAGAGAAAAGATGAAGTGGCGGATCATGACGGAGAATGAAAGGGAGGTAAGCTACTAGCTGATCTCATCGGTTCTTGCGGAGACGGTCGTTATGAAAAAAAGAAGCCTGAGTCTTCAGCATTGATATTTATCAGCAAAAAAAAGACGGCATTTCTGCCGCCGTTCGAGAATATATGTAGGGACGATTATTCTTCGTCCTGACTGTCAGCGGTCTCTTTGATGTCAGTGAGGGCTTCGATGAAGTCGCCCAGGATTTCGGCAGGCACCATGATGGTGTCGCGATTTCCGCTCACGTCTTCGGTGATCTTCACGACGCGTCCGCGACTGTTTTCTTTAAGGTCGAGAAAGAAAATTTTGCGGTCAGCGAGGATCTTTTCGGTGTGTAGGACTTCCTGGTTCATGGCTTTTACGGACTGAGGTTTTACAGGGAGCGGAGCAAAGTCAACGGGAAACTTGTTCAGAGAAATTGTGAAAAGCCGCAGAAGAGGCGTGAGTTTTCGGGAGGGAGGTCGGGAGAGGGCTGTGAGTGGTCGAGAAACGCCCGACATGTGGTGAAAAATTCGTCGCGTGTTTTGACTCGGCGGATCTGGTGTTCGAATTCTGCGGGATGTCCTTGGACGATGTAGACGAGGTATTTTTTCATCTTTTGGACGTGTTTTTCTTCGATATAGCCGGGGGTTTCTTTGGCGGTTTCTTCGTAGAGAGTCTGGATGTAGGAGAGGACCATTTTTCCGGTGATGGTGGGGATGGTTTGGTCGGCGAAGGCGGCGCGGAGTTGGGCGAAAATCCAGGGGTTTCGGATGGCTCCGCGCCCGATCATGAGTCCGGCGGCCTTGGTGGCTTGGAGGTAAGCGAGCCCGGTTTGGCAGTTTACGACGTTGCCATTGGCGATGACGGGGCAGGGCATTTCATCGACGGCGCGGCGGACTGTTTGGTCGTGAACGGGGGTTTGGTAGCGTTCTTTGACAGTGCGGCCGTGGATCGTGAGGAGGTCGATGGCGTGTTTTTTAAAGATGGAGAGGAGGGTTTCGAATTCGTCTTCCGATTCGAAGCCGACACGGGTTTTAACGGTGAAGGGGACCTCGCCGCAGGCTTCGCGAAGTCGGCCTAGGATTTCGTTCACCTGCTCTGGATTGCGGAGGAGTCCGCCGCCAGCGTTCTTGCGATACACCACGGGTGCAGGGCAACCGAGGTTGAGGTCGACGCCGGAGATAGGGTGTTTTTTTAACTCGTGGACGGTGCGGACAAGTTCGCCGATATCTTGTCCGATCATTTGGGCGATGATGGGCCGGGCGGTGGGGTTTTCGGTGATGGACCGGAGAATGTAAGGATCGAGGCGCGAGTGGATATGGACGCGGAAGTACTCAGTGACGTAAAGGTCGGCCCCTCCGTGGGAGGCGATGGTTCGCAGGAAGGGGAGGTCGGTGACGTCCTGCATGGGCGCCAGGAAAAGGGCGGGACGGTTTGGAGGAAGCATCGGCTGAGGAGTTGGTAGGACACCAAACCTTGATCAGGAAGACGGAAGTGTGCTTTTAGGGAGGAGTCGTTCTCGGCAATCTAGGGAAAGCCAGGCTGTTTTATAGGGGGAGGAACATGTAGGTTGGGCCGCCCCATGCTCTTGTCACTACCCTGTCTTGTAGACCTCTGAGGCCCCAAATTTCTTTTGCCAGGTCCTTCAGTGATCCCTTGGCCCGTTTCGCCCCGTCTTTCCTCGTCTTTCCTCGTCTTTCCAAAGGCTTCACGACGTTGATAGTTAGCGCGGGAAATTAATTGCGAAAATAAATTAGTCGAGACCGCTTTGAGAAACTTAAACTCTGCTCCTAAGAGTCCACGGAATCTTCGCGTCTATGGTTTTTCCTCCAGATCCTCCAATTCGGAGTCTCCGGATTGACCATCCTCAAGTTCGCTCTGCGCCAAGAAAACGCCTTTTAGAACCACCAGCGTGACACTCACTCCAAAGAAGAAGAGGACCATTCCAGATCCGACCAAGGATTCTAGGCTCATTTCCGAGAAGACCCTCCGCGCCCGATTATATGAGCAAGTAGCGAAACCTTCACGCCCACCCAAAAGGCGAGGATCGAGGGCACCCAAATCCCTACGAAGAGTCCAGCCTCTTTGTCGTAGAGAAACCACAGGGCAACACTGGCGAGCAAACTCACCACCGCTGCGCCTAGAAAATAAAAATCTGTTTTCGTAAACATGTTCGTAAATAATGCGTTCACCTGTTTGGCAAACTGATTTATAAAACTGTGACAGGGAACTCGATTATAGCGAATGAAATTGCGGACTGCTAGGAATTTGCTTTTGGCGGGAGGGCCTTGAAGCCGCCTTTTCACTGGAGTGGACTGGAGCGTCTTTCAATTTACGATCGTTATTTGCGGCGTTTTGAGGAGAAGCAGATCGAGACGGTGAGTTCTTCGACTTTGGCGAAGGCGGCGGGGGTGTATCCGGCGCAGTTGTGAAGGATTGGGGCTATCTGGGGTCCTCTGGAACTCGTGGGCTGGGGTTTCCAGTTTCTGAATTGTTGGTTGCCATTCGTGAGGACTTGAGACGGGAGAGTTTGCATCAGGTGAAGCTAGCCGTGGTGGCTGTTCCTGCCGAGCATGCCCGGGAAGTGGCCACTGAGCTGGTCAATGCGGGCGTCCAGGGAATATTGTGATAAGCTAAAGCTGGAAATTCAGGTTCCCTGTGAATGGAATGAACCGCGTAAAAGACTGCGCCCACGCGGTGCCTATTGAAGAACAAAAGAAACTGCTACCAATGAAAAACACGACAAGAAGCCAATTGATTCGGGGGCTCCGCCCGCCCCCTCACCCCTGCGTGGCAGGTCGGTTTCGCTTCCTTTCTAAAACACCTGTAGGCCTTCGGTGATGTTGCCTGACCGTGAGGGAGGGGGGCAGGCTATGGGAAGCTGAGTTAGAGCACCCGGAGAGGGGGAGAACGGAGTGAGTCAAAGCCATCAGACGATGAGCAAGACTCTCATACGAGGCCGATAAAGCGGGAAGAGCTGGCACAGGCAAGCTCTGAGCGAAGAGCGCGGCAGTTCCAATTTTACTGTCATTCAACTCTGGTGGTAAATGAGGCGTTTGGGCAGTGGAGGATCGTGTTCTTTCCTGGGGAATGGGAGCAAAGCGGAGATAGACGACCAACGGGTAGCCCGAAGGATGAGCGGAGCGAATCAAAGCACATCGATCCCCACGAAGTCATTTCAGCTTAGCCGAAGGCAAACCCGTATGGCCGGTCGTGTGTGTGGCGGAGGTTCGAACCCCCTGCCTCGTGCGCCCAGCATGGGCGATGACTTGTAATATGAAATGAGATTACCGGAAAGAATGACAAAGAACCGTAGTGAAGCGCAAGCTGCCGAGGGTGACCGAGGTGGTGAAGGAAGCGTGGATCAAATGTACGACCGTAG
>JBLHUR010000208.1:0-8372 GCA_047629805.1 Akkermansiaceae bacterium | reverse complement strand
CAGCCGGGTGTCGGCGCGGAGAAAAAACTCTCGATGCAGTATTACTACCCCACGCTCGAGACCTTTGCCTTTCCTAATGCCACTTCGGGAGTCGATGAAGCTCCGGCGCTCGGAACGATTGTGCCTTACCTCCGTCCGGTGGGGTCAATCGAAAGTCCGGTCACCGGCACACCACTTACGGTGACCTTCACGCCGCAATGGCCGGATCAATCTTCAGTCCTTCATTTCGGGGAAACTCTTGCGAAGCCCAAGTTTGGTCTTCCTCAGATCCTCGGACAAACTTCGGCTGAACTTGTTTATCAACAATCCATCGCTCTCGATTTTTCCGCTGAGCAAAACAGCGTGGTGCTGCATGACTCAACCATCAACCGCAGCGTCGAGCTCAGTGAGTTCAGCGAGATCAATGAACTCCCTGCAACCGTTGCGACTGTCAGTTCGAGAGGAAAAGTCTTCTTCCAGAATCTCCCAAGCCACTTGGAAGATCGCATCTTCTTCGACGGTCTCGTGGGCACCCAGGGTGCGATCATTTTCCAGGGACGCTTCAATGATGAACTGGCCGGGGAAGATTACCTCAGCCCGAATACCTTCAGTCTCAATGACATCAACACGCTGAAGGCTCTCTGTCTTGCCGGCGATCCACTCAAGAATGGTTGGGATAAACTCATCGATAATCTGAAGGTCACTCCGATCTTCCGCGTTCTCGATGATCGACTCCTTGAGGAAACGCTCACCTACAGCGAGTGGCTCACCAGAAAAGGACTTTCAAGAGTCATCGGCCAAAAGACCAAGGCCACTTATGACCCCACCGAACTCCCGGAAATCGCCAGTCCGGATCAAGCGGTGAACGGCTACTTCCTGAGTGCCATCGGCGGTGGCTCGGGATACGTGACGCTCGTCACTGGTAATGGCCTCGTGAATAGCGAGATCGGGGAGCCTGTGCAGATGCACGTCTTTCGCGTGGGTGAACAACTTTACCGAGGGGAACTGAAACCGCTCGTGGCGGCCAATCCGCTTTCAGAAAATGTCACGGTGCAACACACCGGTGACTTCGCCGGAGATCCGGACCGTTATGAATTCGAATGGCGGAAGGCTCCGCCGGTGGGCGGTCTGGAGCCGCCGGTGTTCCTCTTTGAGAATGTCACTCTTGACGGTGCGCTTGCCAGTCCGGTGATTTCACGGAACGGGGCGACAGTCGCCAGCGTGATCCGATCACAGGCTGCCATCTACGAGGCAGGTTCCGATCGGACGGCTCCGGGGGTGAGCCTTAGCGGAACTCTCGATTTTACTTCCCAGCTGACAGGAGGAGATCGTCTTAGCAAAGTCTACTTTAGCCTCAAACTTGCGGGAGGCGATGGCGCAATCGTGAACCTGAATGGCGTGGAAGCTCTCCGCTATCAGGCGCTGAGTGGCGCTGATTCTGAGACCGCACCTGCGATCCCGGCAGACCTCCTTCCCTTCCTTACGAATGGAGACGGTTACCTTGTTTTTGAGCTCCCGGCCCGGAGCTTCATCGATGGTGCTAATGCGGTGGAGGTTCTCTACTCCACCACCAAGGCAGACGGGGCGACCTCTACGATTGACTTACGCGTCGCCCTTCAGGTGAAGGAGGACAAGAGCTCGAACTATTTCCTCTTCGCCTCCGAAGCCGGCAAAAATCGACACGTCGTTTCCGGTGCCGGAGTCGATACTCTCGGCGACAACTATTACATCATGCGCTACCGGCCCACCGATCCGGAGCATCCGATGTTCGAGGTCTGGTCGGACTGGACGAATCCCGGGCTCGTCGAAGGCTGGATCGAGCGGGTCCTCGCCGGAATCAATCCCTTCAACCAACGGGTGAGCGACTTCTTTGAAAATGCCATCGACACAAACGTTAGCATCATTTCCCAGGCCGGCTCGCGCTGGGAAGGGGACATCGCGCTCAATCTCGACGCGGTGCAGGACACCGGCCTCATCGAGATTTATGAAACGGTCCTGAAACGAGGAATCAATCTTTCCATCAACGGGACACCTTCCGTCGATTATGGTCCTGCCAATGACGCGCTGCTCCTCGCGGCGGGATATCTCAACGATCTCTACGTCGCGCTTGGAAACGAAGCCTTCGCTGATGCCGCCAATCCCATGGTGCACTTCGATTCCCAGGCTCTCGGGACCCTCGGTGACGCGGTCTCGACCCAGGGCTTTGAAGAGACCTTCCGCAGCACCTCGACCTCGCGCTTCTCCTTCCAGGGGCAGGTTCCCACGCTCCTCGATGAAGAGCTCGCCCTCCTTCGTGGCCGTGATGACTTCCTCTCGCCCTCCATCCAAACGCCGCCGGTCTATAATCGTCTTTTCTGGAACTACACCCGGGGCATCGATGCCGGTGAGTTGGTCTATGCCTTGAACTACAATATCACCGAGCAGAGCGACGCGGTCTCTGATGGGAAAGTTGACGCGGCTGATGCCGCCCGCATGTTCCCGCAGGCCCACGGTGATGCCTACGGTCACTACCTCACCGCGGTGAAAAATTACTACCGCCTCCTTACCGACCCGGAGTTCTCTTGGGGCACTCGTGCCGAGGCGGTCACGGTTCTTGGTCAGTCGGTTTCCATCGACTACTTCGACGAGCGCAAGTTCGCCGCCAGTGCTTCGGCCCTGACCCGCACCGCCAGCCAGATCATCAGTCTGGAGCGTCGTAAGGCTTTCCAGGATGGCGCGGATGGTTGGAGTAATCTGAGCGACGGTCGCGAAAATCCACGAACCTCAACGACCCGTCATTGGGGAGTTGACGATTGGACTGCACGTGGAGCACAGGGAGCTTACTTCCACTGGCTCGTGGGTAATGCCATCCTTCCTGAGGAAGATCTCGTCAACGAAGGGATTCAAAAAATTGATCGCTCAACCGTTCCAGAACTTGATGCCATCGCAAAAGCTTCCGAACAGATCCAACTTCACCTTGAAGCGGCCGACGCCCGGGTCAATCCGCTCGACCTGACCGAGGATAGTATCCTTTTCGATATTTCACCGGCCGATCTCGCCGATGGTGAGACTCACTTTGAGCAGATTTTCAAACGTGCGACAGCGGCTCTCAATAATGCCAACGCCGTCTTCGAGCGTGCCACTGATTCGACTCGTCTCTTACGTTCGACGGAAAATCAAAGTCAGAACCTCACCCAGGTTATCGACGATGAAGAGACGGCCTTCATTGCGGAGCTCATCGACATCTTTGGCCAAGCCTATCCCGGCGATGTGGGGCCTGGGAAAGCCTATCCACAAGATTACACCGGCCCTGATCTCCTGAGGTATATGTTGATTGACCGTCCGTATGAGATCTTCCCTGAGTTTCGCCTTTTCGACTACGTTGCAGGCGAAAAGCAGTTCAACTTGAATGTCAAAGACCAACAAGTGATCGATTCGGTCAATGGTAGAAATGTCTTCACCATTCTCTCCGTGAAAGACAGTGTGGAGAGAAGTTTCTCTTACAAATACACTCTCCGGGAGAATCAGGGTCCGTATCTCATCGCGGACCCGACTTTGGGAAGCCGTCCGAGTCTCGGCTCCATTCAAACCGCCCTGAACGAAGCTCGCCTGGCAGAGGAAAAACTCTACGTGGCTCTCGCCTCCATGGACACTGACCGCAAAGTTCTTTTAGCCCAACTGGATACCCTCGAAGTGGAAATGGAGGAGCGAGTTGCTCTTAGGATTGGCGATCTCACGTTCAGCACGGCGAAATTTATCTACAAGGAAGTATTCATTGCAATCAAAGGGATCAGAAGTGCTCTCAATGCGGTTGCAGATACAGCTGATGAGATTGTTTTCGCCGCAGTAGATGCGCTCCCTACAATGACAGGTTTCTCGAATGACCTGGCAGCACCTTTACGTGGAGCCCTCCTCTCGGCACATGTCGCAGCCAGCGCTTCAAAAAATGCAGTCATTACCGGGACTGATCAGGCGGCATTGGTGTCTGAATTCGTCTTTACGATTGCTGAAAAAGCTCTTGAAATTGCGAAACTGTCGATTGAGGAGAAGGCCTATCTCCGAGGGCAGATTGCCAAGGTCAAGACTCTCTATGCGGCTTCATACGCACGCACTCGCGAGGTCGATGCTCTCGCGGTTGCCTACACCCGGGCCGTTGAACGATATCGCACCGAGCTCTCTAATGGTCAGACCGTGCTCGCCAATCGCGAAGTCTTCCGCCGCCGCGCCGCCGGGGCCGTGCAAGGATACCGCACCCGCGACATCGCCTTCCGCACCTTCCGCACCGAGGCCTTGGAAGAATACCAAACCCTTCTTGATTGGGCTTCACGCTATGCCTTCCTCGCGGCCCAAGCTTACGACTACGAAACCGGCCTTCTCGGTTCTCCCGATGGACAGGCTTTTCTTGGCGATATCATCAGCTCACGCGCCCTCGGTGTGGTGGACTCCAATGGTCAACCCATGCTCTCGGCCAGCGCGAATGGCGATCCCGGACTCTCCGGTCTCCTGGCCAAGCTGAAAGGGGACTACGACGTCGTGAAAGGCCGCCTTGGTTTCAATAACCCGGAGACCAATGGCACGACCTTTTCTCTCCGGCGCGAATACTTCCGCATCCCGGACGGACCGGAAGGGGATGTTGCCTGGCAGCAGAAACTTGAAGGCCTCGTCACCAAAAACCTCCTTACCGATGCCGACATCGCAGCTCATGCGATGCAGCTTGGCGGAGCGGAAGCCTCGGCCCAACCGGGCTTCCTGATCAACTTCCCGAGCACGATCGAAGCCGGGAGGAATTTCTTCGGCAAGGATCTCGCCCCGGGGGATAGCGACTTCTCGAGCACCAGTTTCGCAACCAAGGTCAGTTCGCTTGGCGTGGTCTTTGAAGGCTATCAGGGCATGACTCCCTGCTTGGTCTGTGCCGACGGTGGGGGCGACCCGACTCATAACCACGATGACGCGCTGAGCGCCACTCCCGATGTCTTCCTCATCCCGACCGGACTCGATACCATGCGGACCCCGCCGCTGGGAGGTGGTGATATTTTGCGAACCTGGTCGGTCCAGGATTACGCCATGCCCTTGCCCTTTGATCTTGGATCGGTCGAACCAACTTCAGATGCGGTGCAGCAGACCTCTGATAACATGCTCGCCACGTTCCGCTCACCGCGACGTCATCCTGCCTTCCGGGCCACTGATCGGGCCGAGTTCTTCTTCACTGATTTTTCCGAAGATTATACCAGCAGCCGTTTGGTCGGTCGTTCGGTCTGGAACAGCAACTGGAAGCTTGCGATCCCTGCCAAGGAACTCCTGGCCGATGAGCAGGAGGGCATCGCTCGCTTC
Source organism: Akkermansiaceae bacterium (assembly GCA_047629805.1). GTDB lineage: Bacteria > Verrucomicrobiota > Verrucomicrobiia > Verrucomicrobiales > Akkermansiaceae > SW10. The sequence continues at coordinate 3,083 of JBLHUR010000208.1, read as the reverse complement.
ATTCGCTCGGTGAAGGACATCAAACTTCACTTGAAGACCTACTCCTACTCCGGGAACTAGGATGAAGGGGATCCTTCTCTTTTAGCTCACCGTGTTTGCGACCTTTGCGCAGACTTCGATGGAAAGAGCCTCTTTTTCCTGTCGTAGAATTCCCAATGCGTTTAATCTTGCGTGATTGCATGCGATTTCATATTGTGAAACCCCTCTGAACTTTCACTTTTATCATTCCATGAGTATTCGATTTCTGCTATTTTCACTCTTTGTCTCCCAGAGTGGCTTTGCTTATCCACCAGCTCCACCTTCGACGATCTTTGGCAAGATTCGAGGTGAATTTGGGTTTGGGCTGACGGACGGACAAACTTCCCTTCTTCTTCTCGCGGATGGTGTTGAGGTTGCCCGGGCTTCGATTTCGGAATCGGGTGCTTTTGGCGAAAACTATCGCTTAACGCTTCCCGTCGATCTCAACCCTGCAAAAGGGGTCTATCGGACTGCCGCTCTCGATCCCAATGCCAGCGTGATTTACAGTTTTGCGGCTGAGAGGAATGGCACACGACAGGTGGTGTCCAAGGTTGAATCGGTGACTGCCGATCCAGCCCCTGAGTCGGGTGCCGTGAAGCAGATCAATTTTATCTTGGGTGAAGACACCGATGGGGATGGCTTGCCCGATGATTGGGAGCGCTTCCAAGCGGGGCTTCTTGGTAATGTTGAAGGCAACCCGCTTGATGTTTTCACGGCAACCGGGGATCGCGATGGCGATGGCCTCAGCGATCGCGGTGAATATGTCGCGGGGACCTTCGCTCTTCTCTTTGAAGACGGGCTCAATTTTCGAGTCAATAAAGTCGACGCCAACCGCCGGGCGGATCTCAGTTTTCTGGCGATTGACGGGAAGTCTTACCGTATCGAATCTTCGAGCGACTTGAAAATATGGTCTCCCGTGGAGTTTTCTCTCTCGGATGATCCCTTCGAGACCTTCTTTGTTTACCGATCAGAAGAGGTCGAAGAAATCGTCGTGGTCGCGGAACCTGCCGAAACGACAGAGAAGGTCATTTACCGCCTAGTCGTCGATTAATCACTTCCAGCACATGCGTTTACTATTTCTAATTTTTGCATTCACGATTGTTTCGGCGAATGCGCAGTACCGAACCGAATCCTGGGATCTGAAGCCCGGTTGGACCGGAATTTACCTCAATGTTGATCCAGGGAATGAATCGTTGGACACGCTCTTGGCGGCCAATCCCGATATCACCGACGTCTGGCAATGGCGCCCCAACGGGCTTGATCCCAGCCTGAACACGACTGGCGCTGGAACAGGTACGGATGAGTGGAAGGTCTGGCGTCGGGGAGATGTGGCCAATTCGACCTTCGCCATCATGAGTCCTCACGCCGCTTACCTGGTGAGGACCAAGGAGACTTCATTGCTGCAGACCCTCAGTTTGAAAGGGGAAGTGGTGGCGCCACGCGTGCAATGGCGCACCGATGGGTCCAATCTTGTGGGCTTCCCCATCAAATCCGGAACCACTCCGCAGCTCAACCGCTACCTTGGCGGAGCGGGGATCATCGACAACAATACCGAGGCCTATCGTTATGTCGGTGGTGTGCTCGATTCGAACAATCCCGCCCTTTCGCCCGCCCGCTTGATTAATGCCAAGCGAGGCGAGGCTTTCTGGATTCGCTCGGACAAATATTCCGACTTCTACGGCCCGGTGCAGGTCGAGATTGCACTCGATTCCGGGCTCAACTATGGCACTGGCGGGAGCCTCAAGCGCGTCGTGCTTCGCAATCGTACTGACAGCGAGACCGTGGTGACTCTTGCCCCGGTGGCCTCTGAAGTCCCTCCGGGAGGTGGCATCACGCCCGTGGCTCCCTCACTCACGACCCGGGAGCGTGATGCAAATGGACTGTATCTCTATTCGCCTCTTGGCGGTGGTTTGACCGTCACGCTGCCAGCGGGCGAAGCCAAGGGGATTTCCCTGGGGGTGGACCGTGCCGCGATGGGCGGGAGTGCGGGAGACCAATTTGCGGGTCTTCTTAAAATCACGGACGCCGGTGGATACTCCGAAATCTATCTGCCGGTTACTGCTGAGAAGGTGAGCCTCGCGGGGCTCTGGGTGGGTGAGGCCCGGATCACGCAGGTTCAAAATCAGCTTCAGCGCTTTCAACGTGACGCCGAGGGTAAGAACCTCGTTGACGCCAACGGTCAGTATATTCCCGAGTCCAACGAAACCGGTCTCAATGACACCCAACAGGAGTTCAAAATACGCCTCATCGTCCATGTTAATGCGAGTGGTGAGGCCACGCTGCTTTCCCGCGCTTACGCCGGGGTCATTGCCGATGATGGTGAAGGGAATGTCACGACCGGTCTTTCGATCGATGAAGCCGGGCTTGATGCGGATAACCTTGATACGACCGTGAGACTCTCGAGCGCGCACTTCCCGCTGGGATTACGTCAAACGATGTCCAGCTCCTTTGCTCCGGGTGCCAGTCTCAAAACGACCATCACTCTGGGGGCGAATGATCCCACCAATCCCTTTCTCCACACCTACCACCCGGATCACGACAATAAGGACGCACGCTTTGAAAATGACCTTCCTGCCGGCCTCGAAAGTCACTCTGTGAATCGCGCGATTACCCTCGCCATTAAGGCGACGGCCGGCCCTGGTGAAGGACCGCAGTGGGGCACGACGCTCCTCTCCGGAACCTTCTCGGAGATCCTTAGCGGCATTCACAAAGAATCGATTCAGGTCTCCGGCATCTTTGCTCTCGGGAAAGTCAGCGACATTCCGACTCTTCTTCCCACTCTTCCCACCGAATAATTTTCCCTCCACACTTCGTCTTATGAAAACGACCCTTCGTTCCGCCCTCCTCGCCAGCCTGCTTCTAGGCTCTCCTCTTTTCGCCCAGACCGGAGTTCCCCAGGGCATCAGTTATCAGGCGACCATCACCGATGAAACCGGTGCCGTCATTGCCCCGTTTCCCGGAGCTGCCATTCCGTATAACATTACCCTGCGGGTTTTCGATTCTGCAACGGGGGGGACCCAAAAGTGGGCCGAAGTCTTCAATGGAGTCCCGGTTTCCAATGGTCG
>JBLHUR010000207.1:0-8527 GCA_047629805.1 Akkermansiaceae bacterium | reverse complement strand
TCCCACTTCATCGACGTCACTGAGATGCCGGCTGTGAAGAAGAAGATCCTCGAAGTGAGGCTCTGAAGTTCTCTGTTTTAAAATTGGCTTAATGAACTCGACGGAACGCCCGAGCGTCAGGTCTGGCACAACTTTTTCGATACTCTGCCGAGCTCCCCGTAATCATCTCTTGTGCGATCGAATTACGTGCAGAATAATTCCGTTATGCCTGACCAAGAATCAAGAGGAACTCTCTGAGGAGTTTGGCGGCGAGGACAGTGGAGATGCCGGTGGGGTCGAGAGGGGGGGAGACTTCGACGAGGTCCAGTCCGATGATGTTTCTGCCCCGGAGCGTTTCCAGAAAAGTTTCGCACTCTCGGTAGGTGAGGCCACCAGCTTCCGGGGTGCCGGTGCCAGGGCATTCGGAGGGGTCGAAGACATCGATGTCAAAGGTGATCCAGAGGGGCGCATCTGGGAGTCGTGTTGCTAGGTCTGCGATTTTCACGAGGCGATTTTCGCGATCCATTTCTTCAAATTCCTCCTTTGTTCCTGAGCGGATGCCACATTGGAGGAGTCGGTTGCTGGGGAGGAAGTCGAGGACACGGCGCATGGCGCAAGCGTGAGAATCTTTTGACCCTTCATAGCTTTCGCGGAGATCGGCATGGGCGTCGAGTTGGAGGACGTGGAGGTCAGGGTACTTCTGAAAAGCAGCGCGAATGGCTCCGGGTGAGATGGAATGTTCGCCTCCGATGATGACAGGGGTCGTGTCTCTTTCTAAAAGCTCGGCAGTGGCTTGATGCAGAAGTTCAACGACGACTTCTGGTTCCGTATCCGGGTCGAACTGTAAATCACCGAGGTCTGAAAAGTGAGCGTCTGCCAAGTCCAGCTTGAGCGCGGGAGAGTAGGTCTCGATCGCTGCGTCTGAGACCTCCCGGATGGCGTCGGGGGCCAAGCGGGTTCCTTTTCGAAAAGAGGCCGTCTTGTCGTAGGGAATTCCGAGTAAAGCAATGGCTTCCGAGCTTCTCTCCGAAGCGCCGATGAAGGGGATGGCGGGGGGGGAGACGTTCATTAGGAGTTTAGCCCAAGCGGCATTTGAAGTTTTTATAGCCGAATTTTTTCACGAGTTCGACGGGTCCACCATCGCGCATAATGCTGATGCTTGGAAGAGGGACTCCATTGAAGGTGGTGTTCTTAACCATGGTGTAGTGGGCCATGTCGTGGAAGACGAGTTGGTCGCCGATTTTGAGGCGAGAATCGAAGGAGTAGTCGCCGATGACATCGCCGCTGAGGCAGGTGGGGCCGCCAAAACGGTAGGTGTATGCTTTCTCGCCGGGGAGGCCTGCTCCTTCGACATCCGGGCGGTAGGGCATCTCAAGAATGTCGGGCATGTGGGTGGTGGCCGAGACATCGAGGACGGCGATCTTCATTCCGTTTTTGACGATGTCGATGACGCTTCCGATGAGGACGCCACCGCCGGAGGAGATGGCTTCCCCGGGTTCGAGGAAGATTTCGAGGTTCGGGTAGCGGGCTTGCACCTCGGTAATGATGCGAATGAGATGCGGGACGTCGTAGTCGTCCGAAGTGATAAGGTGGCCACCGCCCATGTTGAGCCATTTCATCTGCTTGAGGTAGTGGTCAAACTTTGCAAAGACGTGCCCCAAGGTGCGCTCCAGGGCACCGGCTCCTTGTTCGCAGAGGGTGTGGAAGTGGAGACCCTCGATCCCGACGAGATCTTCCTCATTCATGAGTTTTGCCAAGACTCCGAAGCGTGATCCGGGAGCGCAGGGATTGTAGATCTCGGCGCAGGCTTCGGCATACTCTGGGTTGATGCGGAGGCCAGGTGAGATTTTACGAGGCGAGCTGAGGACCTGATCGCGATAGCGTGTCCATTGGCTCAGGGAATTGAAGACAAGATGGTCTGAGATTTCAAGAAGCTCATCCATCTCGGCGGGTTGATAGGCTGGCGAGAAGACGTGGACTTCGCCGCCGAATTCTTCGGCACCGAGCTTGGCTTCATAGAGTCCGCTGGCGGTGGTGCCGGAAAGGTAGTTCCGAAGGATGGGGTAGATCGCGGTGCAGGAGAAGGCCTTTTGGGCGAGGAGGATTTTTGCTCCAGTCTCTTCCTGAACGTGTTTCAAGATCTGCCCATTATGATGGAAAGCGACTTGATCGAGGACGTAGGAAGGGGTGGCGATGCCGCTCTCGGCAAAGGCTCGGGCGATCTGTGGGATGGGAGTGGTGCCTTGGCGGCAGCTTGAAATAGGAGTTTTCACGACAAAGGGGCGGGTTGCAGTGTTCATGGGATCAATCGTATTTAGATGCTCAATTCTTGTTCAACATTCATGACCTGCCACGGAAGTCCCCAAGCATTGAGATCGTCCATGAAAGGATCTGGATCCAACTGTTCGAGATTCCAGACGCCGGGTTTCAGCCAGGCTCCGGAAACAAGTTGGCGGGCCCCAATCATGGCGGGGACACCGGCGGTGTAGCTGATTGCTTGACTTTTCACTTCAGCGAAGCACTCTTGGTGATCGCAGATGTTGTAGATGAACTTGCTTTCAAGTTCGCTGGTCTCTTTTGATTTTCCGGTGATGAGGCAGCCGATGCAGGTCTTCCCTTTTGTGAGAGGGCCGAGGGAAGCGGGATCGGGGAGGACTTTTTGGAGAAACTGGAGAGGGGATATTTCGACTCCCCCGATCGTCATGGGTTCGATGTTTGTCATGCCGACATTTTCAAGCACGGTGAGATGGTTGAGGTAGTTTTCGGAGAAGGTCATCCAGAAGCGGATGCGCTCTAAACCAGGGAGGTTTTTGGCCAAGCTCTCCATTTCCTCGTGGTGGAGGAGGTAGATTTTTTTAGTGCCGATTTCATCGTGCGGGAAGGCGAAGTCAGTGGAAATTTCGAGTGGCTTGGTGATCTGCCACTCGCCATTTTCCCAATAGCGTCCAGGCGCGGTGATTTCGCGGATGTTGATCTCAGGAGAGAAGTTGGTGGCGAAGGGGAGTCCGTGCTCGCCTGCGTTGGCATCGATGATGTCGACGGTTTTGATCTCGGAAAAAAAGTGCTTCAGGGCGTAAGCACAGAAGACATTGGTGACACCGGGATCGAAGCCCGAGCCGAGGATCGCGGTGAGTCCGGCTTCCTCGAAACGATCCTGATACTTCCATTGGTATTTGTACTCAAAGTGTGGGTTCTCGGGAGACTCGTAGTTTGCGGTGTCGAGGTAATGCACTCCCGCTTCGAGGCAGGCATCCATGAGTGTGAGGTCTTGATAGGGGAGGGCGATATTCAGGAGGAAATCCGCGCCCACTCTCTTAAGGAAAGCCGCGGTTTCGGCGATATTGTCAGCATCGATTTGCGCGGTCTTGATGGTCACGCCGGTGGCTGACTTAATGTTTTCGGCAATGGCGTCGCACTTGGCCAAGGTTCGGCTGGCGAGCCAGATTTCCCCGAAACTCTCAGCATCTTGGGCGCACTTCTGGGCGACGACGTTTCCTACGCCTCCGGCCCCGATAATCACGGTGGTTTTCATGGATTTAAAGAGTCGGCACTCAGAGTGAATGTCCACCAATGGCTGACTTCGATCAGTTTAAGACGTTTCGTGAAATGTTTTGTCAATACTTTGATTCATTCACCCGGCATTTTTTCAGGTGAGTCGCCGGAGCCTCACTTTTTCCAAGCGATGTCGTAGAGGTCCTTTCGGCGTTGCTTGAGGTTGCGGACGCTCCCGTGGTTGTGGAGATTACGCAAGTCATCCAGCTCGACATCGGCGATGAGGGTCGTTTCGGTATTGGTAGTGGACTCGGTGACGATAGCCTTATTTGGGAAAGCGAAATCGCTGGGGGAGAAAACGGCAGATTGTGCATATTGGATGTCCATATTGGTCACTTTGGGGAGGTTTCCGACACTGCCGGCGATGGCGACGTAGCATTCATTCTCGATCGCGCGGGCTTGGGAGCAATAGCGCACGCGGTGGTAGCCGGTCGAGGTGTCGGTGCAGAAGGGGATGAAAAGAATGTCCAAATTTTGGTCCGCCAAATGACGGCTGAGCTCGGGGAACTCACTGTCATAGCAGATGAGAATGCCGACTCGGCCGGCATCGGTCTCAAAGACTTTGACCTCGTCGCCGCCGATCATGCCCCAGTCATTTTCTTCACAGGGAGTGATGTGGATTTTATATTGGGTCTCGTAGGAGCCATCGCGGCGGCAGAGGAAGACGACGTTATAAAGCCGCTCCTCATGGTAGTATGGCATGCTACCGGTGATGATATTGATGTTGTACTGGACCGCTTTCTGGATGAAGAATTCCAAGATTTCGTCGGTATGGTCGGCGAGACCACGAATCGCGGCGGCGGCTCCCAGGTCATTATAGGCGGCCATGAGAGGCGCCATACTTATCGTAGTCCACGATGAGAGAGAAGGCGAAGGCGACAACCTCTTCATGGTTTTTGACGACGATCTGGCCTTCGGGGAACTTTCCAATCAGTTCGATGAAAGATTTCTCGCTCCAGCTGCTGTTGATGCGGGCGTAAATACGCTCGGAGAGCTTGCGGACGGCTGGAGCGTCGTCGGCGGTGATGCGCTCGACGGTGAGGTTGTGGATCTGGTCTTCTGTGTCCTGAGATGATGTAGCCATGAGTGATTCTAAGAATTTCAGCAAAAGCTTAGGGCGCAAAGGAGCGCATAAAGGATTTTTATCGCTGAAGAGTCCGCGACTTTGATCACTTATTCCAACATTGCAAGCGAGATTCGAGCTGGATCTCCCTTCGGAAACCCGCATGTCACCGATCTCTCCGAAATGCTGATGATGCAGAGGAGGGATCTCGTTGCTCGTTTATCGTGGCTGCTACTTCGTCGGTAGAACCCAGATATTGCGAAAGAAAACGGGGTTTCCGTGGTTCTGGAGGAAGACGGGACGTGCTTCGTCCTTGAGCGGGCCTTTGGCTGGCGCGGCGGTGGTGAGGTCTTTGTTGAGTTCCTGCTTGTCGTGAATGACGACGCCGTTGAGCTTCACTGTCATGTGAGGCCAAGCGCTGCGTTTGCCTTCGGCGTCAAATTTCGCGGCAGTGAAGTCGACATCGTAAGTCTGCCAGGTGAGGGGAGGGAGGCACATGTTCACGCTGGGTGCGGCGATGGAATAGATGCCGCCGCACTCGTTCATTTTACCGTCGAGGGCGAAGGAGTCGAGGACCTGCGTTTCCCAGCGACCGCCGAAATAAACGCCGCTGTTTCCGCGACCCTGTCCCCGTGCCGTGGGCTTGAAGGGGGTGCGGAACTCAAGGTGAAGTTGATAGCTTTTGAACTTGGGAATGCTGGTGGTTCCGGTGGATTTGAGGAGGCCGTTTTCGATCTGGCCCTTGTCCCATTGGTCGGTGTTCTTACCATCGAAGAGGATCTTGGCTCCTTTGGGCGGCTTGGCGTCGAGGGTGCCGCTTTGGCGGGCGATGCGTGGGACTTTGACGGTGTCTTTTCCGCTGCGCTGGATCGTGAGGTGACCCTCATCAAGTAAGGCGGAGGTCCCTTTGATTTCTGTAAAAGTGACAATGCCTTCTTCCAGGTTTCCTCTCAATTGCACCCGTGGATCGCCCTTCTTCCATCCAAGTCCGGGAAGCCCTCCTTCGAGGATGTAAGCATCGAAAACGCCGTTTCCCAGTGCCACCACTTGCGCGGCGACGGGAGCACCTTCTAGGTGATATTCTCCTTGGATCGAGAAATCGGGATTCTCCTTGGCTGCTTTGACAGGATCTGTCCACGTTCCCTTCCCGGCGTCTTCCGCAGAAAGGAGAGGGGAGGCCATGAGGGCGAGGGGAAGGAAGGTCCTTAGGATTTTCATACTCCCTCTCTTGTAAGTGAATGTAGGGGGGAATTGAAGAGTAAGTTTTTTGAACATCGCTTTTTAAATCAAATGACATAATTTTGCCGTTTTAAGATAAATGCCTGACGACTCCTCCCAAAAAGCATGGATGATTTCCGCTTCGCGATTGCGACGCCGGGTCAATCTGGGGTGGTGGTATCAGGAAATATCTCTCCCGCTCATCGCCCTCGCAGCCCTCACCTGTCTCACCGTGTTGGGCTTCCGGTATTTTGAAGTCCCCCTTTTAGTGGTTCACGGAGCCATCCTTGGCCTTGCGGTCATCGCAGTGGGAGTCTTCTCTTGGCAACGCATGGTCGGTCGCCGGCTCACCCATAAAGACGCACTGGTCCGGCTAGAGGCCGATCTCGGTCTGCACAATGCTCTCACTTCCGCCGCTGCCGGGCGTGGTGCCTGGCCGGATTCGGCGATCATGCGGCCTGTGGTGAAGTGGCGCTTTCGTCAATTGGCATATCCGCTGATAGCTGCACTGGCGTTTTTCTCTCTTGGTTTTCTCATCCCCGTGGTGCCTGCCAGTGAGGCTGCGGTTGAGAATCAACCCTACACCTGGACCCGGCTTGAGGAGGAAGTCGCGCGGCTGGTGGAGGAGGAAGTCATTGACGAGGATTACGCCGAGGAGATTAAGAAGCGGCTTGAAGATCTGCGGAAACAGAAGGCCGAAGACTGGTTTTCCGCTTCATCACTCGAGGCAACCGATTCCCTCAGCCAAGCCCACAACCGCGAGGCCGACCGGCTGGAGCGAGCCCTTCTCCGCGTGGAGAAATCGCTTAAGAAAGCGACCGATCCGCAGGCCAGCCGCGAGCAGCGGGAGCAGGCTCGGCAGCAGATGCAGGAGGCGCTCGAGGGCATGCGCAACGGGCAGATGAAGCCCAATGAGGAACTCTTGAAAAAGCTCGCCGCCGCTGCCAAAAATGGTGGGGAGGGTCTCCTCGGAGTCCCTAATCCAGATCTCGAAAAACTCCGCGAACGCCTCCGTGAGATGGCGGGCAAGTTCCAAAAAGGCCGCAGGCGGGAGGCCGATCCCAATGGACTTGGCCAGGGCGAACCGAACCGGGGGCCGGGCACCTCCTCAAACCTCTTTGGCGAGACCAGCCCGGACCTTCCGCTCGAAAAATTTGAACGTCTCGACTCCGAAAAGGACGAAGAACCAGATCCCGGCGATCTCCTCACTCTTGAGGAGATCGAGCATGAGGTCGATCAATCGCCCAAAAATCCCATCACCAGCGGGACCGCCGAAAACGAAGGTCTCGGAGGTGATCGCGTCTGGAAGGATTCGCTCGATCCGGACGAACAAAAATCACTCAAATCATTTTTCGACTAACTAATTTCCCCATGGAGTATGCCAATGAAACCCAGGTCGCGGAAGCGCGCTCGCAAATCGCCCGCCTCAGTGAAGCCCTCAATCTTGTCCTTTTCGGCCAGGAGGAGCTGATCGAATTGGTCATCAACGGCATCCTCGCCCGCGGCCACATCCTGCTCGAAGGGCTTCCCGGATTGGGAAAGACCGAACTCGTCAAAGGTCTCGCGAAGACCCTCGTTCTGGAAACAAAACGGATTCAGTTTACCCCCGACCTTCTCCCCGGCGATATCACCGGTAATCCGCTGCTGCAGGAGAAGGACGGGCGGCGGGAGTTCGTCTTCCAACCTGGTCCGCTCTTCGCCAACATCGTCCTCGCAGATGAAATTAACCGCGCTTCGCCCAAGACTCAGTCGGCCCTCCTTGAAGCGATGCAGGAACATCACGTCACCGTGCTTGGCGAGACCCACCCGCTTCCCGCCCCTTTCTTCGTCCTCGCGACCCAGAACCCCATCGAGCTGGAGGGAACCTACCCGCTGCCCGAGGCCCAACTCGACCGCTTTTTGTTCAAGCTCGACGTTCGCAAAAATTCCGTGGCCGCCCTAGAGAAGATCGTGACTCACCGCGAACTCGGGGTAGAGCCTCAGGTCAATGCCGTCCTTGGTAAAAGCCACCTCGAATCTGTGATCAAAACCGTGCGCAGTGTCTATCTTCCCGAGGTCGTCGCCAACTACATCGCCCGCCTTGTCGATGCGACCCACGCCGGGGAAGCCGAAGCAACGAAGGGCGTGAAATTTGGAGCGAGCCCGCGTGCCGCTCTTTCGCTCGCCAGTGCGGCCAAGGCCCGCGCCGTCATGAACGGACGGGGAAATGCTAGCTTTGAAGACGTGAAAACGATCGCGCTTCCGGTCCTACGTCATCGCGTTGTCCTCGACTACAGTGCAAAGATTGACGGAGCCACCACCGATACCGTCATCGCGGCCCTTCTTGATGAGGTGCCCTTTCAAACCACCGCGACTCCTCGAACTCTTAAACCCCAAGCATGAAGATTCTCGTCCTTCTTTTCCTCACTCTTCTTTCGGTTCGGGCCTCCAATATTTTTGGAGGAGATAGCTTCAGCGACGGTTCGGAGATCGTTTTGATTGCTCCGATAAATATTCTCCCGGCGGGAGGTTTTTTTCCCGTCCGCGTCGAGATGATTAACAAGGGGATCGCAGAGCGGTCCTGGAGCCTTTCCTTCGGTTCCATAGTGGATTCATATTATTACAGGGGGTCCAGAAACTCGGAGGCCGAGGAAATCATTTCAAATTTCACGGTGACCTGCCCGCCCAATCTGACTCGTACGGTGGAGCTTTTGGTGCCGGTTCATCAAAGGATTG
>JBLHUR010000206.1:0-8710 GCA_047629805.1 Akkermansiaceae bacterium | reverse complement strand
TTTACGCCAAACAAAGCTCATATTGCAAAAGTCGCATCATTTCAGAATGGCTCCGCCACGACACCCCAGCAGCCCTCACCGCAGTGGAACAGCATAATCTGTGGTCCCGAGGCTGCTCACGTTCGACCTTGGAGTTTCTCAGCAAAGGAGATCCCAACCATTTGACCAGAGCGATCAGCTTACTCCCCACAAATTACAACACTGACAATGCGAGATCCTCCGCCCTTGGCGAAGCCGCCCGCCGTGACCTCACCGCCACAATACGCGCAATCGATATCCACCTATCTTCCAGCCACCGCCCAAACGCGCTCTCCGCAATCGCTCGTTTCCTATCAGAAACAGATCCCACCAAAGCTCGCACGTGGATCTCAGAACTCGCACTCGAAGACCAGACTCCGGACCTGACCATGTCCCACCTCATCGGTCTCGCAAAATACGATCCCAACATCGCATTCCAAGAACTCGACAAATTAAAAGGCTCTCTGTCTTGGCATGCGGAAGGTGCAATTTTGAAAGCCCTCTCCCAAACCCACTTCACCAAAGCTCTCTCCTGGGCCAACAAAAACCCTGCCCCCGATCTTCCAGATCGGAACAACGACCCTTTTAAACAAAGCGCCCACGACAGCCTCAAACACCAATTCACTTCCCACCTAGAGGAACAAGGCCCCGCCTTCCTCGAAGAACTCAAGAGAGACCAGCTCCTCGACAAGCTCAGCGAATCCAACCTCTCCTCAAACGATTTCGCCACAAACCACCCCAAAATCTTCGCCGAGACTTGGAGTTGGCTCAAAGCACAAGAATCATCCCAAGGAGTCTCAGCCCTCACAAACAACCTTCTCACCTCCGCCCTTCAGCTCGATCCCCAACACGCCTTCCAGCTCCTCAAAGAACTCGAATCCCAACCTTCCTACCAAAACCTCTCCTCAAATTTAGCGCAGAACTTTCTCTCCCTCTTTCCATCAAACGCGCCGGAAATGCTCCAGCCAGCCCTCGTCAACGCCCCCCAAATCATCATCAAAAACATCGTCTCTAATCCAGATCTCGACCTCTCTAACTTCGAAAACTTCACCTTTTGGCACGAGCAACTTCAACAACTCCCCTTAGAAGTAAAACCCAGCCTCGCCAGCAAACTCGCCGCCGCCATGACCCAACGCAGTCCCAGCAAAGCAGCAGAATGGATCGCGGCTCTTCCTGACCGGGAAAGCCAACAAACCGCCCTTCAATCAAGCTACCACGAATGGGTCCAAAGCTACCCCGAAGACGCGGAACACTCCCTCGAAACACTCAGTGGCCATCCAAACTTCGACACCGCCGCTGCCGGACTTCTTAGCGGCCTCGCAAGATTCGATCCCGACCTCGCCTATTCCAGACTCCAAGAACTCGGCCCCACTTGGCGCAACTACGAAACCACCGCCGATCAAATCCTCCTCCCCCTCGCGAAACACGAACCTGATCTCGCCTCAAAATGGCTCACCGCACTCACTCTCACCGACGAACACCGCGAAAATCTCACCCGCAAAATCGAGAAAATCGAGGAGCAAAGCAAACTACCCACCGACCCCTTTTCCGAATGAAGCCCCACAAGCAACCGCTTCGCTACAGCCTGATCGCCGTAGGATTACTCCTCCTCGCCACCGGCTTCACCATCAGCAAAATTCGCACTCCACCAAATAGGACCGAAAATATCTCACCCACCTCAGAGATCCATCAAAGCAGCCGAAGCCCACACCCCACCTCAAGCGAACTCCATCGCACTCTCACCTCAATCGATACCCAGTTAGGCCCCGAAAGACTCCTCCGCCTCATCGCCACCATCGCAGGCAGCAACCTCGATACCCTTCCAGATCTCGCCAACCACTTCACCAACGATGGAGCGGCCCTCAAACTCATCACCCTCCACTGGCTCAATCTCGATCCCAACCACTGCCTCAACTTCCTGATCGAAAGTCGCATGGAACAAGAAGGGGGTTTTTCCTTTGCCCTCCTCTATCACTTGTCAGAGCGTTGGATCGCCGAAGATCTCTCAGCTTTCGTTTCCGCCATCGAAAAACTCCCCCTTCAAGCTCGGCAATGGTGGGGCTTCATCGACCGCTATTGCGACATCGTAGAAATCGACTACCGCCTCGGCTTTCGACTTATGCGAGGCGCCGAACTAACCGGCCTCTCGGCAAACTCCAGTCAAGTCGATCAACTCGCCGGGAAGCAGCCAAAAAAACTCGCCGACGATCTCCCCCAGCTTACCTCCGGCTTCGCCCTCACCCATGCCCTCCAGCAAGTCGCGCACGAATGGGCCAAATCCGAACCCGAAGAAGCCCTCGCCTACGCCGCAACCATCCCCGGACAACGCGGTCTCCTGATGAGTTCGCAAGCTCTCACCTCATGGACAACCCTCCACCCCGAAGCCGCCGCCACCTGGCTCACCGACCACCCCAACGCCCGTATCCAAGACGAACTCAGACCTTCCCTCCTCAGAGCCTGGAGCAAAAAAGATCCCGAAGCCGCTCACCAATACGGCCTCACAAACCTCACCGGATTCCGGCAACGACAGGCCCTCAGGCTAATAGAGCCGGATGAAATTCCAAAATAATCCTCCCGTCAGAAAGCTTCCTAAAACCAGGACCGTATCGAAACACCTACGGTGAATTTCTGCAAACTGACATCTCATTTCCTCCCGGCCCTCGCTTGCGGACTCGGCTTGACCTCTGTGGTGGCCGCGCAAGTCCACCCCGTCATCATCGAAAACTGCACCAAGTGCCACGGCGGCGTGAAGCAAAAAGGTGGCCTCGACCTCCGCACCCTCGACTCCGCCATCGAAGGCGGCGAGACCGACACCTCCCTCATCCCCGGAGATCCTGAAAAAAGCGCTCTCTATCAAGTCGTTCAGGTCGATTCAGATCCCCACATGCCGCCGAAGAAGCAGCTCACTCCTCCTGAAATCGAATCCCTCAAACTCTGGATCACCGACCTCAAAATCATCCCCCCGGTCGAACTCGTCCTTCCCGACCCATCCAAGAACGCCAGCGAGGTCATCGATCAGCTCATTTCCCAAAAATGGCAGGAAAAGGGAATCACTCCCGCCCTCCCCTCAAACGACGCCACTTTCGTCCGCCGCATCCACCTCGACCTCCTCGGCCGCACCCCTAAACCCGACGAAGCCCAGGCTTTCCTCGCCAATCAAAATCCCGAAAAGCGAAGCTCCCTCATCGACCACCTCACCCAAACCAAACAACACGCCGAGCACCTCACCCAGACCTTCAACGTCGTCTTCCTCGACCGGGCCGAAATCCGAAAGCGCAATCGCGGCGAACGCGCGCCCTGGCTCGACTACCTCCGCTGGTCCTTCCAAACCAACCGCCCCTGGGACCAAGTCGGTCGCGACCTCCTCATCGCCCGCCCCACCCAAAAGGTCGAAAACGGGGCCTCTTGGTTCCTCTACGACCAACGCGATGACCACAATGAAATGGCCACCCGCGTCTCCCGCACCCTCCTCGGCAAACAAGTGCAATGCGCCCAGTGTCATGACCATCCCGTCGCCCCCGAAATTGAACAACGCCACTACTGGGGACTCGTCGCCTTCTTCAACCGCAGCCTCAACGTCAAAACTCCCGAGGGCCCCCGCGTCGCCGAACGCGCTCACGGCGGCTACGACCAATTCGCCAACCTCGAAGGCAAAACCGAGCAATCAAAGCTCATCCTCTACACCAACCAAACCATCACCGAGCCCGATGGCAAACGCACCAAGGACTCGCCCGAGTTCTACGCCACCGCCCCGCCCGAGCAGTGGTTCAAGAAACTCAAAAAGGACGAGAAGCTCGAAAAAAACCTCCCCGCTCTTCCCATTCCAAAATTCTCCCGCCGCGAGGAATTCGCCAAGGCCACCACCACCGATAATCCCGACTTCGCCCGCGCCCTCGTCAACCGCGTCTGGGCCCTCCTCTTCGGACGCGGACTCGTCCATCCCGTCGACCTCATGGACTCGTCCCACCCCGCCAGCCATCCGGAACTCCTCGCCTGGCTCGCCCGCGACTTCGCCGCAAACGGCCACAACCTCCGACGACTCATCCGCGTTCTCACAAAGTCCCAAGCCTACCAACTCGATTCCCGCCCCGCCCTTTCCGCCTCCAATCCAGCCCAAGATTACTTCTTCGCCCGCGCCCTCGACAAACCACTCTCGGCCGAAGCTCTCGCCCGCTCTGTCCGCATCACCCTCGGATACGACGCCCCAAACGACCTCGAGTTTCGCAACCGCTTCGCGGAAATGTTCCCCGACCTCTTCGCCGAAACCTTCTCCCCCTCGGTCCAACAAACAATGACCCTCACCAACGGGAAATTCTTCAACCAACTCATTGCCGATTCACCCCTCCTCGACACCCTCAAAGAGATCGAGGACCCACAAATCCTCGTCTTCAAAATCTTCGAAAGCATCCTCTCCCGCGAGCCTGACGAAGAAGAAAAACAACGCTCCCTTTCCTTCGTAAAAGCGCAAGACTCCTCCTCCATCGCACAATTCTGCTGGGCCCTCATCACCAGCGCCGAATTCCGCCTCAACCACTAATGGCCAAATCATCTCCAGCACCAGATTGCGGTTCGCCGGATCACAACCTCCACCGCCGCAAATTCCTGCAAGGCCTCTCCGCCGGAGCAATCTCCTCCATGAGCTGGGCCGGACTCTTCGGCGCACCCGCCTTCGCCGAGATCGCCAAGAAGAAACAAAAGCACTGCATCCTCCTCTGGCTCTGCGGCGGCCCCAGCCAGTTCGAAACCTGGGACCCAAAACCGGGCACCATCACCGGCGGCCCCTTCAAAAGTATCCCCACAAACGTCCCCGGCACCCACTTCTCCGAACTCCTCCCCAAGTGCGCCTCCATCGCCGACAAGCTCGCCATCGTCCGCTCGATGAAGACAACCGCCAAAGAGCACACCGAAGGGATCAACCTCCTGCAACGCGGCCACGCCCCGCGCCCTCCTTTCACCCGCCCCACCATGGGCTCCGTCCTCGCCCAACAACTGGGCCAGCTCGAATCCAAAATCCCCAACTTCATCCTCCTCGATCCCTGTCCCGAAGGAAACGAATTCAAAGGCTTCAAAGCCGGCAACTGGGCCGGCTGGCTCGGTGCCGAATACTCCCCCGTCCGCGTCGGTGGCGAATTCCAAATCCCCGACGCCCACAAGCTCGACGCCATCACCGAGGACGACCACGAAGCGCGCGAAGCCCTCCGCAAGTTCTTTAGCAAAAAGTACGAGAATGACCGTAAATCAGCCGCCGCCTCGTCTTGGAACGCCACCTTCGAGCGCGTCAACGGCCTCATGAGCTGCTCCCACCTCTTCGATCTGAATCGTATCCCGCAAGCCGATCGCGACCGCTACGGCCCCGGTGCTTTTGGCCAGCACGCCCTCCTCGCCCGCACCCTCGTCGAAGAAGGGGCCCCCTTCGTCATGGTCGCCAATGGCATGCCGTGGGATAGCCATGTCTTCAACCACGAGATCTACCAAATGGTCGTTCCCGACCTCGACAACATCATCTTCCAACTCACCAAAGACCTCGAAGACCGCGGCATGCTCGAGGACACCCTCGTCATCGCGATGGGCGAATTCGGCCGCTCCCCCTGGATCAACCAAGCACGCGGCCGCGACCATTACCCCAACGCCTGGTCCCTCGCGATGGCCGGCGGCGGCGTGCAAGGCGGAGCCGTCGTCGGAGCAACCGACAAATACGGCGCCGAAGTCACCGAAGACCCCTTCAACGAGGAAAATCTCTTCGCCACCATCTTCTCTGCCCTCGGCATCGACCCCCACGCCGAATTCAACATCCCCGGATTCCCGACCTTCCACCACGTCGAAAACAAAGCTGCCGCCATCAAACAAATCCTCTCATGACCCCTCCGACCCTCAAAAAAGGCAAGGAGATCAAACTCCCCTCGCACGTCCTCGACCTCACCCTCGGCCCCGACGACCAACTTTACGCCTCCTGCCTCGACGGCGGCATTTACAAAGTCTCCACCGTCAAAAAACTCCTCTCCAAACCCTACGAGGAGATCGCCCGACACCACAACTACGCCTCCGGCATCAACTGGTCCGCCTCCCAAAAAACCCTCATCTCCTCAAGCTACGACGGCGACCTCAAGTGGATCAACCCAAGCGAAAAAGGCGAGAAAAAGGAAACCAAGACCGTCAAAGCCCACAACTTCTGGTCCTGGCAAAGCCGCATCTCACCCGACGGCACCAAAGTCGCCACCACCACCGGCCAATACCTCTGCGGCGGCTACAAATACGAACCCGCCCCCGAAACCGAGCCCTCGGTCAAAGTCTTCGACACTCCTACCGGCAAACTTCTTCACGCCTTCCCCCACACCCCACCGGTCCAATCCGTCGCCTTTTCCAACAACGGCAAACTCCTCGCCGCCGGAAACCTCATGGGCGAAGTCATCCTCTGGGACCTCGAACAAGGCGGCAAAGAAATCGCCCGCCTCCAAACCCCCGATTTCACCGGCTGGGGCATCATCAAGGGCCACTACTACACCGGCGGCGTCTTCGCCCTCAACTTCGCGCCCGACGACACATCCCTCTACCTCGCCGGGATGGGCAGCACCACCGACCCCGCCGCCGGCAACGGGAAACAACTCTGGCAAAAATTCACGTGGCACGACGGACCAAAAAAGTCCGGAGCCGCCGTCAACGGCGAAATCGGCGAAGGCCTCATGGAAACCCTCGCCTTCCATCCCGGCGGAAAATTCTTCCTCATGGCCGGCCGCATTTTCAAAGGCGACTGGAACGCCGCCCTCTTCGACCACCAATCCGGCTCAAGAGTCCACCACCAAAACGTCGGCTTCCGAATCTCCGCCTCCACCTTCACCCCCGACGGCAAAACCCTCTACCTCGGCGGCGGTGCCAACCAAGGCGAACCCGACCCCAAAAAAGAATGGGGCCGAATTGTGATCTACGAGATCACTTAAATGTAGCCAAAAGCTCCTGCTTTTGGAAAAGCGACGACCTAGATTCACCAGGCTGACCACCGGAACCCCCATCTAAAGCCCCCTTTCCTGTTCTCTACTTTGAAAAACCTGCCCCAATTATTTCTGGGGGATTGAACCCATATCCTCTATTCCATCAGCATTTGGTCGGATCTCTTTTTCGGAATGCCTGGCATTTTTTTAAAAACTCAAATAATTCAACTCCCCCGCCCGCAAGCGAAGGAGATCGTGGCTCAGTTCCTGATCGCAGTGAGCCAAAGCCATTTGAGTCAAGGCTACCGCCCCCTGCTCCTTCTCATGAACGGGCGTCAAATTACTGATAGAGGAACTATGGACTGACTCCCGATCAAGAATCACCCCTTCAATCTCTGAGTTTGCGACAATTTCTTCGGTAAAAACGTCGTCAAAACCGACTTCTTGCGTGTGCAGCATCTGGTCCGACTTGGAGACCTCCTCTTGAAACTTCTCCTCAAGCACCCTGCTCCCCTCTGGATTGTGGTAAAAGTGAGAAAAGTCGCCTTCTTGCCAAAGATAGAGCTTGCTCATGTCGGTTATCATTAGATTCATCCGACATTAAGGAAATGAGAGTCCGGCTCTCGGTAATTCCAAATGGGGCAGATTATGAGGAATAACCCCACTTTTTCCCGTAAAGTAAAAGGTTTTCCTCTTTTTTGTGCGCCACATGTTTTTGTATGCTAGCCATGAATGGCAGGACCAATAACAAACTTTGACATTAATTAATGAAGCCGTCACGGTCTTGGCATGAATGTTTCGCTCACAGATCGTTTAGACGGATTCGTTGAAAATCAGGTTTCCTCGGGTCGCTACCGTTCGGCAAGCGAGGTGGTGCGTGAGGGCTTACGTCTTCTTGAAACCAGAGAACAACAAACCGATCTTGTGCAGACTGCCCTTGAGGAAGGTTTTGCTTCCAAGCTCTCGGAAGGCCAGAAATCGATGGCTCGGATCAGGGAAAAGTTAAGAAGTAAACATGGAGTCTAATTATACGCTACGGGAGAAGGCCGAAAGCGATTTGGACGAGATTCTTGCCTACATTGCAGCGGATAACCCCAAAGCGGCCTTACAGCTCTACGAGGCCTTTCTAAGGCAGTTTGAATTCCTTGCAATTTTCCCGGAGTCTGGAAGTTTGAGGAAGGAATTTACGCCTCTTGTTCGTTCCTTGGCGATTGGAAATTACGTCATCTTTTTTACTGAAAAGAGTCCTGTTGAAATCGTGCGCGTTTTGCATGGCGCGAGGGATTACCCTTCTGATATTGAAGAGTTATAGGGCAATATACTTGGACGATTAATTGTTCGTCGGCGCCCATTCCGAAGCCCTCAACATCCCAATTCTCACGCGAGACGTGAAACGCTACTGCTGCAACTTTCCAAGCCTCGAGCTATTCACCCCTGAGTGAGTTCGAGCCTGAACCTGCCCCACTTGTGTGACTGGAGAAATCAGAAGAATATTAATTCTACGGCACACATTCCGCACCTAACGGGCACTCTTTCTTAGCCTAATTCGCGGTTTGGTTTTTTGTGAGGGCCGTCTTTGAGTTTTGCTTGGTGGGGGTGGGGTTGTGTAGATCGTTTCATCAAATCCCAGGGCTTTCAAATAGAGCAGACCTTGCTGTTTTATGCCGTTTGGTGACAGGTGTCTGCCATTTCCGTGTTTCAGAATAACGACGCCCGAGAGATGGCTCATCAACAGATAGCTTGTTGGGCGTTTGGTCGGCCTTTTA
>JBLHUR010000205.1:0-8734 GCA_047629805.1 Akkermansiaceae bacterium | reverse complement strand
TAGTTTGCGGTTTGAAGCAAGCGAATCCAGCCGACGGGTTTGATGTCACCGATGAGTTGCTGCCAGCTTTCCCGTTTCGTGGGGAAAGCAATTTCATAAGGGAAAAAATCTCCCCCGCTCAAGCATCCGTAGATTTCCCGTCTGCCTGAGGCCGTGGGCATTCCGGTCTTTGCGGTGGCTCCCAGATGGCCTTGTTCGGCGAGGCGGAGGAGGGCCATAACCTCAGCGAGGGCGTCTCCTTCGGTGAGGCGGACGAATAAACCATCTGCTGGAATCGGCGCGGCGATGGGGACGACTTCGAGGTCAGCAGGTCTGGGGACGAATTTGCGGAGAGTCGCGGCGAGATCGGATGGGATTTGGTAGCCTGAGGGCGTTCGGCTTGGGTAAAGAAAAAGAGTCAGATGAGTGGGAACGCCACGATCCCAGGGGGAGATTGATTTTCCGCCGCCGGATGGCTTGGAAAACGGGGGGAGCCCTCCATATTTTGCTTGGACGCTGGCCTCGTGATGCATGAGGTCGGGGGCATGGCTGGCCTCGGCAACGGCAGCTTGTTCCAACTGGCTGAGAAAATGCCATTCCCGCGTTGCTGAATCACCGGTGAGTGATTCTTGAATCACATCGATCAAGTCCGCCTTGCGCTGACTTTTTGCCCTGGAGTCGAGAAGTTGAAGGCGTTCTTTTAATTGATCGACCGTCAGGTTTGAGAGAGCTTCGTGTAGTGATGTCAAGGAAGTAGCGTGATCGTTTGAGTGGTCTTTTTCAACTCTTCCGCTGGTAGACTCCATGCTGGAGGTCGCGGGCGGTTTGGATTTCGCCTTTGAGAAGTTTGAGCGGTCCCATCGGTCGGCGGGCACCGGACGTACGGCCTTCGCTGAAGTAGCCGCGATTGGCCTCGAAAATACGATTCACAAAATCTTCGCTGCCTACAATCAAACCATCGATGAAATGCCGGATGGTTTGGCTGACTGCTTCTGCCAAAGCGAGGTCTTGGTCGCTGAACTTCGGGTTGAGGTCCGAGATCTCCGACTCGAGAATCTTGATCGCTTTTCTGGGAACGGGCTTGCGCCGTTGCAGGGCGAATAGCGAGGCCCGCATAGCGAGAGCGCGGTCCGCTTTTCGTGCTTTGGTAAAGCTACTCCATTCGTAATCAGCGGGATCATCGACGAGGCCGGAGCGGACAGGATTGGTGTGGAGGTAGGCGCACACCGCCCTCGTCGTAAAGCCTTCCTCGATGATGGAACTCCGATATCGGCTCTGCCAGAGGGTGCCTTTGCTTCCACGCTCACGGTTGATAAAGCGGGTCATTCTCTGCACGAGGTTTCTCATAAACTCCGAAAGTTGATTCATGCGTTCGAGGAAGGGCTTTTGAAGCTCCTTACGCTCTGAGGGCTTCGCAGATTTCCAGGCGACCTTGAGCTCGGCGAGGGCGCGGCGTTCCAAGGTGGGTCCGACCCGTTTGAAAAATTCCTTCTCATCGAGAGTTTCCTCCTGTTTGGCAGAAACGGCCACGACGAGGTGAAAGTGATCCGGCCTAATGACATAGGACACGACCCTTACTCCGGTGAAGCGTTTTCCGATCTTCATCTGCCGCAGAAACTCATCCCGTGCGGTCGCGGTGATGAGCGGGAGATCCATCATGATGCGGGAGGAGACATGGTGAATGAGTTCGGAAGCCTC
The DNA here is from genome assembly GCA_047629805.1 of Akkermansiaceae bacterium. Classification (GTDB taxonomy): domain Bacteria; phylum Verrucomicrobiota; class Verrucomicrobiia; order Verrucomicrobiales; family Akkermansiaceae; genus SW10. The sequence continues at coordinate 7,057 of JBLHUR010000205.1, read as the reverse complement.
GGGAAATCCGGAGTCCGAGTGATTGAAGGAGATTCGCACCTTTGACATGCTAAGCAGTATAAAGGACGGGGCGGGATGGTCAATTGCTATCGCTAAACACGCCGGAGAACCCTTCGAGGACGAGAGTGAAAAATGGGCTCTCCGCGAAATAGGGGGTTGTATTTCAGGGATGAATGGGGATGGTTCGGGACTTTGAATGCAGTCGAATACTCAACTGATCTGACGGAAGTCCTGGCAGTCATAAACGCCATTCCGGTGACTGATGATGCAATCGAAGAGGAGTCAACGGACCCGGTTCTTTTTGATGAGATCCAAGAATATTATCCGATGCTGCCTCATGCCGACATGGCGCTGGTGAGGCGTCTGGAGCAGCTTTGCCGGAAATACCCGACCGAGGCGAAGATCCGGAATCATCTCGCGGCGGCCTATCAATATATGGGGAAAGAGAGCAAAGCTACTCAAACTTCCAGAGCGATTTTCAGGGACTTTCCCGACTACCTTTTTGCCCGGGTGAACGAGGTGGCCTTCTTGTTGGGAAAGGACCAGCCTGACGAGGCTTTAAAACTACTTGGACCGAGGCTCAGTCTTACTGATCTCTATCCGGAGACGGAGCTTTTTCATCTGAGCGAACTTCGGAGTTTTTACCATTCGGTGGCGATGTATCATTTCTATCAGGATCGTGATGAGTTAGCGGATGGCGTTGCCAGGCATCTTCTGGAGCGACATCCTGATCCACACCCGCCGCTGGAAAGTTTGCGAAAAGGGATCGAGCTGAAGCGGATGCAGGGGGATTTGAGGCGGATGGACGAAGAGCAGGCTCGGATGATTCGGGTCCGTGAAGGGAAAAAGGAGGAGAACTTTTCCAAGGAGTTACCGAAGTTGAACCATCGGGAACTGGAAATTCTCTATCGTCGAGACTATGACTTGGGTAAGGAGAAGGTGGAGGAGTTGCTGGCGCTTCCGCGCGTGAGTCTGGTGGCGGATCTTGAAGTGATCCTGCGAGATTGCTTTGCGCGAACGGCCTATTTTCAAAAACTGGCAAGGCGTTCCGGGAATGAGCACAAACTTTTCGGAGTGATCCACGCTCTCTTCCTGCTGGGAGAGCTGGAGGCGAGGGAGAGCCTGGCAGTTGTTTTGGAGACTTTGGAAGCGCATGGGGCAGCCTTGGAATTCTGGCTCGGAGACGGAATGGATGAGGATCTCTGGCAGCCGCTCTATCAATTGGTGGGGGATGATTTGGAAAGGGTGACGGCGTGGTTCCTCTCGCCGGGGCGGAGTCATCAGGCTCGCAATCTCATGTCCGGGGCGGTGGTGCAGGGTGTTTTCCATCAACCGGAACGTGCCGGGGCCATTTTTGAGTGGCTTGGCGGGATGCTGAAAGCGCTTCTGGAGGTGTCAGAGGAGGACAATGTCTATGATACCCGGGTGGCCCAGGAGTTGGTCGCTTGGATGCTCGATTTCTGTTTGAAGGAACACCACGAACTGGTTCTCGAATTTTATGGGAGGCCGGATTACCAACAATCCTTCTTGGGCAAGTTGGAGGAGATCGAAGAAGATCTCCTCGCGGATCCACCCGAGATCAAGGCGAGCAAACGCGATCTTTTGGGGATCGTAAAGTGCTATCGACGTTTCACCGAACCACAGAAGCAGAACGGGGGATTTGATCGTGAAACAATGGCAGCCAGACTCAAACAACTGGCTCCGGATTCGCAAATCCTGAAGGAGTTGTCAGAGACTTCATCAACGCAGTCCGAATCGGCGGGCCGGAATGATCCCTGTCCCTGCGGAAGTGGTAAAAAATATAAGAAGTGCTGCCTTTGAAGGGGCTGGTTTGGGGATCACCGATTGCCCCTACTGCGGCTTTCATGAAAAGCAGAAGCTGGGACTGAGTAAAAGCGGGGAGCTTTGAGAAAAGAAAGGGAGCCGCATCCCAATGGAGCGGCTCTTGAGGAGGATGGTTCTTACTATTCTTTTCCGGGAAGGATAGAGATGGCTCGTCCTTCTATTTTGTAGCGAGTCCTAGTGGTGTCACAGATGTATTGAAGAACTACCGTGACGGGAACGTTTACGAGGCGAAGCTCCTTGATTTCAATTTGGGACAAATCCTTGTCGTCGCTAAAGATGTTGATCTTCACCCCTTTCTTGGTTGGGTCGAGTTCGATAGAGCGGACTCGGAGAAACTCAACAGCTCCTGCGAGAGTAGCTCCCTGAAGTTGAATCTCTGGAATGATAATTTTCTGAAGCTCCTGAAGGTTCTTCTTGGCCGCTGCAATGGCTTCCTCCCGTTTTTTTCCGAACTCGGGATCTTCGGCAGCTTTCACAAGGGCGTCGATTAGTTCGAGATTTGCCTGGGTGTTACGAACGATAAGAATGTTACTTTTACTGAGGAATGACGCTCCGGAATTTCCAAGGAAAGTGATCCCGTGAATTTTAAGGCATTCCTCTGTTGAGCTTGGTTTGAAGCCCTCGGTAAGGGCAATCCTATCGAGAAAGTCGGGGGTGGTCGTCCATTCTCGCTGTTTCAGTTCCAGAAGCTTGTCGTGGGCCTCGCTTACAACGCGTTCGGCTTCGCTGGATTTTGCTCTAGCCCTCTGCGCCTCTGCGGTCTTTGGGTCGGATGTGGCCTTCACGATCGCGTCGATCATTTCCAAATTTTTCGGAGTGTTTTGGACGATGAGCTTGCTGCTGGTGGCGAGATAGGACGCTGAAGCTCCATTGGGAAATTCAACTCCCAAGGCCTCGAGATGTTTAACAATGGTCTTCGACCTCGGAGAGATTCCGCTTGCGGCAACCAATGTCGGGAAATCTGGGGGAGTATTCCATGTTCGCTGATCGACCAAAAATTCTTCTTCCCCAGGGGCCAGTTGCCGAACGATTGTCACTGCGTATTCATCGACTTTATATCGTGTTCTAGTTTTTTCACAGATCGCTTCGAGGACCTCCTTAAAAGTGAGGTTTTTCCCGACGAGGCTATCGATTCTGATTTTAGCGGGGTCATCATCAACCAGTTTGCGCACTACCCAATTGATTCCGTTCCCACTCTGGTCTAGTTCGATAGAGCGCATTCTTAGCCATTCCACCGCTTTCACGAGAGGGGTGTTTTGGAAATTGATCTCGGGAATTTGGCTCTCAAGTTTTTTAAGGATGGCCGCTCTTCCAGTCTCCGTTTCTTCGGATTTTTCTGCTTCCGCCACTTCCTTTTCCTCGGAAAGAGCCGGGGAGAGCGAGAAGAAGCCGAGTGCTGCGATGGCAGCGGCGATGGTGAGCCATCCGTTGCGGTTGACTTGGACGGTGGTGGGTTGGGGGTGGTTGAGGATGCGGAAGATCCGTTCTTTGAGCTGGTTGTTCTGAGCCGCGGCGAGGGCGAGAGTGGCCCGTTGATCGCTTGCGATGTTGACGAGGGCTTCGGCGTAGTCAGCGCGGTTGTGGCCGGCTTTGACGACGAGATCGTCGCAGGCTTTTTCGCGTTCCTGATCGAGTCGCCGGCTGAGGAACCAGACGGCGGGGTGGAAGAAGAAGAGGGCTTCTAGGAGGCGTTGGAAGACGATGATGAGGTGGTCGCAGCGACGAAGGTGGGCGAGTTCGTGAGAGAGAACGGCGATCGCTTGTTCCTGCGGGAGTCCGCTCATAAGTGAGACGGGAAGGACGATCATGGGGCGGAGAATTCCGGTGACGACGGGGCTGGTGATGTTCTTTGACCAGATCATGGCGGGTTTGGTGCGAAGCTTCATGGTGGTGACTGCTTGGGCGAGGGCATCGGGCCAGTGGCCTTCGTGAACGGGTTGACTGTTTCGGCGAATTTTGCTGCTCCAGAGGTAGCCGCGGAGGACGCGGGCCATCATGAGGAGGAGTCCGGTGAGGTAGATTCCAGCAATCCAGAACGAAGGAGTGAGAGGGCTTTTTGTCGGCTCAGGAAGTTCCGACATATTCGAGATGAGGGGAGTTATGGTTGGGGTGATTTCGAAATCGATTGGTTGGGTTGCAGTTGGCGTGACAATTTGCTCTGGTGATGGAGAGGACAGGTTCATCAAGGTGATGGGAATGCAGAGGAAGAGCGCGACGAGAGCGCCGAGGTAGAGGGTGGCACGATGGCGGGGATTTGTGATGAGGAAGCGACCGATGATCGCAGCGAGGATAGCGATGGCGGTGGCCTGCCAGAGAAAGTGGAGCCCGACTTGGGTAAGGCGGTCGGCATGTTGGTTGATGAGTTCTACAATCATGGGATCGGTGGGTGTTAGGATTGGGAGTTGGTGTTTCGGTATTTTTCGATGAGGTCGAGCAGCTGCTTACGCTCATCCGGGGAAAGGGTTTCGTGATCGAGAAGGCTCAACATTAGGGCCGAGGCGGATCCTTCAAAAACCCGATCCACCAAGTCAGAAGCCATCCCCTTGGACACATCCTCCTGCTTCACCCGGGGTCGGAAAAGATAGGAGTTCGCCTTGGCCTTACGGGTGACATACTTCTTCTCGGTCATGAGATTGAGCATGGTGATCAGCGTGGTATGGGCGAGTTCGCGACCTGCATTGGTGAGAAACTCCCGGACCTGACGCACGTTCAACTCCCCCTCTTTCCATAGGACTTTTAGGATCTCGAGTTCGAGCTCGGTGGGGTATTTTGATTTGGGTCGGGCCATGGGTTCTTCTAATTAAGTAGAAGGTATTGCAGGTGAGTTGGGGGACGTCGAGAATTATCTTCTAATTAAGTAGAAGGAATTTTTGGATTGAGGGGTTGAGGGGTTGAGTGGTTGAGGGTTGAGGGTTTAAGGGTGGGTGTGTTGTTTTTTGGGAATCGGAGGGGTTTGGTCCTCGCGGTCGCGATTCGGAGATCGCGGTTCCTTTCTTGCTTGGGTTGTGAGAGGGTAGTGGGGCGCGATGAGTGAGGTGGCTGTTGAAATTCGAGACCTGCGGGTGGACTACGATGATTTCGTGGCGGTGAATGATTTGAGTTTGTCAGTACCACGGGGCGAGGTGATGGGTTGGGTGGGGCCAAACGGAGCGGGGAAGACGAGCACCTTTCGGGTGATGACGATGTTGATGGAGCCAACTTATGGTGAGGTGAGGTTGGGGGGATTTGATATTGTCGAGGATGCGAGGAAGGTGCGGAAGATTCTGGGATATATGCCGGACATGGCGCCGGTGCCGACGGACCTGAAGGTATGGGAGTTTTTGGATTTTTACGCACATGCCCATAAGCTGGGTTCGAGGAGGGTTCGGATGATGCGGGTGGATGAGTGCTTGGAGACGGTGAGTTTGAACGCGAAACGAGAGGCTTTTTGTAAGGAACTCTCGCGTGGGCAGACCCAGCGTTTGGTATTGGCGAAGACCCTGCTGCATCGACCTGAGGTTTTGGTTTTGGATGAGCCGGCGAGTGGCTTGGATCCGGTTTCGAGGAAGGAGCTGCGCAAGACGGTGCAGTATTTGGCGGGGGAGGGGGCGACGGTTTTGGTGAGCTCGCATATTTTGAGCGAGTTGGATGAGATGTGTTCGTCGCTTTGTATTTTGAACCAGGGTCGCTTGGTCGCAAATGGGACAGCTTCGGAGATCCGGGCGAAGTTTGGGGATGGCACGCGGCGCTTGGTGATCGAGGTTTTGGGGAAGGTGGAAGCGGTGAGGGAGTGGTTATCGACGAGGTCTGGAGTTGCAAATCCAGAGGTAAGGGATCGGGAGGTGGCTTTTCATTTTACGGGGTCGGTGGAAGAACAAGCGGGCTTGATCCGGGAGATCGTAGTGGTGGGATTTCAGATGAGGACGTTTTCTGAGGAGCAGTTTTCCTTGGAAGAAATTCTGGAACGAACGTCGGTAGGGGAGGTGGAGCGATGAGTCTTTTTGCCAATGCTCTCTTCGTCCGGTATTGCCGGAGTCGTTTGCGAAAGCAGGCTTTGGTGGGGTGGATTATTATGACGTTAATTTTCACGGCGTTTGTTTTTTTTACGTCGCATTGGGCCGGGATGGATCAGCTAGATTTGAGCCGGGCGGCTTCGGCGCGCTTACCGGTAATTCCGCTTTTGATCATGCAGAGTTTTATCCTCTTTTTTCTGGGAACGGGGGCGGTGGCGAGCGGGATGACGGCTGAGGAGGACGAGGGGGTGATGGATTATCAGAGGCTGGTTCCGATGTCGCCGATTTCGAAGGTGATGGGTTATCTACTGGGGCTGCCGGTGAGGGAGTGGATTCTTTTTTTGGTAACGTTGCCGTTTTCGTTTTGGTGTTTTTGGAAGGGTCAGATTCGTCTGGAGGTGTTTGGGGAACTCTATGCGGTGGTGGTGAGCACGGCGCTGCTTTATCATATGACGGCTCTGCTGGCGGCGACGGTGATGAAGAGCCGCCGACTGGCCTTTCTGGGATCGATGGGTTTGATTTTTGCGCTTTATACGGTGATGCCGAGCGCGAGCAAACTGGGGTTGGTGGCTTTTAATTATCTGACGATTACGCCGACGGTTGAGCAGTTTCTTCCGGTGTTGACGGAGTTACCGGGGAGCGAGCCGGCGGATGGTGGGAAGGCTCTTTTCTTCGGGCTGGTGATGTCACATTCGAGGTTCACCTTGATTTCGCAGGGAGCATTCTTTTTGATCGTGGGGACGATGTTGTGGCGAAGGTGGCGGCGATCAGATTGCCACCTTTTGGGGAAAATTGGGGCGATGATTTCGTTCGGTTGGTTACAGGCGGTGCTCTTGGGGACGTCGTTGCCCCTGATCGCGAGCGGACGAATTTTTCCAATGAATGGATTGTCGATTTTTACGGTTGGGGCAGCGCGCCTTCCGACTCGCACAATGAAACCAGCGGCCGCGGAGGGGGAGGTGATGGTGGGGTTTTATGGTCTTTTGATGCTCGTCCTTCTTTGGATTTGGACGGTTATCATTACGCCTTCGCCCAGGGTGCAACGCCAAGGTTGGAGGCGGGCGGCGAAGCTAGATCAATCTCGTTTGGCGTTTGGGTCTGACGCCGCAGGGGCGGGGATGGCAGTCTTTGTGATGGCGATGATGGGGGCGGGGGCATGGTGTTTTTTTACGGGAGGGCTTTTCCAATCGCTTTGGTTTAAGCAGACGAGTCTGGGGAGC
>JBLHUR010000204.1:0-8964 GCA_047629805.1 Akkermansiaceae bacterium | reverse complement strand
AATCCGTGGTAGAAAAAACCACAACCCAAGGCCCTCAACCTTTTCGTTCATTTCGTAAATTTCGTGGTTGGCTAAATCCACCGGGAGGAGAATTTTCAACACCAATTCATGAAGATTGAGACGAGAAACCCTTGAAGATTCCCCCTGAACAAGCCCCCTCCTGCAAGCTTCTGCTCCTTTCTGCTTTTTCTGTGGCCAACTCCCACAAGCCCATCACCAGATAACTGAATAACCCAATCACCAATCCCTTGTCCTTCGCTCACCCACTCGTCCTCCTAGCCCTCGCCATCCCGATCCTCCTGATCGTCTTCCAATGGCGCACCCACACCCGTCCCCTCCCGCTCCCCTTCGACCACCAAAAAATCAAATCCCGCAAACTCCTCTCCACCCTCCTCAACCTTTCAAACACCCTCCCCCACCTCATCCTCGCCACCCTCATCCTCCTCCTCGCCGGACCCCGCACCTTCGAACGACCAAAATCCGAGCGCGAACTCACCAACATCCTCTTCTGTCTCGATGTCTCCGGCTCCATGACCACCTCCTTCGGCCCCGATGACCGCTACGCCGCCGCCATGGAATCCCTCAACGAATTCCTCGACTACCGCAAAGGCGACGCCTTCTCCCTCATGGTCTTCGGTGGCGACAACCTCCGCTGGGTCCCCCTCACCACCGACGTCTCGGCCTTCCGCCACGCCCCTCCCTTTCTCCATCCCTCCAAACTCCCCCCATGGTTCAACGGCGGAACCTACATCGGAAAAGCCCTCAAAAATGCCGAAAAGGAACTCCTCACTACCGAGACCGGCGACCGCATGATCATCCTTCTCTCCGATGGCCAAAGCTTCGACCTCTACGATGGCAACGACCTCAAAATCGCCCGCAGTCTCGCAGAAAATAACATCACCGTCTTCGCCATTCACATCGGTGGCGGGGCTCCTCCTGCCGAAGTCTCCGTCATCTCCTCCATCACCGGCGGCCAGACCTTCGCCGCCGGTGATCCCGCGGCCCTCAAATCCGTCTTCCTACAAATCGACGAAATGGCCCAAGCCTCCCTCGTCCGCCTCACCCCCGACCCCGTCGATAACTTCAAGCCCTATCTGATTACCGCAATGTCAATCGCCGCCCTTTATCTGATCACCCTCTTTGGTCTTCGCTACACTCCCTGGTAAAGAATTTAGAGTTTTCTCCCCATGCCCGCCATCCTAGTCGCCCTAACCACCGCCATTCTCGCCGCCGGTGCCGAACTCCTGCACACCCGCCGCATTGCCAAAGTCCGCCACCTCGCCTTCGGACCCGCCGGACGATTCTCCGCCCTCACCATCCTCGCCCCCATCCTCCGCGTTCTTTTCCTCACAGGCCTCGCCTGGTCCCTCACCACCCTCTTCTATATCGAACCAAAAGCCCACCGCGCCGAAGTCAAAGAAGTCGAACCAAAAGAACGCCGCCACCTCCTCCTCGTCGTCGATGTCTCCCCCTCCATGCGCCTTCAGGACTCCGGCGAAAACGAAGGCCTCTCCCGCACCGAGCGCGCCTCCAAACTCGTCCAATCCCTCCTCAAACGAATCACCGACGAAAAACTCCACCTCACCCTCGTCGCCGTTTACAACGGAGCCAAACCCGTCGTACAAGAAAGCCGCGACGCCGAAGTCGTCCTCAACTTCCTAGATGGCCTCCCCCTCTCCTCCGTTTTCCCCGTCGGCAAAACCCGCCTCTTCGATGGCCTCGAAGAAGCCGCCAAAATCGCCCGCGACTGGCCGCCCAACTCCGCCACCCTCCTCCTCGTCAGCGATGGCGACACCGTCCCCGCCACCGGCATGCCCAAAATGCCTCCCTCCATCTCCGGAGCCCTCGTCATGGGAGTCGGAAATCCCACCAAAGGCTCCATGATCGATGGCCGCCAATCCCGCCAAGATGTCGGAGCCCTCCAACAAATCGCCAGTCGCCTCGGCGGCCAATACCACGATGGTAACCTCCGCCATGTCCCCACCTCCGTCCTCTCCGAACTCGGCTCATTAAAAACCGACGAAGACGGCTTCAAACTCACCCTCCGTGAATACGCCCTCATCGCCGGCACCCTCTCCGCCCTCGGCCTCACCCTCCTTCCCATCCTCCTCCACTTCTTCGCCACCCCCTTCAACCCCGGCCTCTCAAGCCCCAACCGGGGCGATCTATCGTAGCCCAGGGCAGAACGAAAGTGCCGCCCTGGGTTTCCTATCAATAGAGATCCTGGCCAAGCCCACCACTCCGATACAAATCAAAACTCCCCCGCAGGCCGCCATCCCAACTCCGCCCGCCAATCACACAACGCTCCTTCATCCCCCTAATCCAACCGCAACCGATAAAACACCCCTTCATTCACCCCCACCTCGATCTCCACTTCAGCCACCCACTGACCCGGCGCACCCACCTCAACCGAAAGCATCTCTGCCTTCAAAAAAGGATCACCCTTAAAACTCCAAATCTCTAACCAAGCATCTAAATCCACCGACCGTTCACAAACCAACCCCCTTGAAAACGCCGCCTCCGAAAATGTGAAACCCACCTTCGGAGCCACCCCCAAAACAAGCCCCACCCTCGGCCGCGAACCAGCATCTCCCGGATCTGTCGCAAACGCCTCCTCCTCCGAATTACTCACCCCATCCCCATCAGCATCCCCCGCTCCGCTCTGAACCACCACCCCTCCAAAATGCTTCAGCTCAAAAGCATCACACAACCCATCGTCATCCCCATCAACCGACGCCATCTTAAAAACCGTCACCACCGAAGCGTGATCACTCGGCCACGTATTATTGAGAACCGGAGTCGTCGATGCCCCCCACGATCCCACAGTCACCTCGATCTCAGTCGTAAAACCCTCCGATGCCACCGGAGTCACACCCACTCCTTTGTAATACACAAAATCAATCCGGTCCTGCGCCTCGCTCTCCTTGAAAATCGGAGACCAAGTCACCCCTTCCAGCAACTCCGGCTTGGGATGCACTTCCCGGAACGAATCCTTCATCCCATCTCCGAGAACTCTCGTACTTGTCGGCCAAGCCACCGCCTCCACCCCACCATGATTCCTCGCCGTTGCCGGAGTCCAATCCAGATGCGACGGCGCATTAAAATCACCCGTCAAGAACACCGGGACCTCACCCGCATTCGCCAAAATCGACACCATCCCCGTCATCAAAGCATCAATCTGCTCATCCCGCTGCGAAGCCCTTTCCTCCGCCAGCACCGAAGCCTCCGTCGCCCCCGCGACCTGAGCCGCATAAGGCCCATACCTCTGGTAGTCCAGATGACAGTTCATCAGAATCACCTCTTGCTTGGGATTCTCAGTCACCTGAATTTTCGCTCCCTGAGCACTCCCTGCCACCAAGGTCGCATCAGTAACAGGATAGCGGCTCAAAACCCCCAGCGACCCGCTTGAACCCACTCGATAAAACCACCCCAAAGCCTCCGCAACCTTCTGCGGCTGATACCCTCCCTGACCGCTCGCGTTATCCGTGCTCTCCTGCATCCCGATAATGTCCGCATCCGAGCGAATGATCGACTCTATCCCCTTCCGGTGACCGTTATTAATCTGCCCCCATCCATGCCAAGCATTATAAGTCATTACCTTCAACTCCCGCACCACCTCAGACCCCGCGCCGCACACCTCAATCTTCATCGTAGCATCCGCATCATTCACGCCATCGCTCGCTCTCACCACAAATTCACCACGGCCCACATCTCCCGCTCCCGGACTCCCACTCAGTTCACCCGCCGCCGAAACGCGCAACCACCCCGGTCCCGAAACCTTACTAAAAGTAAAACTCACATCACTCGCATAAGCCGAAATTTTCCCCGCATAAGTCTCCCCACTTACCGCATGCCTCCTGCGAAACTCCGTAACTAGCCAAGACAGCGGAGAAGCCTCCCGCGTAATCGTCACCCTCACCGGCCCCGCCAAAACCCCATACCCGTCATTCGCCAAAAACCACACCGCATACTCACCCGCCGCCAGCATCCCCGCCCTAAAAACCACCGACCCTTCAGTCGCAGCTCCCCCACCCGATTGCGTCCCATTCGTATAAAACCAAGCCGTCGACCCCGGATCTCCATCCGGAATATTCCCCGGACTATAAAAGGCCAGCCAATCCGTCGAATTCCCCGGCCCGCCCGCAAAATCCACCGTAATCTCCTCTCCCACATCGTAGCTCGCTTTCAGCGGCGACACCGTTTGCGCTAAGGTCGGCGGGACACAAAGGAACAACAAAGCGGAAAAAAAACATCTTAAGCTCACCCCAAAAGACTAGCAAATATTTTGAGCAGCTTCACTGAAAAAATCCACTTCTCCCATGCCTTCGGCGACTCCGAATCATGAGTTCGTCACAACCTCATCCCAAGCAACATCGAACAATCCCCGCTCAACTAAATCAACTCCTTTCACCTGGTCTGCCTCACATGAGCCACACCAAAGAACCGCGAAAGCAGAGGCTTGTATCCAGCCTAGGGGAGAATCGGGTAGCGCTGGGGGGTCGTCATCAACGTAGAGGTTTACCGCCTCACAAAGATCTTCGCCACCGGCACGAACGCGGCCCAGGCGTGGGGACCGCCGATAATAGAGCTTGGGGCTTCCGACAATCAATTCGCCATAAACATCGCGGGAGACGTCCATTACTCGGAAGATGGTGCATTCGCGCCTGCAGGTCAGGTCTCCCCAGGAAGCACGGACGGACTCCTGGCACCTCATCTGGCGCGGAGTGCGATCATGGCAAAAATTGGCAAGGGCAAGGCATTCGGACTACGGGCCGCCTACCAAGAATTCCCCAACAACCAACACGGATGGCTCCACTTCAGTGTGAATGACGAGATCGCCCGACCCGGTTCCTACGCCGACAACCGCGGATCCCTAGTGGTCAGCGCCTTCGTCGATAGGCCACATCAAACGCTCGCCCGACGGATCACCCTTGGGAAGATAAACTTGACGCCGCTCTCTCTTCAAGGTGATCAGGACCGCAAGGTGCCCTCCCTATACCTCAAGACGCAGGACCTCGAAGCCGAGGTTGGAAGCCCGCAGCTCCCTGCGGTTTTTCTTCGGACGGAACCTTCAACCGGCACCACGAGAATCGCGGTGACCGCGATCAAGATCAATGCGGACACCTACGCCTTCGTCGCCGAAAACTATCCGTCGGCTCCGGGTATCGACACCTCGCGCCACAGCCCATACTTGATCCTTGGAGATGACCAAACCGTGGAAATCCGATGGACCCGCGACCTCTACAGCCGGGCATTCTTCCACCTCCGCCCCCCCTCGCGAAAGAACCCGGTGCGGATGCCGCCGTCTCCTTCGAGTCGGGGCTCAACGAGAACATCTTTCTCGTGCTCGATGGTGAAGGAAGACTTCGTGCCCAAGCCCCCGACGGCACGGAAGCCTTCAATCGGGCAGCCACGTGGAGGCTCGAACACGGGGAGCAGTAGCGAGCATCGTCCCGGTGGAAGCAGGCTATTGACTGCTGGACCAAAGGACCTTTTTGGTTTTACCGGAAACCAATTGCAGCACTCTGTGATTACCCTCGACGATCCACCTCAGAGCACTTGGTTCGTATCACCTGGATCAAAATCAACGGCAGGCTTCACCAAAATCCTCGAATCGGTGGTTAGATAAAATGGAAAGACAGCCTTACCGTCATCATCATAGGTTTTGATTTGCTCGATCTTCCCTGCAAGCGTCACCTTCTTTCCTAAGACAATTCCTGTCGGTTTTTTGAGTGTAAATGTCTGCTTTGCTTTGGCGGTGACGGGGTAATCCCCGAGCGGTTCTCCGCCTTTGTCCTTCAGAACCCAGCGTGCCTCTTCGAACGTCAGCTGCGGCAAACTTTCGCCGTTCGGAATCTCCCCGTACTTTTGATCGTTCCCCTCGTTGTTAACCCAGTATAGATTTACCGGGACACTCGGGCTATTCTTGAAGATGACTTGCTTCTTGTCTTGTGCAAAAACCGAACCAGCAAGGAACGTGGATGCGATAAGCAGCGACAGCATGAGTCGACAGCGGGTTGAGAGGATTCGGAAGCAGTTGTTTTTCATGATGGTGGATTCTTTCTCTGAGTTGGTTTTCAGATGTAAACGCAGGGCTGATCTTGAGGCCTTGTCACCTCGTGACACGGATTTTTTGGTGGAAGCTCAGGGAGATTCTGAAACTTTTTTTACTTTTTTGCACCGGACTCGCAAATGCCGCAGGGTGCGGGGACTGCCGATGGATTGTCTCCTCCGGCTTCCCCCTTATTTCGGGCCAGAGATCAGGGCAAAACAGGCGCACCGGGCCTCTTTTTTGAAGATTCCGTTCATTGCGGCAAAATCCGTATCTGCCTAATGCTCAATAAATGGTTGGCTTAGCTGATGCGGAGAAGTTAGAGATTCAGGATCAGTAAAAATTTCCATACCGGTGACGGAACGTTCGACGCAAATACTTTAGGCCGCGGCACCTTTCCCGCCACTCCTTGGTCGGTCCTGCTTCAGGACGATGATGAAGGTTCGCCCGCCAAAGTAGCCTGGGAAAAACTCGCGCGAGCCTATTGGACGCCCCTCTATTTCTTCCTGCTTCGGAAAGGACGGGATCATCATGCGGCGGCCGATGCCGTTCAGGGCTTCTTTTCTCATATGCTCAACCGCGAGTTTTTGCGCAAGATCGAGCGGGGCGACGGACTGTTTCGGTCATTCCTGCTCACCTCCATGCAGCGGTGGCGCACCGACCAGTATCGGGCGGCCACCGCGCAAAAGCGCGGCGGGAGCGAGCCCGTGATTCCGCTGCACGAGATCGAAGAAGTGAACAGCGCTCAAAGTGGCATCGATGACTCGCCGGAAGAAGCGTTCGACCCCCGCTGGGCGAGAACCCTCTTCGACAATGCGTTGGAGAAGTTGCACGAACGCCTCAGGAAGCGCGGACGCGAGGCCCACTTTTTGAAATTAAAGGGTCTTTTTTCCGGCGAAGAAACAGCCCCTTACGCGAACATCGCTGTGGATCTCGGGACGACCGAGGGGGCAGTGCAACAAGCCGCCCTCGAGCTCCGCCGGGAATTCGGCACGGTTCTGCGTAAGGAGATCGGCCTCACCGTCACCGCCGAAAACCAGGTGGACGGTGAAATAAGGTATCTGATCGAGCTATTGCGCCGAGAGTAGTGATCCGGCAGGACCTCTTCCAACAAGTTGCAAACAGCCTTCCATTTCGCGAAACAATCACCGAAACTGCCATTATCAGCCATGAGTAAAAACTGGAATATCGAACGCAGGACATTTTTACGTAGCGCCGCCGGGGCCCTCGTCCCCCTGCCCTTTCTCAACCTGATGGAGAATAGCGCCAAGGCCGCCTCACTTGATCTCGCGGGCGACGCCAAACCTCCGCTACGTTTCGTCACCCTTTTCAAACCGAACGGCGTTCACCCACCCTCATGGAATATCGAAGGCGGCAAGGAAAACGATTTCCGCATGTCCCCACTCATGGCGCCCTTCGCGAAACATAAAGACGACTTGCTCATTCTCGATAATATGGGCGACTTCGGTTTCTCATCGCATAGCAACTCGACCCGCCGCTTCCTTTCCGGCCATCACAAAAACAAGGCCGCCTCGGTCGATCAACTCATCGCAGACAAGATCAGCGGTGACACTGCACACCGCTCGCTCGAACTCACAACCGAGGGCCTCTTCACCAATCAGATCGACTGCAGCTACATCTCCTACGACAAAGACGGCAGTCGCATCCCACGCGAGAGCGATCCGCAGCTTGTCTTCGACCGACTCTTCCGCAACCCAATGCGCGACCCAAACCAGCGGGAGGAGATTTCCAGCCTCCTCGACCGCGTGCGTGACGACGCGAAAGCCCTGCAACGCAAAGCCGGACGCGAAGATCAGGAAACTCTCGAAGAATATTTCACGGTGGTCCGCGAGACTGAGCAGCGGCTCGAAAAAATGACCCCGGTCAGTGGACCCGGCGGCATCGATTTCTCCACCCTCAAACGCCCCGAAAGCTCTGGCGACCTCAACGAACAAGTCGAAGCGATGCTCGACGTCATGGCAATGGCCCTCTGGACCGACTCGACCCGCTGCATCAGCTACATGCTCGGCAACAGCAACAGCCGCATGATTTTCGATTTCCTCGGCATCAAAAAACAGCACCACTACCTCTCGCATTTCTTCCGTAATTTCAGCCGCACCAACATCGATGATCTCCTCAAGATCAGCCTGTGGCACATGGAGAAGTTCGACTACCTGCTGACCAAACTCAAATCCTACAAAGACCAGAACGGATCGCTTCTCGATCACAGCATCGTGCTCTTCGGATCCGGGATGGGCCACAGCGACAACCACACCGCCCAGCGCATCCCGATCGTGCTCGCCGGCAAGGGCGGCGGGATGCTCAAGACCGGCCGCTATCTCAGGTATTCCAAAAACCAGGAACTTGGCCGACTTCACCTTTCCCTGCTTGAGAAATTCGGCATCGAGACCCCATCTTACGCCAACTCCTCGACGCCACTTCCAGGCCTCGACGGCGGTGCCTTTGAAGAATACCAAGAGCGCCCCTTCGACAACTGGGTGAAGGTTGCAAATGGCAAGATCACCGTCCAAGGACGCTTGCGAATGTCCGACAACCTCGACGAGGCCAAAGTCTTCTACATCGATGTCGATGACAAAGCTCCAGTGAGAATCGAGGTCGGCTTCAGTGATTTCCACCGCTTCAACCTCGCCTACCACGTCGGCACCCCGATCACCTTGACCGGCAACAGCAGCGAACGCCACGGTCAACTCGTGCTCACCAAAGTCACCGAGCTCAAGTCCGTCTTCGGCAAAAGTAAACCCGGCAAGGCCGACGGATAGAAGTATCTCAAAGCCAATTCAGCCAACAGGGCTAAAGAATTTAGGATCGGCGCTCCAACCTGGATTCGAAGCAAGATCTCAGGTTTTGGGGAGCGAGGCCTTCGTCCTAATCTCCGGAAACAGCGGCCTCAC
>JBLHUR010000203.1:0-9046 GCA_047629805.1 Akkermansiaceae bacterium | reverse complement strand
GGTCGCGTAGAGGGCTTTGCCCCACGCGATTGTTTGGGGGCTTATTCTTTGTTTTTGAAGGAGTCTTGGTTGAGAAGGGTGTGGACGATCATGGTCCAGGCGAAGTGGTCGTCGCCTTCGGCGCGGAAGGTGGTGAGGCCTTCTTTGAGGAGCTTGAGGGTTTCCTTGGTGGGGGGGTGGGCGGTGATGGTCTCGTGGAGGCGGGTGAGTTTTTCGTCTTCGGTTCCGGGCTCGGCAATGAGGGTTTGGGCTTTGTGGCCGGCGGCGGCGAAGTACTCCGGCTCGTTCATGAGGAGGAGGGCTTGGAGGGGGGTGTTGGTGCGTTCTCGGCGGGCGATGCAGGCATCGCGGTTGGGGGCGTCGAAGATGGTCATCTGGGGTGGGGCGAGGCCGCGTTTCCAGAAGGAGTAGATGGAGCGGCGCTTCGAAGCGGGGTCGGGATCGGCCTGGAATTTGTTGGGAAAGGAGCTGGGGAGGGCGACCATCTTCCAGAGTCCAACGGGTTGTGGGGTTTTGACGGAACGGCCACCCATGTCGGTGTTGAGGGTGTCGGTGACGGCGAGGAGTTGGTCGCGGATGACCTCGGAGTCGAGGCGGATGCGGGAGCCTCGGGCGAGGAGACGGTTTTCCGGGTCAGTTTCGTAATCTACGGAAGTGGCGGCGGAGGATTGTTGGTAGGTCTTTGAAAGGACGATGTCTTTGATGAGTTTTTTGACGTCCCAGCCTGATTCGATGAAGGTAAGGGTGAGGTGGTCGAGGAGTTTTGGGTGGGAGGGCCACATGCCTTGGGCTCCGAAGTCTTCGGATGTTTTGACGAGGCCGGTGCCGAAGAACTGTTGCCAGAAGCGATTGACGGCGACGCGGGCGGTGAGGGGGTTTTCTTTTTCGACGAGCCAGTTGGCGAGGTCCATGCGCGAGGGGATGTTGCCGGATTTTTTGAGTGGGGGTAGGAAGTGTGGGGTGTTGCGAGGGACGACATCGCCGAGTTGGGCGTAGTCTCCGCGGATGCGAAGGTGGGCGGGGTTGATGTCTTTGGCCTCGCGCATGACCATGGCTCCGCGGACGGCGTGGAGGTGGGAATTATGCTGTTTTTTTAGATTGGAGAGACCCTTTTCTGTTTCCTTAAGTTTGGCTTGGGCTTGTTCTTTCGTGAGTTTGGGAACGAAGGCACCTGCCGGGATAACCGGAAAACCGAGGGCGTGTTTGAATTTTTTAATCAGTTCACTCGCTTCGTTAATCTTGTGATCGAAGTCAGCGAGAGTCTGTTTTTGCTCTTCGGTAGGAAGCTCAATGTAGGGTTGCTGGAGTCCGCGGTAGAAGTCGGGGGTGCCTCGGCCGCCGGTTTCGGGTTGGCCGTCGAAGTTGTTGAAGAAGGCATACATTTGGTAGAAGTCCTTCTGGGTGATGGGGTCGTATTTGTGGTCGTGGCAGACGGCGCAGCCGAGGGTGAGGCCCATGAAGGCGGTGCCGACGGCGGAGACGCGGTCGACGACGTTTTTGAAGTGGGATTCTTCCGGGAGGGCGGTGCCGACGTCGATGATGAGGTGGAGGCGGTTGAAGCCGGAAGCGATGAGTTGTTCTTCGGTGGGTTTTTTGTAGAGGTCGCCGGCGATTTGGAATTTCGTGAATTCGTCGTAGGGAAGGTTTTTGTTAAAGGCTTTGATGACCCAGTCGCGGTAGGGGGAGTGGTCGCGGAAGTGGTCGTGGTGGTTGCCGTTGGTGTCGGCGACGCGGACGAGGTCGAGCCAGAATTTGGCCATGTGTTCTCCGTAGGATGACTTGGCGATGAGGCGCTCAACGAGATTTTGGTAGGCCTGGGGAGAGGTGTCGGCGAGGTAGGTTTTGATCTCGTCGAGGGTAGGGGGGAGGCCGGTGAGGTCGAGGGCGAGGCGGCGGATGAGGGTGCGTTTATCGGCACGGGATTTTGGGGATTTGTCTTTTGATTCGATTTTGGCGAGGGTGAACTTATCGATCTCGCTGGTGGGCCATGCGGTGTCTTTGACTTCAGGCGGGGTTTGCTTTTTTGCGGGGACGAAGGCCCAGAATTTTTCATATTGGGCCCCTTGTTCGATCCATTCTTTGATGAGTTCTTTTTCGCCTTCGGTGAGAGGTTTGGCGTGGCCATCGTCGGGGGGCATGGGGTCGTCCTTGTCGGTGATGCGCTGCCAGGCTTGGGAGTCGGTGAGGGAGTTTGGGACAATGGCGATGAGGCCGTCTTTTTCGGCGTAGGCACCATCGGGGGTGTCGAGGCGGAGGCCGGCCTTGCGGTTGGCTTTGCCTTTCGCATCGAGGCCGTCGTCGGGTCCGTGGCACGCGATGCACTTCGATGAGAGGATGGGGCGGATGTCCTGGTTAAAGGAAATCTCGGCACCTGCTAAAAAAGTCGAAGTGAGAAGGAGAATGGAGATGCGATGGAGCATGAGATGAAATTTGGGAAGAGTGTTTGAGGGAGGCATTTGAAAGATACAGCAAGTTCAGGGGAAACCAAGGGCTGTCACACAAGTTAAATACGGAGCCCGGTGGGGTTTTTTACAGGGAAGAAAGGACTTTTAAAGGACTTCATCGGCAAAAGGCCTGCGCTGTCGGACCGTTGCCAGGCAGATCCCGTCGCGGTCGTAAACGGGTGGTTTGTGTTCGGCGAGGATGATGAGGGAGCAGCCCCGGATGTTGATGCGGGGATCAAGTCCCGAAGTGTATTTCAGTCCGCGCGTGACAGTGAGGCGAATGTGCACGGCGTCGGTCATGCGATTGGCTTTCAAGGTCTTGGTGAGTGCGGCAATGATCTCTTCTCTGGTCGGCATCCCCTCGTATCGTAGCATTTCGGCGCTTTTGCAAAGGCGGTCCAAGTGGGCTTCGAGGCGAAAGATTCTCCCTTGATAAAGTCGGAGTCCTTCCCAAACGGCATCGCCATTTTGGACCGAGGAATCAAAGGGGCTGACCCCGGCTTCATTGCGATGAATGTGGGAGCCGTTAATGAAAACGAGTTAGGTTGCTGTTCCCTAGTGATGACGTTGATCCGAAGGCAGGAGAACCGCTCACTGAGTGACCTCCATTTTGGAATAGGGAACCTCCAAATTTGTGTTAATCTTCGTCATGAAATTCACCAATTTCCTCCCGATTTCAGTCACCCTTTGTGTGCCTCTTCTGGCTGACTGGCCTCGGTTCATGGGTGCGAACGACGATAACACGGTTCTGATGGGCAAGGTGATGACTTCATTTCCCGAGGCTGGGCCGAAGGTGGTGTGGGAAGTGGATGTGAATGCGGGGTTTGGGGGCGCGGCGATTGTGGGAGATGAGGTGTTTCATATTGATCGGGTCGATCAGAGTTTTGATGTGCTTTCCTGCCTCGATCTGGAAACGGGGAAAGAGAAATGGAGTTGGAACCACGATGTGCCGGGGAGGATTTCGCATCCGGGATCGCGCGGGGTGCCGACGGTGACGGATGATGCCGTTTATGTGACGAGCGGATTTGGGTGGGTTTATTGTATCGACCGGAAGACGAAGAAGGAGCGTTGGGTGGTGAATATGGGAGAGCGATTTAAAGCGGAGCCGCCGAGGTTTGGGTGGGCGGGGCATCCGGTGGTTCAGGATGGGCTTTGTTATGTGGCTCCTTTGGGAGATGCGCTTGGGTTGGCGGCGCTGGATGTGAAAACGGGCAAGACGATGTGGACGAGTGAGGCGGTGGGGAGTTCACATTCGTCGCCGCAGCTGATGACGATTTTGGGACGTGAGGTGCTGGTGATGCCGGGTGATTTTGGGCGGAAAGAGTTGGTGATTTTGGGAGTGGAGCCGAAGACGGGGAAGACCGTTTTTAAACATGTCGAAGATTTTGGATCGGGGATTTTTAATGCTATTCCAAATTTGCTGATGTTGGACCAGGGGACTGCGATCTTTACGGCGGGTTACAAGAAGGGGACGCGGATTTTGAAGTTTGAAATGGAGGGAGAGATGATGAAGGTGAGCAAGGCGGGGCAGATGCCTTTTGGGGCGAAATTTCATGCGCCGCTGGTTATCGAAGGGAAGCTTTATCTGACGGCCGATAAGGGAAGGGGCAGTGCCGTGAGTGGGTTGGTAAGTCTTGCTCCGGATGGAGCGGTGAAGTGGTCGACGGGGAAGGAGCCGCAACTGAATGGTGGGTCGATTTTGAATATTGGCGGAGTGATTGTGAGTCAGGATGGCGATACGGGGGAGCTTCGATTGGTGAAGCCGGGTGGGAAGTATGAGGAGTTGGCGAGGGCGAAGGTTTTTTCAAAAGAGCCGGGTCGCGAGCTGTGGGCTCCGATGGCTTTTTCGAAGGGGAAGCTGGTGATGCGGAGTCAGAATCAGCTGATCTGTGTGGAGCTGGCTTCGGCCAAATAAAGAGTCTCCCAAGGGATGGGGGTTGCTGATTTGTGGGATCGTCCGTAAAAGGCTTTATGTCTTTCTCTTCGCTCGGTTTGTCAGCGCCCTTGGTTCAAGCGGTTGCGCATTTTGATGAACCGACGCCGGTGCAGTTGGCTGCGATTCCGGAGGTGCTGGCGGGAGGTGATCTTTTGGTGACGGCGAAGACGGGTTCGGGGAAGACGACGGCCTTTGTGCTGCCGATTTTGGAGCGTTGGTTGGGAGCGGAGCGGACGAAGCCGAAGCGGGTCTTTGCTTTGATTTTGGTGCCGACTCGTGAGTTGGCGGCGCAGGTGAGGGAGGTGGTGCAGGAGTATGCCAAGGGGCTCCCGGAGCGGGCCAAGGTGGTGAGTGCGGTGGGGGGAGTTTCGATCAATCCGCAGATGATGGCGCTGCGCGGGGGGGCTGATATGATTGTGGCGACTCCGGGGCGCTTGCTGGATCTGGTGGAGAAGAATGCGGTGACGCTGGATGGGGTGAGTTCTTTGGTCCTGGATGAGGCGGATCGGATGCTGGATTTGGGCTTTGCGGATGAGCTTTCGCGGATTTTGAAGTTGTTGCCGGGTCAACGTCAGAATTTGATGTTTTCGGCGACTTTTCCGAAGTCGGTGGAGGCGATGGCGGGAGAGATATTGCGCGAGCCTCGGCGGATTGAGATTGAGCCGGAGCCGGAGGAGGTTCCGGATATTAAGCAACGGGCGATCCGGGTAGATAAGGCGAAGAGGACGCCTTTACTCCGTCATTTGATTACGGAAGAAGGGTGGGAGCGGGTGCTGGTTTTCGTGGGGCGCAAATACACGGCGGATCATGTCGCGGACAAGTTGAACCGCAATGGGATCGAGGCCCTTTCGTTACATGGTGATCTGAGCCAAGGGGCCCGGACGGATGTTTTGCGCGATTTTAAAAGCGGGACGATCCAGGTGGTGGTGGCGACGGATCTGGCGGCCCGTGGGCTGGATATTGTGCGCTTGCCGGTGGTGCTCAATTATGAACTGCCGAGATCGCC
Organism: Akkermansiaceae bacterium; assembly: GCA_047629805.1. Lineage (GTDB taxonomy): Bacteria > Verrucomicrobiota > Verrucomicrobiia > Verrucomicrobiales > Akkermansiaceae > SW10. The sequence continues at coordinate 3,660 of JBLHUR010000203.1, read as the reverse complement.
GGCTGATTATATCCACCGGATTGGGCGGACGGGGCGGGCGGGGGAGAAGGGGGAAGCGGTGAGCTTTGTGACGGCGGAATCGACAACGCATTTTAACCTGATCGAGAAGCGCAATGGATTGTCAATGGCGCGGGAGGTGATCGAGGGTTTTGAGCCGACTGATTTTGGGCCGCCGCGATCGTCGGGGACGGGTGGGGTTAAGGGGCGTCGCAAGAGTAAGAAGGACAAGCTACGCGAGGCGGCGGCTCGGAAGGCTCGTGATTCGGGCGAGCGGGGGTCTTGAGTTGAGCGGGAGGGCAGCGCCTACCGGTATTCCTTCAGAATGCTTTTGTAGAGGAGTCACGATTCCTCAGACGGCAGTCTGGGGCGGTGGTCCGTGATCCCGTGAGGATCGTTGCTGGGGGAGCTTTTTGTAAGGAAAATCCAGGGCTAGCCTGTCGCCTTGGCTTCCTCTTCGGCTTTCAGCTCGGCTTCGAATTCGGCTTCGATGCGGGCTTCTTCGTCTTCCTTGGCCTTGATGATGGCGGCTTGTTCAGCGGCTTCTTCCTCGGCTCGTTGAGCTTCGACTTTTGCAATTTTTGCTTCGTCGCGGGCCATGCGTTTTTCGAGCTTTTTCTGCTCCCGCGCGATGCGTTTGTGATCTTTGCTTGGTGTGAATGCCATCGGTTTGTCTCCTGTTAGGTCATGTGGCAGGGCTGCCGTCTTCGCTGTGGAAGAAACCTCGGTTCGTCTGCGTGGGTGCGCTCATAATGTCCGATGGGCAACTGAGGCAATAAGTTTTTGGAAAGGATTTTCGAGAGTTCTTACTCGGAGAGGAAGGTTTTGCTCTCTGATTGCTCGTTTACGGGGAGGGTTTTGAGCCAGGAAGCGGCTTCGGTGGGTGAATAGATCAGCCAAGTGCGGGCGACGTTTTTGGCGGGCCAGAGGCGGTGGTATCCGGTGGGGCGAGTCAGGTCATTCGAAGGGCGCCCGGATTTTTAGAAAGTCTGCTTTGAGGGCGAGGTCGTTGATTTGATCCAGCTCGCTTGTGAATTGGTCATACGGGATTTGTCCCCACTGCCCATACATGAACATTGAGCGGGCTCGGAAGGGGATTGCAGGATTGTTCAAAATGGTAAGAATTCGAGGTCGATTTAGGGGCCCAAATTTTGTGCTTTGTTGACTCGTAAGAAGCCTACCAAAGGCTTTGGGGGTGATCCCAAGTTGATCCGAGCCAAGTTCGAGCCAGGGGAGGCTTTTGGCAGAACCCATTAGATAGCTCTCGTCCAAGACTCTCTGGAGCCAGCCGTCGGGGAGTTGCCCAAGGTTGTCGAAGAGAGCTTCGGAGAAAGGTTGATCGCCCAAGATGTCCTTGGCGGCGATGAGTTTGGCAGGGGCGTCTTCTTGATGGGAAAGGTGTGAGAGTGCCCCTTGGAAGTCGGATTGTAGGAGGCTGGCGACGATGGTTGGGGTGATTTTTTGCTGAACTTTGTCGGGCAGGGTTGCTCTTAATGTGATGAATGCTTGCAGGTCTTGAGCGGCGAGGGCTAAGAGGGCGGGATTAAGAACTTCGTCGTTGGTGAGGTGGTTTTTGGTGAGATCAAAGGCAAGATTGAATTCAGATTTAGCGAGGATCTGAATGGCGTGTGACATTGAGTAAGCAGGGTAGAAGCCGGTAGGCTTGGTGAGAATATAGGAGGTTGCGGCTCCTTGATCTTTGATGAGCCAGCAGGCGAGGTAGTGATGTCTTCCTTTAGCCAAGCTTTCATGGCGTTGACCGTGTTCGTGGGGAGAGTGTCGGGTTGGGAATCTGCGGCATTGGCAAACGCCATGACGGACTCGGGATAGGCTTGGACGACGGTTTTGACCCAGTCGGAAGTCCAGATTGGGGGCGTTCCAACCCTAGATTTCTTTTGGGAAGGGTCGGGAGTTCGATCAATGTCTTGGGTGACGATCCGGGAGAGGATTTCGAGGGCGAGGTCGGGGTGTTCGTGAATGACGGATTTTCCGATTTCCTTGAGAAGGGTCCTACGTAGATCAGGAGATTGCCGGTCTGCCAAAGTGAGGGCTGAGCGGGGATCAATTTGGGCGAGATGTGTGGCTTGGGCTTGGAGGAGTTGGGTTCCTACCTCACCGGTGGGGAATTTTTCGAACTCTTGGGCGAAGAATTCGGGGTCACAGTTGAGAAGGATGGGAGCGAGTCGGGCGAGGTGGTTTTTGTGGGTTTCGGGGTGGGCGAGAGCCCAGGCGAAAGCTTGGTGGGGGTCTTGTGCGGCCCATTTTTGGAGGTGTTGGCCGAGGGGGAAGTTGTATTCTTCCGAGCGATGTTTGTAGGCAAAATTAAGGGCTTCGGCGGGGTCTCGTTTGAATAGGCCGGTGATGATCCCTTCGATGGCGAACTTTCGGTAATACTCGGAAGATTTTTCGAAATAGGAGATGGCGAGGTCGGGGTTGCGAGAGCCAATGGCTGAGATGACTTTGGCGAGGTGGTGACCGTTTTTGGGATCGACTTGGGCGAGGGATTTTTGGGGGTCGTGGCGGGCGAGGGTCCGCCAGTAGAGATCTTGATATTTGCTTTTGGCGAGGTGGGTGAGGGCGTTTTCGGGGTCGCGTTGGACCCAGAGGGAGGCGAAGTTGATGAGGCTTTCTTGGGAGGGGTTTTTGTCTTTGAGGAGGGTGAGCCAGTGGTCGGTGAGTTCGGCGGGGGAGGCTTGGTGGAGGAAGAGGTAGAGTTGGGCTTGGTGGCGGGAGTTTGAGGGGAGGTTTTGGAGAGTGAGAGGGGAATGATCAAGGGGGGATGGAGTGGTTGAGGGCGGGGGAGATTTGGGGCTTGTTGATTGGGTTGTTGTTAGGGGAGTTTTCAGTGGGGAGTGGGTTTTGAAGCTTCGGGCGGTGAAGCCGGAGGCAAGGCCGAGGAGGATGGCGGCGATGGGAAGGGAGGAGCGGATGGGGGTGATGGGTTGGAGAGAAGATATGGGTTTTGGGATGGGTTGGAAAGGATTTGGTTTTGGGGGAATATGCTTAGCATTCAAATCTCCGAAAGTTCGAATCCAGTAAACGCCAAGCTTGAGGCATTTCCAAAATCAGAACGATGGCACGCTCAAACTCGTCAATAAACTCTTGGCCCAACTCCTCTGATGATCGTTCCTAAAAAAGTGCCGCTACTTCCAGCTCCTTTGCCGCATCGGTCAGCGTAACCAGCGACCGAACTCACGAACCACAACGCGCGAGGGGACCGGGCTGGCGTGCCAGGCGCGATGTCTGCGACCAGGGCGCTTGCCGCCCCGCAGACAGCGTGACGCAGCGGTCATTTGCCGGACAGCTTTGGGTCAATCCGTTTGCCCGAGGGCTTACGGCAACGAACACCAGAGACCTTGGGGGGAGACTTTCATTTTAGAATCGACGGTTTGTGCAGATTGTCTGACAACATAAAATGCTTCGGTAAAGACACGCGAAAAGAGTTTCCGTGCAAGAGGGGAACCCGGCTTGTGATCGATGAAAAGGGTGAAGGACACCACGACAGGATCGCGAACTCCGTGCAGGTCAAGGAGATCAAAAAAGGCGATTGGAACGCCTGCCGGATTGTCGCCAAGGGGAATCACTTCCAGTTCTTCATCAATGGAAAGATTTCATCCGAGTTCACCGACAAATTGGCCGGCAAGCAATTGACCAAGGGATTCA